>DAITNC010000177.1:0-1993 GCA_036834865.1 Candidatus Limnocylindrales bacterium | reverse complement strand
TAGGGGACGTTCGTGATGACGGTGTTCGGGCGGCCCAGCAGCGCACGACGGAGCTGGTTCGTCGACTGGTTGTACAGCATCCGTTCCCACCAGTGGCGCGGGACGTACTCGGGGATGACCACGAACGTGATCGGCGCATCCTTGTCCGGCGTCCAGGCCTGGTCCAGCACGTCCAGGTAGGCGAGGAACGGCCCGGTCAGCGCGCGGTACGGCGACTCGACGACGACCAGCGCGACGCCGGGCACCTGGCGCGCCCACTGCTCGCGGACGTATTCCGCGTACGCGTGGTCATCGACGACGAGGACGGCTCGTATGTCGGCGGAGATCGCCCGGCCCACGTTGACCGCCTGGACGACCGACCGGCTCAGCCCGTTGATCGGGACGACCACTCGTTCCTCGCGGTGCAGTGGCGAGATGACCTGGTCCGGGCGCAGCGCGAGCTCGCGGCTGGATGTCGCGTACTGCCGATGAATGAACCAGAAAAGCAGCACGAGCACCGGGATCAGGACAAGGACGAGCCATGCTCCACCGGCGAACTTCACGCTCGAGACCACCAGGAGGACGACGAGGGTCAGGAGGCCGCCGAACGCGTTGATCGCCGCCCGCCACCACCAGCCCGACCCGCGGTCGGCGATCCAGTGGCGGACCATCCCGATCTGCGAGAGCGTGAAGCAGACGAAGACGCCGACCGAGTAGAGCGGGATGAGGAGGTGTGTGTCGCCCTGGAACACGATGAGGAGCAGCCCGGCGACGCCGGCCAGGATGACGATGCCGTAGGAAAATGCCAGCCGGTCGCCGCGGAAGCTGAACTGGCGGGGCATGTAACCGTCACCGGCAAGGATCGCGGCCAGGCGCGGGAACGCGTTGAAGCTCGTGTTGACCGCCAGGAACAGGATGAGCGCGGTGGCGACCTGGAGGGCGACGAAGAGCGGTGTGCCGTCGCCGAAGATGGCGCCTCCCAGCTGGGCGATCGCGGTCGGCCCGCCGCCCGCGACCGCCGGGCGGAGGCCCATCACGTCGGCGAGGAACATGAAGCCGACGAAGAGGACGCCCAGGAGGACCGCCATGATCGTCATCGTGTTAGCTGCATTCCGCGATTCCGGCGGTTTGAAGGCAGGGACCCCATTGGCGATGGCCTCCACGCCGGTGAGGGCGACCGAGCCCCCGGCGAAGGCGCGCAGAAGCAGGAAGATCGTGAGCGCCTCCGCCCCCGGCACCGGGACCTGCGGTGGAATCGGCGGGCTCGGAAGCTGGCCGGTCATGGCCCGGGCGAGGCCGAGCCCGATCATCAGCAGCGCCATCCCGACGAACACGTAGGTCGGCAGCGCGAAGATGTTGCCCGACTCGCGAAGCCCCCGCAGGTTGCCGATCGTGATGAGGGCGATCGAGACGATCCCGATCTCGATCCGCCAGTCGTAGAGGCCCGGCCAGACCGAGTACGCCTGGGCGACTGCCGAGGCGGTGGAAACAGCCACCGTCATCACGTAGTCGATCATCAGGGCGCCAGCGGCGATGAGCCCGAAGACCTGGCCGAGGTTCTCCTTCGCCACGGCATACGCCCCGCCGCCCGACGGGTAGGCCCGACAGACCTGGCGGTACGAGGTCGAGACGACGGCGAGCATGAGGGCGATCGCCAGCGCCATCTCGACGGAGAACTGGAGCGCAACGACGCCGCCGGCGAAGAGGGCGATGAGGATCTCATCCGGGGCATAGGCGGAGGACGAGACGGCATCGGAGCTGAAGATCGGGAGGGCGAGCTTCTTCGGGAGGCGCTCGAGCACCTCCTCTTCGCTCGCGAGCCGCCGGCCGAAGAGCAACCTGCGGGTACGCTCGACCGCCCGCCCGCCGCCGCTCTTCGGCTCCAGCGTCGACTCCTTGGCCGTCAGCTGGCCCGGGCCGGTATAGCGGAAGTACGGGGAGTGCGGGCGATCCACGCGAACGCGCCGGTCCCCGATCTTGCGGCCCTGGAGGGGCCGGCGGCCACCGATCATGC
>DAITNC010000176.1:0-2058 GCA_036834865.1 Candidatus Limnocylindrales bacterium | reverse complement strand
GCACGTCGTCGGAACGCCGCCAGGCCACGCGCCTCGTCGTCATGCCGACGCGGCACCGACGTGATCACGTCTCACGTGTGGGAGAGCCCGAACAAGCCGGGTACGGACACGCCTTCGTCGAGCTGTTCCCACCAGATGCCCTGGCCATCCTCGATGATCTGATGGTCTGCCCGCTGCTCGTCGCTGGCCTCGGCCAGCCAGTCGAACCACACGACGGGCACCGAAAGCTCTCGTCCATCCCGCAGGGCGACGTGCAGGCGAGCGCGATCCACGGCGACGGACGCGGCCAGTGGGTACCTATCCGGGCGGCTGATGGAAGAACTCATCCCATTGCCTCAGGAGGCTTGCGCGGTTGGCGGTGACGATGCGCCGGAGACGTTCGGCCTCTCGGGGAGTGTACCCCCGGTAGTCGCGAATACTGACCGGGCGAAGCCAGAAGATCGCCCATCCATGTGCAGACTCGTCTGGATGTCTGCACCGCGGCTTACAGTTGGAGAAGCTTCGCTCTCCGCATGCCAGACTCCCTGGACTCCAATCACCTGTCCGACTGATCCACCTGGAGGCCAAGACCACCGTGTCCGTACCTGCGTCGACCGGAGAGATGCCCTCGCTCGTCGGGTTAATCGGTCACCCCGTGGCCGGGAATCCCACCGGCCCGATGCTGGAGGCGACTTTCGCGCACCACGGCCTCGACTGGCGCTATGTCTCGATGGACGTGCTGCCCGAACGGCTGGCGCCGGCCGTTGCGGGGCTCGCAGCGCTCGGGTTCCGAGGCTTCCACGTCACCGTGCCCCACAAGGTTGCCGTCGTCGGGCACATGGATCGCCTGACCGAAGCGGCTGCCCTCATCGGCGCCGTCAACTGCGTGATCGCCGAGGGTGGCGGGTGGCTCGGCGAGAACACGGACGGCAAGGGATTTCTCGAGTCGCTCGAGGCCGTCGTGGACCCGAAGGGACTCCGCGTCTGCCTGCTCGGCGCGGGCGGGGCGGCGCGTGCGGTCGCCGTGGAGCTGGCCCTCGCCGGCGCCCGGTCGATCGAGATCGTGAACCGCGACGCGACCCGGGCCCGCGTGCTGGCCGACCTGATCGCCGACCGAACGACGGCCAGCAGCAGCGTTCGATCCTGGTCGGCGCCCATCGAGATCGGAGCGGCGGTCGACCTGGTCGTCAACGCGACCTCGCTCGGCCTCAACGACCCCGATGCCGGCCCGGAGCTTGACTTCTCCCGCGCCGCAGGGCCGCTGGTTGCCGATGTCGTGGTTCACCCGCCGCTGACCAGGCTCCTGCGCGAGGCCGGCGCGGCAGGCCTTCGAACGCTCGATGGCCAGGGCATGCTCGTCAACCAGGGCGCCCGAGGCTTCCGACTCTGGACGGGGATCGAGCCGGACCGCGCCGTGATGCGAGCGGCGCTCGCCGCTCATTCGTCACGCCCGGGCGAGGACCTCGCGTAGCTTCGCGGCGAAGCCATCCGGATCCCCGGGCTGGCCGTACTCGTCACCGAGGAAGCCGCCGTGACCGCCCGGGAAGATCAGCGGCGTTGAGGCGAGACGAGGGGCGCCGCCATGCGCGGCTCCGGGCCGGTACGCTTGAGCGGCCATGCCAGCCGAGTTCATCTACAGCACCTACAAGCTTGCCCGCCATTACCCGCCTGATCGGACGGTCCTCGAGGACATCTCGATCTCGTTCTTCCCGGGCGCGAAGATCGGGGTCATCGGCCCGAACGGTGCGGGGAAGTCGAGCCTGCTGCGGATCATGGCCGGCCTCGACGACGGGTTCACCGGCGAGGCACGCCTGACCCCGCGCTTCACCGTCGGCTACCTGAGCCAGGAGCCGCAGCTCGACCCGGCGAAGGACGTCAAGGGCAACGTCATGGACGGCGTCCATGAAGTCCAGGCGCTACTGGACCAGTACAACGCCGTCATGGCGCAATGGTCCGACCCGGAGGCCGACTACGAGGCGATCGGCCTGCAGCAGGGCGCGCTCGAGGACCGGATCAACGCCGCCGACGCGTGGAACGTCGAGCGGAACGTCGAGATCGCGATGGAAGCCCTGCGCTGCC
>DAITNC010000175.1:0-2167 GCA_036834865.1 Candidatus Limnocylindrales bacterium | reverse complement strand
GACGACCCGAACGTCCAGCGCCTCCTGAGCTTCACGCTCAAGCAGGAAGGCTACGAAGTCGTCGTCGCCGGCGACGGCGCGGAGGGCTTCAGGCTCTGGGCGGAGGATCCGCCCGCCCTCGTGCTTCTCGACGTGATGCTCCCGAAGCTCGACGGTTACCAGGTGGCCGCCAAGATCCGGGCCGAGGAGGGAGCCTCCGGCCACGTCCCGATCATCATGCTCACCGCCGAGAGCGAGGTCGAGCAGAAGATCCGCGGCCTCCGGGCCGGCGCGGACGACTACCTGGTCAAGCCGTTCCACCCGGCCGAGCTGCTGGCGCGGATCAAGAGCCTCCTGGCGCGGTTCGCGCCGCGGGACCTCGTCGTGGGCCGGCCGCCGATGGGCCGCGTCCTCGCGTTCTACGGCGCCAAGGGCGGCGTCGGGACCACGACGATCGCGATCAACACGGCAATCGCGCTGCATCGAGAGCTGGGACGCAAGGTCTGCCTGTTCGACGCCAACCTCCAGTTCGGCGACCACCGGGTCTTCCTGGACCTGGGCCTCGACCGCCGGAGCGTGGTGGAGGTCGTGACCGCCCCGTCGATCGACGCGGACCTGCTCCGGAACGTCGTCGTCAAGCACGACTCGGGAGTCGACCTGCTGCTCGCCCCGCCCTCCCCGGAGACGGCGGAGCTCGTCTCCAAGGAGCACATCACGCGCATCATCGAGACGCTCCGGGGGGTGTACGACTACGTCGTGGTGGACGTCGACAAGCGTCTCGACGACACGAATCTCGGGATCTTCGACGCGGCGGACACGCTTTTCGTGGTGATGACGGCGGATCTCTCCTGCCTCAAGAACGTGCGCCTCGTCCTCGAGACGCTGGGCCGGATCGGCTACGAGGACGACCGGGTGAAGCTCCTGCTGAACCGGTCGAACGCATTCACCGGCATCAGCGTCAAGAACGCCGAGGGCGCGCTCAAGCGGACCATCGAGCACCAGATCATCAACGAGTACCGGGGCGCGATCAGCGCCCTCAACTCGGGCGCACCGGTCATGTTCGCGAAGGCGGACTCGCCGTTGGGCCGCTCGTTCCACGACTTTGCGCGCGCGGTCGACAAGCATCCGCACGTCTCGAAGGGAACCGCCCTGGTGGTGCCCGCGCGCTGACGGCGGGAGCCGGCCCGCCACGCGGCGGGGCGATCGACGCGAAGGCGATAAGCCGCCGTGAAGCGGCAGTTGGCCAGCGGGTGAGGCAGCGCGCCTACCGTGGCGGCCATGCTCGCAACCGTGCTCGCCGCGACGCTTCGAGGTCTCGAGGGCCGCCCCGTGCGGATCGAGGTGGACGTGGCGCCCGGGTTGCCGGGCTTCACGATCGTCGGCCTCGCGGACGCGGCGCTCCGCGAGTCGCGAGAGCGGGTTCGCGGCGCGCTTCGCAACGCCGGATTCGTCCACCCGCCCCGCCGGATCACCGTGAACCTCGCCCCGGCCGACGTGCCGAAGGCGGGCTCGGCGCTGGACCTGGGGATCGCGATCGCGGTCCTCGTCGGCTCCGAGCAGGTTCACCCCCGCGGGCGCTGGGCAATGCTCGGGGAGCTGGGACTCGGCGGAGAGGTCAGGCCGGTTCCGGGCCTGCTTCCCATGATCGCCGCGCTCGCGCGGCGCGGCGCTGGTCGAGTCGTGGTGCCGGCCGACGCGCTCGACGAGGCGCGTCTCGTCCCCGGGATCGAGGCCCTGCCGGCAGCCTCCCTGGGCCACGCCGTGGAGCTCGTGCGCGGCCGGCGCGTGCGCGGGCGTGGGCCGATGACGCGCGCCGAGCTGATCCCTGACGAAGCGGACACGAGGCCCTCGCCGGCGCCGACCGATGAGGGCTGGCCGGACCTCGCCGATGTTCGCGGCCAGGCGGAGGCGCGGCGCGCGCTCGAGATCGCCGTCGCGGGCGGCCACGCGCTGCTCATGATCGGCGCGCCGGGCTCAGGCAAGACCCTGCTCGCGCGGACAATCCCCGGGCTTCTCCCGCCACTCGACCCGGCCGAGGCGTACGAGGCGACGGTCATCGCCTCGGTGGCAGGGGAGGGGCCGGTCCGGAGCCTCCTGACGAGGCGGCCTTTCCGGGCGCCCCACCACACGGCTTCCTATGCCGCGCTCGTGGGCGGGGGGCCGCGGCTTGCGCCCGGGGAAGTGACGA
>DAITNC010000174.1:0-2200 GCA_036834865.1 Candidatus Limnocylindrales bacterium | reverse complement strand
TGGCCTCCATCGCCTGGTGGATGCCCTCGCTCCAGCGCCGGTCGGGCATCTGGCGCCCGGTGAACTCGTCGACGATCACGATCTCGCCATCCCGGACGATGTAGTCGCGGTCGCGCTTGTAGAGTGCGTGGGCCTTGAGCGCCGCGTCGAAGTAGCGGGTCAGCCGCGGATCGTCGTACAGGTTCTTGACGCCGAGCCACTGCTCGATCTTGTCGATCCCCTCCTCCGTCGGCGAGACCGCGCGGTCCTTGAGGTCGACGAAGTAGTCGCCGCCCTCCTCGTCGCCCTCGGGCCGGTCCCGAAGGCGCGGCACGAGTCGGGCGAACTGGAAGTACAGGTCCGCCGACTCCTCGGCCTGGCCGCTGATGATCAGCGGGGTGCGCGCCTCGTCGATGAGGATGTTGTCCACCTCGTCGACGATCGCGAAGTAGTGGCCGCGCTGGACGCGCTGGTCCATCTCCGTGACCAGGTTGTCGCGCAGGTAGTCGAACCCGAAGTGGTGGTTCGTGCCGTACGTGACGTCGGCCGCGTATGCCTCCCGGCGCGGGCACGGGCGCAGGTTGATCAGCCGCTCGTCGGTGGTCGGGTAGCCGGGCTCGAAGACATAGGCTTCCTCGCCGACCACGATTCCGAGCGAGACGCCGAGGAAGTGGAAGGTCGGACCCATCCACTGGGCGTCGCGGCGGGCGAGGTAGTCGTTCACCGTCACGACGTGCACGCCCCGACCGGTCAGCCCGTTGAGGATGGCGGCCATCGGCGCGACGAGCGTCTTGCCTTCGCCGGTCTTCATCTCGGCGATCCTGCCCTGGTGGAGCACGGCCGCCCCCATCACCTGGACGTCGAAGTGGCGCATGCCGAGCGTCCGGCGCATCGCCTCCCGGGTTGCGGCGAAGACCTCCGGCAGGACGTCGTCGAGCGCCGCCTGGAGCTGCGCGGTCTCCTTTGCCAGGCGCGCCGTCTGGAGGTCGCGCCGGCGCGCGGAGTCGTCCTCCTCGAGCTCGTCGGGGGTCGGACCGAAGCCGGCCTGGAGCTCCGCCAGCTCGGCCCGGATCTCGTCCATGCGCGCCCGGACCTGCGCCTCGGACTCGGCCTGGAGCTCGGGCTCGAGCGCGTTCGCGGCGTCCACCAGGGGCTGGACGCGCCGGATCTCGCGGTCATTGGAATCGACGAAACGGGAGAGGAAGCCGAACACCATGGGACGGTCAGTATAGGCGGGGGTACCTGCGGGGGCCCGTCACGCCCCGGCTGCCGGGGCGGGCTCCGCGACCGCGCGCCGGGCTACTTCCAGAACCCGGTGCCGTACCCGGCCAACAGGAGCACGAAGGTCAGGGCGCCCAGCACCAGCCAGAAGAGGACCGACACCCACGTTCGGGTCGGGTTCATCTCCCGGTTCGCCAGCCGCGACACGTTCCAGCGCGGCGAACGCAGCTGGGTGCGCCAGTCCTTCGGCGTCTCGGTGCGGGGCTCGAGGCCGCCTTGGCCGTCGGGTTGATGGAGCTGGAGGGTCATCGCTCTCCGAACGTGCGGGCCGGCGTCGGGCCGGCGGTGTCGACGACGTGATCGGGATCATGGCGCGTCGTGAGGTGCTGCGGCGGCAGGATCGCGCCGGTCCGCGAGTCCAGCGTCTGCTCCACGCCATCCTCCCAGAGGATCATCTCCTGCGTCAGCGACGCCTCGCTGCTGAACAGCGCGCCCACGGACTCGCCGCGATGGATCCGGCGGATCGCCTCGCCGATCAGGGGCGCCACGGAGAGCGTCGTGATCTGGGGGATCCGCTTCTCGGGCGGGAGCGGCACCGAGTCGGTCAGCACCAGCTCGCGGATGGGGGAGCCCGCGATCCGGTCCACCGAGCCCTCGGACAGGATCCCGTGCGTCGCACAGGCCCAGACATCCTCGACGCCCTCCCGGACCAGCGCCCGCACGATCTCCATCAGCGTCCCCGCGGTGTCGATCTCGTCGTCAACGATGATCGCCCGGCGCCCGCGGACGTCGCCGATGACGTTCAGCAGCTCGGCCCGGTCGAGGTTGCCGACGCGGCGCTTCTCGATGATCGCGAGCGGCGCGTCCAGCAGCTCGGCGAAGGTCCGGGCGCGCTTGGCGAAGCCCAGGTCCGTGACCACCACGATGTCGGTCAGCGCCTTCTGCCGGAAGTAGTTGGAGAGGAGGTGGACGGCGGTCAGCTCGTCGACCGGGATGTTGA
>DAITNC010000173.1:0-2407 GCA_036834865.1 Candidatus Limnocylindrales bacterium | reverse complement strand
TCCACGTCGTCGGCAATGACCTCGGCGCTGACCGGCCCGGGCGTGAGCTTGCAGATCTCGCGCAGGACGTCGTCGTACGAGCCGCCGACCCGCGCGTAGAGGCTGGGGTTCGTGGTGACGCCGTCGATCACGCCCCAGCGGACGGCGGTCCGGATCTCATCGATGTCGGCGGTGTCGAGGAAGAGCTTCATGTGGGCAGGCTCCATGTGATGTTCGTGGCGATGAGTCTACGTCGTCTCGGCGCCGGAGAGCGTTTCAGAGCCTGTCGGCCAGCGCTCGCAACAGCGTGATCAGCGGCCGGATGGCCAGCCCGATCGACGCGCAGAAGCCGACGATGGCTCGACTGCCGAGGGACGGCATGATCGCGAGGTCAGGCGCTGCGGAGCGGCTCAACGACATCTGGCGGCGTGGCCGAGCGCGCCGCCGGTGCCTGGGTCTCGACATCGCGAGCCCGGAATGACGGCTCGCGGCCGTCGCGCAGGGCCACGGCCGTGGCGATGAAGCCGTCGAACAGCGGATGCGGCCGCTCGGGCCGGCTCTTGAACTCCGGGTGGAACTGGCTGGCGACGAACCACGGGTGGTCGCGCAGCTCCACGATCTCCACGAGCCGTCCATCCGGCGACTGGCCGGACAGGATCATCCCCGCTCCTTCCAGGAGCGCTCGATAGCGGTTGTTCACCTCGAAGCGGTGGCGGTGGCGTTCGTAGACCACCTCGTCGCCGTAGACCGCATGGGCCTTGGAGCCCGGGGCCAGGCGCGCCGGGTAGAGCCCCAGGCGCATCGTCCCGCCCTTCTCCTCCAGGTCCCGCTGGTCCGGCATGAAGTCGATCACCGGGTGCGCGGTGAACATGTCGAACTCGGTCGAGTTCACGTCGTCCGAGCCCGTCAGGGCACGCGCGAACTCGATGACCGCGCATTGCAGCCCAAGGCAGAGGCCCAGGTACGGGACACGGTGCTCGCGCGCATACCGGGCAGCGAGGACCTTGCCCTCGATCCCGCGGTGGCCGAAGCCGCCGGGCACGAGGATCGCGGTCGCGCCGGCGAGCGCCTCGTCCACGTTCTCGGCGGTCAGCGTCTCGGAGTTGACCCAGCGGACCTTCACGTCCACGCCGTTGGCCCAGCCCGCGTGCTTGAGCGACTCGGTCACGGAGAGATACGCGTCCGGAAGCTCGATGTACTTCCCGACGAGCGCGACCTCCAGCTCCGGCTTCGGGCGCTTGATCAGCTCGACCAGCCGGCGCCAGCGCTCCAGGTCCGGCGCCGCGGCCGATTCCCCCAGGCCAAGGTCGCGCACCAGGAGGTCGCCGAGGCCGGACTCCTCGAACAGGAGCGGCACTTCGTAGATCGTGTCGGCGGTAACGGCCGGGATGACCGCGTCAACGGCCACGTCCGTGAAGAGTGCGATCTTTTCCCGGATTTCGTCGCTGACCGGGTGGTCCGAGCGCAGGATGATGACGTCGGGCTGGATGCCGATCCCCCGCAGCTCCTTCACGGAGTGCTGGGTGGGCTTCGTCTTGAGCTCGCCCGTGGCCTGGAGGGCCGGCAGCAGGGTGACGTGGACGTAGACCACGTTCTGGCGGCCAACGTCCTTGCGCATCTGGCGGATCGCCTCGAGGAAGGGCAGGCTCTCGATGTCGCCGACCGTCCCGCCGACCTCGATGATGACGACGTCGGCGCCGCCGTCGCGCGAGACGCGCTGGATCCGCTCCTTGATCTCGTTCGTGATGTGCGGGATCACCTGGACGGTGCCGCCCAGGTAGTCGCCGCGGCGCTCCTTGGCGATGACCGCCTGGTAGATCCGGCCGGTGGTCACGTTCGAGAGCTGCGAGAGGTTCTCGTCGATGAACCGCTCGTAGTGGCCCAGGTCCAGGTCCGTCTCTGCGCCGTCGTCGGTGACGAAGACCTCGCCGTGCTGGTACGGCGACATGGTCCCCGGATCCACGTTGATGTACGGATCCAGCTTGAGGACGGAGACGGAGATGCCGCGCGCCTTGAGCAGGCGACCAATGCTGGCGGCGGTGATGCCCTTCCCGAGGGAGGAGGTGACCCCTCCGGTCACAAAGACATACTTCGCCATGGGCCGCGCTCCTCCGGGGTTTTTCCGATGCTACCGGATCCGGGGCCGCCGCGCCAGCAGCGCTGATTCGGTCGCCGCGCCGTGGCCCCACCGTGTGTGCCGGCCCGTCCGGTTCGCGCCCGGGCTTCCCGCCCGCTTCACGCCCGGGCTCCCCGCCCGGTTCGCGCCGGGCTTCGAGGGCCAGCAGGGTCCGGGTTGTCCGGGTTATCGGCTGAGCCGATCGTCCGGAGCCGTGGCGTGCTCCGAATCGCGGCCAACCTCGCGATTCGCCGCGTTTCCACGCTCCGCGACAACGATCCTGATCGTGCCATCCGATCACGGGGTCGCCGG
>DAITNC010000172.1:0-2546 GCA_036834865.1 Candidatus Limnocylindrales bacterium | reverse complement strand
CGTTCCCGCTGACATCGGTCTCCGGGTCTCTGGGCCCATGTTCGAGCTCGACGCCAAGCCCCATTCGGAACTGCTCGAGATCGCACCCCAGCGCGCCGAAGTCGATTCCCAGCTTGGCGGCAATTGCACGCGCCTCATCGGTCGTGAACGACCGCTTGGTGGCGAGCTTCACGGTGTCCACGGTCATCTCCTTCGCCAGGAAGGGATTGGTGCGGCCTGGACTCGACGCGGGTCAGGCGCGTCGTGGCCGCTCCGGGTCCCCAGGGCATGGACCTGACGCCAGTGTGTGGGCCCGAGACCGCCGCGTCATGACGGTCGGTCATCTGCGCCGCGCGACGACCCGCTGCGTCTTAGGCGCCCAGCTTGAGACCGGCCGTCGCGTGCGCAGCTCAGATGTAGATCTCGACGAGGTTCTCGTCCCGATCGAGCGCCTCGCCGAAGGCGCGTCTCGAGATGTGGAAGCCGCCCGGCCGGTAGGGGTTGTCCGCGTACCGGCCGCCGGACAGTGGCCGGCCGTTGACGCGGACTTCCCGTGGTGAGAAGCCGTCGCCGGCGACGTGGTAGAGATAGCGGACCGCATGGCCCTCGAACTCGAAATCGAACGTCAGCCCGTCGGCGCGCCTGGGCAGCACAGGGTCCAGCGCCATCTCGTCGAAGTGCGTCCGGAGGCCGAGCACATTCGAGATCAGCTGGTTGATGTAGATGCCGGGCCCGCTGGAGTAGACCCGCCAGCCACCCCTGACCCCCACCTGCCCGGTCCTGATCCGGCCGAACTGGCGGCTCGCCTGCCGGCGGTCCATGAACGCGGCATCGGAGCTGCTGAAGTAGGCGTTGCCCTGGCGGGGGAGGGCCGCGGGAACGTCGAGATCGAGCCTGATCGGGCAGACCGCCAGCAGCCCCCGGAACGCCTCGTCGGGCCGGCCGATCCTGGCCATCGCCTCGATGTACCGGATGTGGGCATGGACGTACTGGAGCCCGATCTCGCGTCCGAAGCTGGCCGCCGTCTCCGCGCGCTTGAAATACTGCGCTGTCCCGCCGTGATAGGCCATCGGCCGGTTCATCAGTCGCACGCCGTCGGGGAACGAAAGGTGGCGCTCGATCAGCGCGACGTGCTCTCTCGCCTGCTCGCCACTGAACAGGCCGCTGATGATGCCCCGCGTCATGGGTAGCAGCCGGTAGGCAACGCCGGTCTTGCGATCGCGCGGGTGGAGGAAGTACTCGATGCCGGCAGGCCCAAAGTGGGCCAGACCGGCGACCACGCCGTCGGGGACGAGGTAGCGGTTGAAGTCGGCACGAATCCGAGCGCAACGGCCTGCGAGCCGATGTGCCATGGCGTCCCTGCCTGCCCGGTCGCAGATCGTTCGATAGCGGCCGAGCGTCTGATAGGCGAGCTCGACCGTCCAGGCGCTCACCATGTGAAGGGCCATGGCAGGATCAACCGGCTGGAGGGTGTCCTCCCAGTCGCCGCGGGCGAAGACCGGGAGCGCCGTGCCCGGGATGCAATCCTGCTCGATCCGTGCGATCTGCCGTTCGACGTGGGCGAAGATCGTCTCGGTCGCGGCCGTGATGGCCTTCGTCTCTTCGTCCGCATAGGCGACCTGCTCGTCGAGGATCGACAGGTCGCCCGTCGCTTCCACGTAGTCGCAGAGCGCCTTGATGGGCCAGTGGATGATGTCGGCGTGGCTCTCGGCCGCCCGCACCTCGCGGAACCGGTCGAACATGAACCACTGCGGCCAGTCGCCGGTCTGCCGGTCCTGGTGCTCGTAGATGAGCCTGAGCAGGTCTCGCAGCGGGCCCAGGTTGCCGGTGGCGACGAGGAGCTCGGTCGGACCCTGGCAGACGTCGCGCAACCCCATCGCTGCCCCGCTGTACTGCTCGAGCCCGTGCGGCGTGGTGTAGTGGACCATCGCGTCGTGGAGGTACCAGCGCAGCACGTCGTTCAGGCGGGCCAGGTCGTCCGCGCAGCGCCCGGTGGCGCCCCCCAGGCTCGCCTGGTGGGCGAGTCCCGACCAGAAGTCGGCCGATGCCTGGCCATGATCGACGTCGGGTCCCGGCCCGTGGCCGTACGTGGTTGCCAACTCCTCCGCCCCCCGGGCGCTCAGGACGTTGCCGGTCAGCACGAGCGAGAAGTTCGTGACCGGCTTGGTCTTCACGACCACATACGATCCCCCGTGGCCGACTCCGTCGGTGTAGAGGAGCTCGTCGCCGCCGATCGCCTCGACCTGGTCGCCGTCCGGCGAGGCGATGAAGAACGTCGCCTCCGGGTAGCGCTGGCCCAGGGGCTCCTCCGGCGCCGGGCGCAGCTCGGCGCGCGCGTTGGCGGCGTCCAGGACCACCGACCCGGCGGGGTCGTACTCGTTCGCGCCGACGACGACGTTGTGGCTGACCAGGAGCTCGAGCGGTCCGCCCCGCTTGACGTCGACGCGCAGGCGGCAGACGGGCGCCTCGAGCGACGTCGTGACCCGGATCGCCAGGGTTCGCCGGTCGTCGCGGTAGATCCAGCGCGCGCTGTTCGGGCCCATCTCGAAGGCCGAGGGCAGGCCCAG
>DAITNC010000171.1:0-2598 GCA_036834865.1 Candidatus Limnocylindrales bacterium | reverse complement strand
GGCAAGGTGGCGGCCGACCTCCACCGGCGCGTGCAGCCCGGCGGCGAGGTCCTGGGGGTCGACATCAGCCCGGGGATGATCGGGATCGCCCGGCGCCGCTTCGACGGTCGAGCGGGCCTGACGTTCGTGGTGGGCGACGCGCTGGCGTTGCCGGCGCCCGACGCGTCCTTCGACGCCGCCACGATCGCGTTCGGCATGCGGAACCTGCCCGACTACCGGCAGGGCTTCGCCGAGATGCGCCGCGTGGTGCGTCCGGGCGGCCGCGTGGTCTGCCTGGAGATCGCCCGGCCGCGGAGCCGCCTCGCCCGGGTCCTGCGGGCCTGGTTCGACCGGATCGTGCCGGTGATCGGCCGCCTCGCGGGACAGGGCGGCGCCTACGCCTACCTCGTGCGGAGCGTCCGGAACTACCCCGCGCCGGAGGCGATCGCGGGGATCATGCGCGACGCCGGCCTGGCCGACGTGACGTGGACGGGCATCTCCGGCGGGATCGTGACGCTCCACGTCGGGACGGTGCCGCCCGCGGCGTGAGCGGGCAGGGGACCGCGCTCAGTACCATGGCCAGGGCACGGCCGGCCAGTCCGGGTGCGGATGCGGGAACTTCCGGGAATTCAGGAGCCCGTCGAGCCGCACCCGCGCCTGGTCGACCTCGGCGGCGTCCAGGTGCTCGGCGAGTGACACGGCCAGCGGCCCGCCGGCCGCGAGCTTCGGCCGGAGCGCGGCCAGGACCTGCAGCTCCCGCGGGGCGATGAGCGTCCCGCGCCAGGCCCACAGGATGGTGCGGAGCTTCGGGTCGACGTTGAACGTGACGCCATGGTCCACGCCCTGGACCAGGCCGTCGGGCCGCACGAGGAGGTGGCCGCCCTTCCGGTCGGCGTTGTTGACCACGGCGTCGAACAGCGCGATCCGGCGCAGGCGCGGGTCTCCAGCCTGCAGGAGGGCCAGGACGTCGACATCGTCGCGGGTCTCGACCCAGAGCTGGAGCATCCCCGGGCCCATGGGGCCGTCGTCGCGGAAGACCGTTGGCGGCACGACCTGCCACCCGGTCGCCTCCGAGACCGCGTGCGCCGCGACCTCGCGGTGGGCGAGCGTCGCCTCCGGGAAGTCCCACAGGGGCCGCTCGCCCCGGATCGGCTTGTAGACGGCGCCGGCCGTGACCGCGCCGCGTCCCGGTACCTCGCTGGTGACGGTGACGAGCAGGGTCGTGTTCGAGGCCTGGACCAGCCGCCCCACGATCTCCATGTCCCCCGCGCGGAGGAACGGGAGCGCAAGCGCGGGCGGGAGGTCGACCGCCGGCGGGAGCTCGGGCTCGGGCGCGTCGTCGGGCTCGTCCACGCCGGGCCTGCTCAGTGCACGTAGCCGTTCTTGCGGGGACAGATGTGGCCAGTGGGATCCAGCGGCAGGCCGCAGAACGGGCACGGCGGCCGCCCCGCGGCGACCGTTCGCAGCGATCGCTCGACGAACGCGCGGGCCGCCAGCGGCGTCAGCCGGACACGGACCAGGTCCGGGCCGTCGGGATCGCTGTCGTCGAACTCCAGCGTGGCCGGCTCGTCGTCCTCCTCGCCCTCGTCCGCATCGTCGTCGGCATCCGCGTCGTCCGCTTCCTCCTCGTCCTCCTCGTCGTCGTCCTCGTCGTCGTCCGACTCCTGCTGCGCGCGCGCCTCGACCACCACCTGTTCGCGCTCCGAGTCCCAACCCAGCGTCATCGTCCCGACCCGGAACGCCTCCACCAGCGGCTCGCCGAGGGGCGCGGTGTCGTCGTCGGACGGTGCCAGCGCCTCGGGAACCTGGACGCCGCGGCGGGCGATTTCCGCGAGGAGAAGCGCGAGGCGCTCGGCGAGCACCTGGACCTGGACCTTCTCCAGCACGACGGAGACGATCGCCGTCCCCTTGCGGGCCTGCAGGAAGAACGTCCGGTGGCCGGGCTGGCCGACCGTGCCGGTCACGAACCGGTCCGGGACTCCGAAGTCGTAGATGCGTCGCGGCACGAGGGCCCTCCGGGCGGTGTGGGTGAGACCGCGACTCTAGCGCGGTCGCGCCCGGTTCGCCTGTGAGCGCGCCGGTCGCGCTCGCGAGACACTCGCCGCGCGAGCTACTCTCCTGCGCCGCCGCCCACGGCGGCATCCGGGGCCGGGCCCGGCCCGTGCGCCCGTCGGCCCCGGCTGCGTCTTGCGGGTGGCCCCGGGACCAAAGCGTCCACGCTGCCGCCGGTGTCGTTCACGCGGACCACGAACGGGCGCAGTTCGGCATACCGGACGACGGTCAGCGAGGCGGGATCGACGACGATCCGCTGGAACTCGTCCAGGTGAAGCCCCAGCGCGTCGGCCACCAGCGCCTTGATCACGTCGGCGTGGCTCACGACGGCGTAGGTCGCGTCGGGCCCCAGCCGCGCGTTCCAGTCTCGGACCGCCTCGGCCGCGCGGGCGGCCATCGCGGCCAGTCCCTCGCCATCCGGGAAGACTGCGGCCGACGGGTGGCCCTGCACCACCCGCCAGAGCGGGTCCTTGCGGAGCTCCTTGAGCTCGCGGCCCGTCCAGCTGCCGTACCGGACCTCGCCCAGGCGCTCGTCCACGTGGAGCGCGGGTACTGGCCTGCGACCGG
>DAITNC010000170.1:0-2673 GCA_036834865.1 Candidatus Limnocylindrales bacterium | reverse complement strand
CCTACGACCAAGCGATTAACAGTCGCCCGCTCTACCACTGAGCTACGCCGGAGCGAAGGCGCCCGCCGCGGAACGGGCTGAGCGCACGTCGGGCGGCCGGGGCCGCGCCGCGGGGAAGAATAGCATGGGATCCACGCACCGAGCGGTCGGGCCGGCGGAGGCGGATGAACACGCCCTTCGGGCCGCGCCGCCGGTCGATGCGATACTCCCGGCGTGAGCCTGATCTCGGCCGCGGATCTCGCGGTCACGCTTGACGACCCCGACCTTCGGATCGCTGACGTGCGTTGGTCGCTGGCGGAACCGCGCGGTGGGGCGGCGGCGTACGCAGCGGCCCATCTGCCGGGCGCCGTCTTCGTCGATCTCGAGTCCGTGCTGACGGCGACCTCGGGTCCCGGCCGGCATCCGCTCCCCGATCCGGCGACGTTCGCCGCGGCACTCGGCGAGCTCGGGATCGGCCGCGACCACCGCGTGGTGGCCTGCGACGACGCGGGCGGGACGGTGGCGGCGCGCCTCTGGTGGATGCTCGACACGCTGGGGCACGCACGGGCGGCGGTCCTCGACGGCGGGATCGGCGCCTGGCGGGCGGCGGGGCTGCCGTTCACGGTGGACGTCCCGCACTTCCCGCACGCTGAACCGGTGGCGACGGCCGGCCCCGGGTCCCGCTGGCCGCGGACGATCGACCTCCCTGCGCTGGCGGGACGGCTCGGCGAGCTGACGCTCCTGGACGCCCGCGCCGGCGAGCGCTACCGCGGCGAGATCGAGCCGATCGACCGCGTTCCCGGCCACATCCCGACGGCGCACAGCCTTCCGACCGCTGCGCTCCTCGAGCCCGACGGCCGATTCCTGGCGGCGGCCGAGCTCGCCTCGCGCTTCGCGCTCGCCGGGGTCGGCGACGGGCCGGTCGTCGTCGCATGCGGCAGCGGCGTCAACGCGTGCCAGCTCGCGCTCGGGATGAGGGCGGCAGGGCTTCCCGATCCTCTCCTCTACCCGGGGTCGTACAGCGACTGGACGCAGTCGGGCATGCCGATCGCGACCGGCGCCGAGCCGGGCGATCCACCGGGATCGGGCCGCCTGCGGAGCCGCTGAGCAGCTAACCCGCCGACAAGCAGCGGTTCCCATGATTGCCTGATGGGAACGCGCAGCAGCGCTGCGTCTGTGGGCGCCGACCGGGCCCGGCGCACCGTCGCGGAGCTCACGACCGAAACCCGGCGGGCGCGGGTCGACCGTGGCCTGAGCCAGACCGAGGTCGGTCGCGCCGTTGGGTTGAGTGGGCCGCAGGTGTCTCGGATCGAACGCGGCCTCTCGCCGGACGTCTCGATCGCCGTGGTGTGCCGGCTCCTCGCGGTGGTCGGACTGGAGCTGTCGGCCCGCGCCTATCCGGCGGGCGAACCGATCCGTGACCAGGCGCACGTCGCATTGGTCGCGCGCTTCCGGGAGCACCTCCACCGGTCACTCCGATGGCGCGCGGAGGTTCCGCTGCCGGTTCCCGGCGACCTCCGAGCGTGGGACGGACTCGTCAGCGGTGCCGGCTGGCGAGTCGGCATCGAGGCCGAGACGCGACCGACCGATCTGCAGGCTCTTCAACGCCGCCTCGCACTCAAGATGCGGGACGGGGGCGTGGACGCGCTGATCCTGGTTCTCGCCGACACGCGTCACAACCGCACGCTCCTGCACGCGCATGGAGACGAGCTCGCGCAGCGGTTCCCGGTATCGGGGCGGCGCGCGATGGAGCTCCTCGCAGCAGGCGCTCACCCGGGCGGGAGCGCAATCGCCCTGCTGTGAGAGGCGGGCGGCCGGGCGGGCCGTCAGCCAGTCGGCGGGAGCCACCGGACGCGACGACCGCGGACTCAGGGACCCGGCCGCGGAGCCTTGTGGGCGCGGGGCCGTGCGGGCGCGGGGCCGCGGACTCTGGGCCTTGCGTCAGCTGCACGATCCTGCCGGCCGCCCAGCCCCGACTCCGGTGAGGTGGGCAAAGTCGTGCGTGCAGCGAAAGGTTCTGCCCGAGTCGATGCGGCCATGCGGCTGTGAGCGGCGCCCGAGCCCGGCAACCGCTTCAGGACTGACGTCCGACGGTCGGATCGTGCATCTGACGTAGGGCACGGTCTGATCCGTGTGTGAGATGCAGGGATCCGACGAGGTAGCCAGCTGGGCCCGGCGTGGACGCCTGACCCAACGAGAAAGGGGAAGCTTCGGCGCGCCCCGCGGGCGGCCAATCAGCCTGTTGGGCCGCTGCTGCCGCGCGGGACGAGGTGGATGGCGATCCCGTAGACCTCACTCGTCCCGACGTCGCGCCGCTCGGCGATCGTCAGTCGCCACGCGGCGCCGCGCACGCTGATCCACCGCGCAAGCGGCCGGCCCTCCCGGTAGACAAGGTCCATCAGCTCGAACGCCGCGCGCGGCAGGTCCAGGAGCGCCTCTGCGGCCGGGAGCCCCAGGAACTCCGTGCCGAAGAGCTCCCGGAACGGCGCGTTCCCGTGGACGACGACGTGCCCGGCGCCGTAGAGGAGCCCCGCCGGGTGCTGGGCCGAAGGACTGGCCGCCTCGCGGGGCTCCGGCGGCTCGCCGGTGGACCGCCGGCCCGCCTCCACCGCTCGCTCCCCTACTCCAGGTAGTCCTTGAGCTTGCGGGAGCGGGACGGGTGGCGAAGCTTTCGCAGCGCCTTCGCCTCGATCT
>DAITNC010000169.1:0-2715 GCA_036834865.1 Candidatus Limnocylindrales bacterium | reverse complement strand
ATCGTCGTCCCGCAGCGACAGGCCGTCGTTCTCGCCAAGGAGCTGGCGACGCTCGACAACCTCACCCGTGGCCGACTGATCGCCGGGGTCGGCGCCGGCTGGAGCGTGGCCGAGTATGCGCACCTCGGGGTCGCCGATCGCTTCCACGTCCGCGGCGCGTACCTGGACGAGACCATCCGGCTGTGGCGGCACCTCTGGTCGGGGTCCGCAGAACCGTTCGACGGACGCTTCAACCACCTGACGGACTTCGTGTTCGAGCCGCTGCCGGCACAGACCGGGGGGCCGCCGATCGTCGTCGGCGGTTCGTCAGACGCGGCGTTGCGGCGGGCGGGGATGCTCGGTGATGGGTATCACTTCTCCGTCGCGCCGCCGACGGCGGTCGCCGAGCGAGTGCCCCGCGTGCGCGCGGCGGCCGAGTCGGCCGGTCGACCGATGCCACCCGTGTCCGGGCGCGTCACCCTCCGCTTCGACGCTCCGCCGCCGGCCGCCGGCCAGCCGTACGCGATGACGGGCGCTCCGGAGGTCGTGGCCGCCGAGGTCCGGGCGTACGCCGGGGCGGGCGTCGATCACCTTGCGCTCGTCCTGCGTGAGACGGATCCGGCGCGCTACGTCGCGATTGCCGAGCGGTTCGCGAAGGAGGTCATGCCGCTCGTCGGGTAGCGTTCGGCGACGCGCGGAACCGTGCGTTCGGCCCCGGCTTGCCGGCGCGATCCGGAGATCCCGCCGTGCTGGGACGCAACGGCGCGTCGGGACGACGGGCCCACCCGCGGCGGTGATGGCGAGGAAACCAAAGGAATCGCTCGGAAGGCACCAGGAAGAAGCGCGGCACATGAGCATGCGAGACGGGCCAGGCGGGGGGATGGGGGGTGGAGGGCTGATGCGCTCCTTCCGCCGCGACGCCTCGGTGACCGCCCAGAAGCTCTCGCCGGGCATCTTCCGGCGGATCCTGCGGTTCGCGGCCCCCTACCGGCGGGTGCTGCTCGTGTTCCTGGCATTGATCGTCGTGGGCGCGCTGATCAGTGCGGCGCCTCCGCTCATCTACCGCGGCATCATCGACGACGGCATCTTGCCCAGGAACACCGGGCTCGTCGTTGAGCTGGCCGTCGCCCTGGCCGGCCTGGCGCTCGCCGACGCCGCCCTTTCCCTGTGGCAGCGGTGGATCTCCGCGCGGATCGGCGAGGGGCTCATCTTCGACATGCGGACGCAGGTGTTCGCGCACTTTCAGCGCATGCCGATTGCGTTCTTCACGCGCACCCAGACCGGAGCCCTGGTCAGCCGCCTCAACAACGACGTGATGGACGCGCAGCGGGCCTTCACCGACACCTTCTCCTCGGTGGTCGGCAACGTGATCGGCGTGGCGATCACGCTCGTGGCGATGGCCCTCCTGTCCTGGCAGATCACCCTGGTCGCGCTCGCTCTCCTCCCGGTCATCGTCCTGCCCGCCCGCTGGGTGGGCAGGCGCATCCAGGCGATCACGCGAGAGAGCTACAACCTCAACGCCACGATGACGTCCACGATGGTCGAACGCTTCAACGTGGCGGGAGCGCTGCTGGTGAAGCTCTTCGGTCAACCTGAACGTGAGATCCGGAGCTTCGAGGAGAAGGCCGGCAGGGTGCGCGATATCGGGGTCACCCGGGCCCTGTACACGCGGGTCTTCAGCGCGGCGCTCATCTTCACGGCGGCGCTGGCGACGGCGCTCGTGTACGGATGGGGCGGGGTCCTCGCGGCCTCAGGCACCCTCCAGGTCGGCACCCTCGTGGCCCTGACGGCCTATTTGAACCGTCTGTACGGTCCCCTCACGGCGCTCTCGAACGTGCAGGTCGACATCATGACCGCGCTGATCTCTTTCGACCGCGTCTTCGAGGTGCTCGATCTGGAGCCCGCTGTCGCCGAGAAGGCGGCCGCGGTCGCCATCCCGCGCGGACCCGCGACGATCGAATTCGAGCACGTCGACTTCAGCTACCCGAGACCCGACGAGGTGTCGCTGGCATCGCTCGAGTCCGTCGCGGTCCTCGCCCAGGCCCCTTCGCAGCAGGTGCTCTTCGACGTGTCGTTCACGGTCCAACCGGGCCAGCTGGTGGCGTTGGTCGGTCCGTCCGGAGCTGGCAAGACCACGATCAGCCATCTCATCCCCCGGCTCTACGACGTGCGTTCGGGCGCGGTCCGCATCAATGGCGTCGACGTGCGTGACGCCACCCTCGACTCGATCCATCACATCGTGGGCATGGTTACCCAGGACGCTCACATGCTCCATGACACGATCCGAGCCAACCTGCTCTATGCGAAGCCCGGCGCCTCGAACGGGGAGCTCGTCGAGGCGTTGCAGGCCGCCCAGATCCTGCCCCTGGTCGAGTCACTGCCGGAGGGCCTCGATACCCTGGTCGGTGACCGCGGTTACCGGCTCTCGGGAGGGGAGAAGCAGCGGCTCGCCATCGCCCGCCTGCTGCTCAAGGCACCCGATGTCGTGGTGCTCGACGAGGCGACGGCCCACCTCGACTCGGAGTCGGAGATGGCGGTGCAGCTGGCCCTCAAGACCGCCCTTGTCGGGCGAACGTCGATCGTCATCGCGCACCGACTTTCGACCGTGCGCGAGGCGGATCAGATCCTCGTCATCTCCGAGGGACGGGTTGTCGAGCGGGGCAGGCATACCGATCTGCTCGCCGCCGACGGCCTCTACGCCGAGCTCTATCGGACCCAGTTCGAGCGCCAGGCCGC
>DAITNC010000168.1:0-2754 GCA_036834865.1 Candidatus Limnocylindrales bacterium | reverse complement strand
CAGGCGGCCCAGGGGGCGATCTTCATCCCGGTCTTCCCGCTCACGTTCGCCAGCTCGGCCTTCGTGCCGGTGGCCACGATGCCGGACTGGCTGCGCCCGATCGCGCAGGCGAACCCGGTGACGGTCGTCGTCAACGCGGCCCGCGGGCTCATCCTCGGCACCGCCGACGCCGGGGCGGTGCTCCTCGCCTTCGGCTGGATCGTCGGGATCGTGGCGGTCTTCGCGCCGCTTGCCATCTGGACGTATCGCCGCACGGGGTAGGGGGCGCGGCGGGGCAGACCGTCGCCCCAGGGGAGTCACGACCCGGGATTGGCGTACCATCGAGGGCATGCACGCCCGCATTCGGCGACCCGCAGCCGGGGTCCGGCCCGAGGGCCGTCCGGCGCGCCGCTCCGCTGGCGTGCCCGCCTTCCTGGCGACCATCGTCATCGCCGTGATCGCGGCCGCGTGCGGGAGCACCGGCCCGACGCCGGCGCCCACCGGCCCGGCCGGGTCCGCGGTCGCTTCCGCCGTTCCGACGGCGACGCCGGGAGCGTCGGTGCCCAACGCGAGCCTGGCGGCTCCCACGCCGGAGACGTCGAGGACCGCCCACATTCCCGTGGTGACGTGCTCGACCACGTTCGGGCTTCCCGACGAGACGATGCCGCCCGTCCCGTCCACGATGACCGCGACCGTGTCGGCGCAGGTCGCCGCCCAGGTCACGTACTACGGCAACGGGATCGCAACCCTGCTGGGCCCGAAGGGCTGGACCTGCGAGGCGGCCGTCGGGGCGGATGGCTCCTCGAGCATGGTCGTCACCCCGCCAGGCCAGGCGCCGGCCACGGGAAGCCCTCCGCCGGATCGGCAGGCAGTCACCGCCTACACGCAGGGCGCGTGCGTCGGCTGCGTCGCAACGATGGCGTGCGGCCTCTTCCCGGAAGCGTGGAAGCTCTTCGCCCAGCCAGGCATGGCCTGCCCGACCACGACGCCGGCCGGCGAGCTGGTCAGGCGGCCGATGCCGCGATCCGCGGTCTTCGAGGATCCGCCCGGCGTGGCCGGCACCGGCGAGCCGTCGGGGGGCCTCTACCGCGCCCTGGGGCTGCTGGTGTTCGACCCCGGCACGGGGACCGGCGGCGCCGGCACGGACCTTCCGTCGGCGCTCAAGATCACGTGCACGCTCCCGGACGCGATGGCCCAGGTCTGCGACGAGATCGTCGAGGGCGTCCACTAGGTCGGGCGATCCCGCGACCTTCGACCCGCGGCTGCGGTCGCGGAGCGCCCGCTCCCAGGGCTCGGCCCGGTATGATCGGCGCGATGACAGAGCACACCGTCCCGGGGACCGGGCCCCAGGTTGTCTGCCCGTTCGTCGCCTTCGACGACGACCGGGATTTCCGGGCCGGCGTGCCCGATCACCGGCACCGCTGCTTCGCGGAGAGCCCGGCGGCGTCCCGCGCGCTGGCCCACCAGGCCGCCTACTGCCTGTCGCCCGCCTTCTCCGGGTGCCCGACGTTCATCGACTGGGCGCGGCGCGAGGCGGCGCCGCCGAAGGAAGAGTCGATCCGGACGCTTCGCGAGGCGCCATCCGCGCCCCGGGAGATCGAGCGGTTCGCCGGAGCGGCAGGCCGACCAACGGTGCCTCAGCAGGCTCCGCAAACGCCCCCTCGGCGCGGGCGACGGACCGAGTGGACGGCGCCGCCACCCTGGGCAGCGAGCACGGGTGCAGCCCCGGCGCCCGACCGGCCCGCGCCCGAGCACGAAGAGTCTGCCGGCCGCGACGTGCCCTCTTCGCGAGAGGCGACGCCCGAGCCCGACGAGCAAGCGGCCAGCCCGGGCCTCGGCGCCTGGTCGGGCTCGGCGCTCGCCAGCCTGGCGGCGTCGCGGAGGCCGGCCGGAGATGTGCCCGCCCCGCCGGTTGAGGAACCCCGGCACCCGCAGGCCGACACGGACTTCGTCTCGCCCGAGCCGGCCGCCCCCGCGTTCCTGGCCGGTCGTGCATCCCGACCCGGCCCGTCGGAGCGGACCCCGTCGCGGCCTGCCGACCCTGATGCGCCGCGGGGCGTGTCGCGCCCCGACCCATCGCGGCGTGCAGCCGTGGGCTACGCGCCGGGCGAGCCGGCGCAGCGGCGTGTGCCGGCGCCGGGCCGGGGGCGTGACCGCTCGATCGAGCGCGGCGCGGACGGGGTGATCGCCGATCCCGCGGCACCGTCGTGGGAGCGACCACGGCGCTTCGAGGCCTACCCGTCGCTGAAGTCGGGCGGCGGGGTGGCAGCGATGCCGCGCCCGGTCCTCTACGCGCTGATCGTGTTGATGGTCGGCCTCGCGCTGTTCGCGACGCCGTTCCTGCTCCGTGGCCTCACGGGCGGCGGCGGCCCCGCGGCGAGCCCGACCCCGATCGCGAGCGCCTCGTCCGGCGCGTCCGCGGCTCCGTCGATCACGCCCGTGCCGTCACCCAGCCCGACCGTCTACACGGTCAAGGCGGGCGACACGCTGTCGCGGATCGCCGCGAAGTACGGGACCACGGTCGACGCGATCGTGAAGGCCAACCCGCAGATCAAGAACCCGGACAAGCTTGCCCTGGGCGACCAGCTCGTGATCCCGCCCACGGTCGCGCCGGCGATCACCGACGGGGCCCTCACGCCCGCGCCCTCGCCCTCGCTTTAGCCGTCCCGGAGCGCCGCGCAGCGCCGATGTCGGCGCCGCGGCATCAGCGCCGGGGCGTGAGGTTGATCGAGGTGATCTTGCCGGCCTCGACGCGGAACGCGGCATCGAGGTGCT
>DAITNC010000167.1:0-2756 GCA_036834865.1 Candidatus Limnocylindrales bacterium | reverse complement strand
TCGTTCCTGCCGATGAAGCGGCGCGTGGTGGTGGAGTAGCGGCGCGGGTCCTCGCCCCAGAGCGCCTTCGCCTCCTCCTGGCCGTAGTCCAGGCGGTAGACCTTCGGCCACTCCGGCCACGGGTTGTCCGCCGCGCGCGTCTCCGGCGGCCGGGGCATGATCTCCAGCTGGCGCACGCTCTTCGCCCCCTGGCGGATCGCCGTGCCGACGCAGTCGGTTCCCGTATCACCGCCACCGACCACGACCACGTCCTTCCCGGCCGCGTCGATCGGCACCTCCGCCTCCGGGCCGCCGTCCAGGAGCCGGCTGGTGTTGCCGCGCAGGAAGCTCATGGCCAGGTGGATGCCGCCCAGCTCGCGGCCCGGGACCGCGAGGTCGCGCGCCACGGTCGCGCCCGTGGCCAGCACGACAGCGTCGAACCTGGCCAGCAGCTGCTCCGCGGGCAGGTCCGCGCCGACCGTGACCCCGGTGGCGAACTGCACCCCCTCGTCGGCCATGAGCTGGACCCGTCGCGCCACCACGCCCTTGTCGAGCTTCATGTTCGGGATCCCGTAGACGAGCAGGCCGCCGATCCGGTCCTCGCGCTCGAAGACCGTGACGAGGTGGCCGGCCTGGTTGAGCTGGGCCGCGGCCGCCAGCCCGGCCGGGCCGCTCCCCACGACGCCGACAGTCCGCCCCGTCCGGGCGAGCGGCGGTTGCGGGACGATCCAGCCGTTCTCCCAGGCCCGGTCCGCGATCTCCTGCTCGATCGTCTTGATCGCGACCGCGTCGCCGTTGATCGCCGCCGTGCAGGAGCCCTCGCAGGGTGCCGGACAGACGCGGCCGGTGACCTCGGGGAAGTTGTTGGTGCGGTGGAGGCTGATGCTCGCCTCGCGCCACTGCCCCCGGTAGACGAGGTCGTTCCACTCCGGGATCAGGTTGTTGATCGGGCAGCCGGAAGCCATGCCGGAGATCAGGATCCCGGTGTGGCAGAACGGGACGCCGCAGTCCATGCAGCGGGCGGCCTGCTCCGTCAGGGTGGCTGGGTCGAGTGGCGGGTGAGCCTCTCTCCAGTCGCCGATCCGCTCCAGCGGCGGGCGGCTACCCATGGCATGGCGCCCGAACTCGATGAAGCCGGTGGGCTTGCCCATCTCAGGACCCTCCGACCCGGGCGAGGTCGGCGGCATTCTCCTCGAACGCGGCCATCTCCGCCTCTTCCTCGCTGAGCCCGTCGGCGCGCATCCGGGCCTGGGCCGCCAGGACGCGCCGGTAATCGTGGGGGATGACCCGCACGAAGCAGCGCGCGGCGCCTTCCCAGTCGGTGAGCAGGGCTGCTGCCCGCGCGCTCCCGGTCAGCGCCGCGTGGCGCTGAACGAGCCCGCGCACCTCGGCGATCTCGACAGGGTCCCGGAGCGGCTCGAGGGCCACCATCTCCGTGTTGCAGATCGTCTCGAATGCGCCGCGCTCGTCGTACACCCAGGCGACGCCGCCGGACATGCCCGCGGCGAAGTTCCGCCCCGTCGCGCCCAGGACGACGACCCGGCCGCCGGTCATGTACTCGCAGCCGTGATCCCCCACGCCGTCCACCACTGCCGTCGCGCCGGAGTTCCGGACCGCGAACCGCTCCCCCGCGATCCCGCTGATGAACGCCTCGCCGCCGGTCGCGCCATACAGGGCGACGTTCCCGGTGATCACGTTGTCGTGGGCCGCGAACCGCGCCGTGGCCGGCGGGAAGAGCGCGAGCCGCCCGCCGGAGAGCCCCTTGCCCAGGTAGTCGTTCGCGTCGCCCTCCAGCAGGAGCGTGATCCCCTTCGGGATGAAGGCGCCGAAGCTCTGGCCGGCGGAGCCCTGGAACGTCAGGCGGATGGTGTCGTCGGGCAGCCCATCGCGGCCCCAGCGCCGGGTGACCTCGGAGCCGAGCATCGTTCCCACCGCCCGGTTGACGTTGCGGATCGGCAGCGTCGCCCGGACCTCGTGGCCGTCCTCCAGCGCGGGCCGGCACAGGTCCAGGAGCGTGGTCGCGTCGAGCGAGTCCTCCACCCCGTGCTCCTGGGGGATCGTGCACGTTCGGCTGCGTCCACTCGGAACCTCCGGCTGGAAGAGGATCCGGCTGAAGTCCAGGCTCCGGGCCTTCCAGTGGTCGATCGCCGGGACCATCTCCAGTCGGTCCGACCGGCCAACCATCTCCTCGATGGTCCGGAAGCCCAGCCGGGCCATGTGCTCGCGGACCTCGCGCCCGATGAACGTCATGAAGTTGACGACGTGCTGGGGATCGCCGGCGAAGTGTCGGCGCAGCTCGGGGTTCTGGGTGGCAATCCCGACGGGACAGGTGTTGAGGTGGCAGGCCCGCACCATCACGCAGCCCAGCGAGACCAGCGGCGCGGTGGCAAAGCCGAACTCCTCGGCCCCCAGCAGCGCCCCGATCACGACGTCCCGGCCGGTCTTGAGCTGCCCATCGACCTCGACCGCGATGCGCGAACGCAGGTCGTTCATGAGCAGGACCTGGTGGGCCTCCGAAAGTCCAAGCTCCCAGGGAATGCCGGCGTGCTTGATCGAGGTGAGCGGAGAGGCGCCCGTCCCACCGTCATGGCCGCTGATCAACACGACGTCTGCGTGGGCCTTGGCGACCCCCGCGGCGATCGTGCCCACGCCAACCTCGGCCACCAGCTTCACGCTGATCCGGGCATGCTGGTTCGCGCTCTTGAGGTCGTAGATCAGCTCCGCGAGGTCCTCGATCGAGTAGATGTCGTGGTGCGGCGGCGGGCTGATCAGGCCCA
>DAITNC010000166.1:0-2829 GCA_036834865.1 Candidatus Limnocylindrales bacterium | reverse complement strand
TCACGCTGCTCTCGTTCGTGGTCGTGGGAGAGTTCGTCAGGGTCTCCGGGTTCGTGCGCATCCGGAACCGTCCGAACGTCCGGCTGGCCTCGGTCCCGGAGCTTTCGCTGGCGAGCGTCGATGGGTCGCCCGTCGTTCCACTCTCGGCGCACGTCCTGCCCCACGGGGCACTGGCCTGGGTGTCCTGGCTCTTCAAGCGTCCACCTGACGTGCTCGGCGAGTACGAGGGGCGCATCAGCCGCGTGGAGCTCGACCACCACATCGGCGGACGGATCCCCCGGGGATACCAGCCGCAAGGTGGAGCGTGGACGTTCCGCTTCCAGCTGCCGTCGGCGCCGGGAGCATCGACCATGACGGCCGCGCTCGCCGATTGACCTGGGAGGGTCCCATGCAACTCGTCAGTCTCCTGGAAGAAGCGCAAGTGGCCTCGCCCGACCACAGGATTCTCTGGCGTGACCGGATCGCCCCCTTCGGCACGCGGGCGATCGACGGCGTGGAGCCGTGGTTGACCAACGGAGTGCTCGCCGCTTTCGCCGTCCGGGTGATCCTGCGCGTCGGGCAGCAGGGCGAGCCGAAGGCCGCCGCGAAGGTCCTGCGCTCCGCCCGTCGACGGGTCCCGCCCCAGGTCCAGGGCGACGTCGAGTGGGCCCTGGCGTCCCTCCGACTTGCCGCGCGGCAGGCGGCGGCGGCCGAGAAGGCCCTGTCCCAGCCGCCGGTCGCGCCGTCAGCTCGGGCCCGGCCTGCGCGGCCGTACCCTCCCGTGTCGCGCCGGCGCCGATAGCGCCCCAGAGCGTCCGCAAGGCGATGGACGCGGGGCCCGATCAGCTCTCGGGTGCGATCGGCTGCAGGTCGATCGTCCGGACCTGGCGCGTGCGCCCGGCCTCGGTGCGGACGACGGCCGCCGGGATGGCCCCGGTGCTGAACCGCTCGATCACGGCTGCCTCGCCGGCGTAGAGCCCGCTCCCGCCGATCCGGACGCGATCGCCGACCGAGAGCCCGGGTCTGCCGGCTCGTGCGGAGAGGTCGATCGCGACGACCGTCGGGCGGACGTAGGGTTCGCCGGCAAGTCCCGGCGGCGGCCCCGGACGGTTTGCGGTTCGGGCGGGCGGGTACGTGATCTTGCGCTTGCGGGGCGGCACCTAGCGCATCCCCCGCGTCCGCGCCGGCTTCGGCCGGCCCTGGGTGTTCTTCGTCATTCGTCCCTCGCTGGTGCCGCGACCACGCGATCGCCCGGCAGCAGGCAGTGTACGGCAGTCGCGCGGGATGCCGATCTGCATCTTGCGGGTGTGAACTTGCGGGTGGGGATCGTCGCCGCCAGGCCGTGGCGCAGGCAGGGTAGACTTCCGGCAGACCGATCGGACCGTCGCGGGCGGAGCGTTTCGGCTGCCATTCGGTGAACGTCGTGCCTGGCCTTCGCACAGCCGCACGCGTCGGGGAGGGCGTGCGCGAGCTTCAAGCACGAGCGCTGGAGCTCCTGGGACAGCTGGACCAGGTCGTGTTTCGCGACCGGCTCTCGCTGGCCGGCATCGCCGTCCTCGCGTGGTTCGCGACCTTCGGCGGGTCGTGGGTCGCCTACGACGCGTATGCGTACTGGTCCGTGGATCCGCGGGCGCCGTACCACTTCGACTTCAACCCCGACCAGTACGGGGCGTTCCGCTACAGCCCGGCCGTCGCGCAGCTCTTCTCGCTCTTCCACCTGCTGCCGTGGCCGGCCTTCGCGATCGGCTGGTTCGTCTTCCTCGCGCTGGTGGTGGCCTGGCTCGGCCGACGCTGGTCTCTGGCGCTGCTCGTCTTCGTCCCGATCGTCTGGGACGGCTATCTCGGCAACATCGAGATCCTGCTGGCGGCCGCGATGGTGATCGGGTTCCGGAAGCCGGCGGCCTGGTCGTTCGTGCTCCTGACGAAGGTGACGCCGGGGATCGGGCTGCTCTGGTTCGTCGCCCGGCGCGAGTGGAGGAACCTGGCGATCGCCCTCGGTGCGACCGCCGTGATCGTCGGCATCTCGTTTGCCATCGCGCCAGGGCTGTGGCTGGAATGGCCACGCTCCATCCTGGCCGTCCAGGGCCGGCCCTCCCCGGTGACCACGGTCGCCAGGGTGCTCGCAGCGGCCCTGCTCGTGATCTGGGGCGCCCGCACGAACCGTCCCTGGACGGTCATCGTTGCCGGCACGCTCGCGCTTGCCTGGCTGGACCTCAAGACCGCCGCGCTCCTCGTGGGTTTGGCGCCGTTCCTGCCGGCCCTGCCAGGCCACGAGGGAGTGCCCGCCGTCCTGCCGGGCGCGAGTCCGCCGAAGCGGGGTGTCCCGGCGACGGTGCGCGCCCGCCCCTGACCTGGGCGGCGTCAGGCTGCGCCGGGAGCGCCTGAACCCACATTCCTCGCGAATGCTTGATCCCGGATCACTGACTCGGATCGAGTCGCGTCCCGCCGCTTCGGGGCCGTCGGGGAGCCGGGGAATGGCACGGGCTGTCTCCGGTGTGCGGTTTGGGTGAGGCACAGCGGATGATTGCCGTCTCGCCCGCACGCGATCTCAGCCGCCCGCGGCCAATTCCGGCGACCTCACCGTGGGTAGCGATCCTGCGGCCCGCATCCGCGAGGATTGTCGCGACGGAAGCCCCCCGCGCGGCCGGCTCCGCTACGCCGGGCCGGCGCCGACGATCGCGCCCGCTGCGCTTGACTCGCCCGTCGCGCTGGGTGCCGTCCAGTAGCGTTCGGCGTGGATGTCGGCCGCCGGGATCCCGTGCTCCAGCAGCACTGCCTCTGCGGCCGCGACCATGCCGGGATTGCCGCACAGATACGCGGAGATGCCGCCGGGTCCCAAGCCGCGGGCGG
>DAITNC010000165.1:0-2832 GCA_036834865.1 Candidatus Limnocylindrales bacterium | reverse complement strand
CCGCAGGCCCGCGGGCATCTGTAGCCGAATTCTCCCGGGTGGCACGGCCCGCCGAGTGGCACCACGGTCCAGCAGGGCGTGTCGACGTGGACGGGCAGCGCCAGGCGGCCGCGCCATAGGTAGTCGTTGAGGCTCTGGCTGCGGAGTCCGGTATGGGGCCAGCGCCGGCCGCTCGGACGCGACGGCGGACTTGATGCGGGTGGGCGCGGTTAGGCGGGCTCGACCCGGAGGCGCGCGAACAGGTAGCCCATCGCCGCCACCTCGAGCCAGGCGCGGGCCGAGGCCGCTGTCTGCTCGTAGCAGCGCGAGAGCCGCCGCCAGCGGCCGAGCTGGGCGAAGGCCTGCTCGACGTTGGCGAGCGGCCGGAGCGGGACGAAGCCGCTCACCCCCGGCGGTGTGTGACCTCGTCGGCCGCCTGGGTGACGACGGCCCGGTGCCGCTGTTCGTCTTCGACGCCGGCTACGACCCGATCGCGTTGGGTGCCGGGTTGGCGGACACTCGGGCGCAGGTCCTGGTCCGCATCCGCTCTGACCGACTCTTCTACCCCGATCCCGCCCCGGCGCCCGCCGGCACCGTCGGCTCTCGCTGAGCCGCCGGTTGACGGTCACACCCTTGCGTCGGCCGCTCACCTGGGTCGTTTGCCGCGACCGCGGAGCGTCAGACCATGGTGCCGTGCGCGCGGCGGCGCCGACGGCCTCCCGGGTGACCTCCCCGGCGAAATGGCAGGCCACGTGGTGGGCCCGGCCGAACCTCCAGGAACTCAGGGACGGCCGATGTTGAGCGCTGATGGGGGTTCCTGAGGCTCTCGCGGAGGCAGCACCGGCTGTGAAAGTGGATCCGGGGTCAGACTGGCGGCCGACAGTCGCACCCCCGGAGGCGGGCCTGCGCCCGGGAAGTGGCACGCGACATGGTGGCCGGGCGCAAGCTCCACCAGCAGCGGCACCTCGACGGTGCAGCGCTCCTGCGCCCGGAAGCAGCGAGTGCGGAAGACGCACCCGCTCGGCGGGTCGATCGGGCTTGGAAGGTCCCCCTGGAGCAGAATCCGGGCGCGCTTCCGCTGGAGCTCGGGATCCGGGATCGGCACGGCCGAGAGCAGGGAGTGGGTGTACGGGTGGAGCGCCCCGGAGTAGATGACCTTCCGCGGCGCGGTCTCCATGATGTGCCCGAGGTACATGACCGAGACCCGCTGGGAGATCTGCCGGACGACGGCGAGGTCGTGGGCGATGAACAGGTAGGCGACGCCGAACTCGTCCTGCAGGTCCCGGAGCAGGTTGAGGATCTGGGCCTGGATCGAGACGTCGAGCGCGGAGACCGGCTCGTCGCAGACGATGAGCTCCGGCCGGAGGGCGATCGCCCGGGCGATCCCGATCCGCTGGCGCTGGCCCCCGGAGAATTCGTTTGGGTAGCGATTGTAGTGCTCGGGGTTCAGGCCGACACGCTCCATCAGGTCGTGCACCGCGCTCCGGACGCCGCCCGGCGGCTTCACCCCCTGGATCCGGAACGGCGCCTCGATGATCGCCCCGACGGTATGGCGGGGATTCAAGGCGTTGTAGGGATCCTGGAAAATGATCTGCGCCTTCCGCCGGAGCGGGACGAGCGCACTCGACGAGAGCTTCGTGATGTCCTGTCCGTCGAGCTCGATCTTCCCGCTCGTCGGGCGGAGCAGCCGCAGGATCGTCCGGCCGGCGGTTGTCTTGCCGCAGCCGCTCTCGCCGACGAGCCCGAGGGTCGCGCCCGCGTCGAGCGAGAGGCTGATGCCGTCGACCGCCTTCACCTGGCCGACGACGCGCGGGAAGATGCCCCTCGACCGCACGGGGAAGTACATGCGCAGGTCGGTGACCCGGAGGATCTCCCGCCGATGGCCGGTCATCCGGGACCTCCGACAAGGGAGCCGAGCACGTTGTTGGCAATCTGCCGTCGCTCTTCGCTCGGCAGGTGGCAGCGGACGAGGTGACCGGGCTCGGTTGCGATGAGATCGGGGTTACGGCTCGCGCAGGCGCCGTCGGGGACCCGGTCCGAGTACGTGCAGCGCGGGAAGAAGACGCAGCCGGCCGGGAGGTTGATCGCGGACGGAGGATTGCCCGGGATCGGGTCCAGCCGGTCGGCGCGCTCACGGTCCATCCGGGGGACAGACGTGAGCAACCCGAGCGTGTAGGGCATCTCGGGGTGGTAGTACAGGCGCTGCGTCGGGGCGGCCTCTACCAGGCGGCCCCCGTACATCACCACGACGTCGTCGGCGACGTCGGCCACGATCCCGAGGTCGTGCGTGATCAGGATGACCGCGGTATCGGATGCGGCCTGCAGGGTCGCGATCAGCTCGATGATCTGCGCCTGTACGGTCACGTCGAGCGCCGTCGTCGGCTCGTCCGCGATCAGGAGTGCCGGGGAGTTGATCAACGCCATCGCGATCATCACCCGTTGGCGCATGCCGCCGGAGAGCTGGTGCGGATAGTCGTCGACCCGTCGCTCGGGCCCCGGGATGCCGACGCGGCGCAGCATCTCGATCGCCAGGCTGCGGGCGTCCGACTTCGAGAGTGACTGGTGGACGAGAGCCGCCTCGGTGAGCTGGGCACCGACCCGGTAGAACGGATGCAGGCTCGACATCGGGTCCTGGAAGATCATCGCCATCTTCAAGCCGCGCAGCCGGCGGACCGCGTCGTCGGGCATGGCGACGAGCTCCTCGTCGTCCAGCCAGACCTCCCCGGAGACGCTCGCCGCCTTCCGGTCGATGAGGCCCATGATCGCCTGCGCGGTGACGCTCTTGCCGGAACCCGACTCCCCGACGATCGCGAGCGTCTTCCCGCGCGCGACCGAGAGGGAGACGCCCTCGAC
>DAITNC010000164.1:0-2910 GCA_036834865.1 Candidatus Limnocylindrales bacterium | reverse complement strand
CGTGCTCTACGAGGTCAAGAAGGTCATCGTCGGCCAGGACCACCTGCTCGAGCGGCTGGTCGTGGCCCTGCTGGCGCGCGGGCATCTCCTCGTGGAAGGGGTGCCCGGCCTGGCCAAGACGATGGCCATCAAGACGCTGGCGGCGTCAATCGGCGGCGATTTCAAGCGCATCCAGTTCACCCCCGACCTGGTGCCGGCCGACCTGATCGGCACCCGCATCTACAACCAGAAGACCGGCGAGTTCGGCACGTCCCTGGGTCCGGTGTTCACCAATCTCCTGCTGGCGGACGAGATCAACCGCGCGCCCGCCAAGGTGCAGAGCGCGTTGCTCGAGGTGATGCAGGAGCACCAGGTCACGATCGGCCGGGAGACGTTCAAGGTGCCCGATCCGTTCCTGGTCATGGCGACCCAGAACCCCATCGAGACCGAGGGTACGTACGCCCTGCCCGAGGCGCAGGTGGACCGGTTCATGCTCAAGGCCCTGGTGGGCTATCCAAGCACCACCGAGGAGTTCGTCATCGTCGAGCGGATGACGGGTCGACTGGAGGCCGTGCAGCGGGTGCTGACGACCGAGAACCTCCTCGCGCTCCAGCAGGAAGCCGACCGCGTGTATGTCGATCCGGCTCTCATCGACTACGTCGTGCGCCTGGCGGCGGCCACGCGGAACCCCAAGGCGTTCGGCATGCCGGAGCTGGCGCGCTACATCACCTACGGGGCGAGCCCCCGCGCGCCGATCAACCTGATCCTGACCGCCCGCGCCCTCGCATACGTCCGGGGGCGCGACTACGTGCTGCCACAGGACGTGTTCGACATGGTCCACGACGTGATGCGTCACCGCATCGTGCCGTCGTTCGAGGCCCTCTCGGAAGACGTGACGAGCGACAACATTCTGGCCACGGTGCTGAAGCGCATCCCGGTCCCCACTGTCCCACTGCGGGAGGCGTCCCACGTCCGTATCGGCGCCTGAGCGCATCCTCCAGCGACTCGACTGGCGCGTCGTCCGCCGGCTCGACGGCCTGCTCCAGGGCGACTACCGCAGCCTGTTCTACGGGAGCGGCGTGGACCTGGCAGGGCTCCGCGAGTACCAGCCGGGCGACGACGTCCGCTCCATGGACTGGAACGTCACCGCCCGGCTGGACACGCCGTACATCCGCCAGTACACCGAGGACCGCGACATCACGGCCTGGTTCCTGCTCGACCTGAGCCCCTCGGTTGACTTCGGGACGGTGGAGACGGAGCGCGTCAAGCGGACCGTGCTCATCGACTTCGTCACGACGCTCGCCCGCCTCCTGACCCGCGGCGGCAACCGGGTCGGCGCGATCTTCTATGGCAGCCGCGTCGAGCGGACGATCCCGGCCCGGGGCGGGCGCGTCCAGGTGCTCCGCCTCATCTCTGACCTGCTCCGCGAGCCGCAGCTGACGAGCGCTCCGTTCACCGACCTCAGCCCGCTCCTGGACGCCGCCCGGCAGGCCCTCAAGCGGCGCTCCCTGGTCTTCATCATCTCCGACTTCATCAGCGAGCCGGGCTGGGAGCGGCCGCTCAACCTGCTCAACCGGCGCCACGAGGTCATGGCCGTGCGTCTCATCGACCCACGCGAGGTCGAGTTGCCCGACGTCGGCCCGCTGATCATGGAGGACGCGGAGACCGGCGAGCAGCTCTACGTGGACACCCACGACCGGCAGTTCCGCCGGCGCTTCCAGGAGGCCGCGGCCCGGCGCGAGGCCGTGGTCAACGGCGCGTTCGCACGGGCCGGGGTGGAGGCAGTCTCCCTGTCGACCGACGAGGATCTTGTCCGCGCCATCGTCCGCATGGCGACGCTCCGGCGCCGACGACGGAGGAGGTAGCCCGTGACCTTCATCTGGCCCGCGATGCTCCTCCTCCTGGCCCTGATCCCGGTGGGCGCCTGGCTCTCCGGCGCCCTGGAGCGGAGGCGACGCCGTCGCTCCGCGGCGCAGGGCGGCCTGGGCCTCGCCCGGGGGGTCGTCAGGCGGCCGGGCCGCCTGCGCCGCCGCTTCCCGGCGGCGCTCTTCCTGGCCGGCTTCGCGGTCATGACCATCGCCCTGGCCCGTCCCCAGGGCGTGGTCTCCCTGCCCCGGGAGGAGGGCACGGTCATCCTCGCCTTTGACGTCTCCGGCAGCATGGCGGCCAACGACCTGAAGCCGACGCGCATGGCGGCGGCCAAGGTTGCCGCCCAGGACTTCGTCGAACGCCAGCCCCGCAGCGTGGTGATCGGGGTGGTGGCCTTCAGCGACGCCGGCCTGGCGGTCCAGGCGCCGACGAACGACCAGGCCGCGGTGCTCGCCGCGATCAACCGCCTGGCGCCGGAGCGCGGCACGTCGCTCGGCCAGGGCATCCTCGCCTCCCTGCGGACGATCGCCCTGGCCGAATCGCCGCCGGCCCAGAACTATTACAGCAACCGCTCGCCCGCGCCGACGCCGGCGCCCACGCCCACGCCCACGCCTGTGCCGGCCGGGACGCACACGTCGGCGGTCATCGTCCTGCTCACCGATGGCGAGAACAACGAGACGCCGGACCCGGCGTCCGCGGCGCAGGCCGCCGCCGACCAGGGGATCCGGATCTTCACCGTCGGCCTCGGAAGCACGGCGGGGACGACCCTGGACCTCAACGGCTTCCAGGTCCACACGCAGCTCAACGAGCCGTTGCTCCAGCAGGTCGCGGCCGTCACCCAGGGCGCGTACTTCCGGGCGGAGGATGCGCAGCAGCTCCGCTCGATCTACGACAACCTCGACACGCGGCTGGTCGTCGAACCGCAGAAGATCGAGATCACCTCGCTCTTCGCGGGGGCGAGCATCCTGATCCTGGTGGTCGGCAGCCTGTCGTCGCTCCTCTGGCTGGGTCGCCTGCCCTGATGGACTTCCTGTGGCCCGGCCTGCTTCTCCTCCTCGGGCT
>DAITNC010000163.1:0-3065 GCA_036834865.1 Candidatus Limnocylindrales bacterium | reverse complement strand
TGCTGACGATCTCCGTCTCATACGTGGCACTCGTCGCCGCCCGGTACGTACTCCCGGCGGCAGACCGCCTCGCCGCACGTTTGGGGGCGCGTCCGGACTGACCGACCGTTGGGCCGGCCGTCTGCAGCTCGCCGCGGAGGTTATGTCGGGTTCAGTCCGCGCGACCGCGCGGACTGAACCAGCGGCGGGCGCGCCTGAAGACGTCTTCATCGCCGAAGGCCCAGTTCGCCGACTCGGTCGTGCCGCCGAGCCCCTTGACCGTCTTGAGGAAGAACTCCTCGCGCTTGCGGAGCCCTTCCTTGACGGTGCCTTCGAGCCCCGCCTTCGTGTACCGCGGGCGGTAGAGGTACTTCGCAACCGGCATCCTCCTCGGCGGGCGCATGACAGCGCCCAGCCCGGTGGGTCGGTCTCGCCATTGGCTTGGCGCGGTCGTGGGCGGCCGTGGGCATGGACCGCGTGGCAGGGCTTCCCGCGTACGGGCGAATTACCTCGCCGAGGGGAAGCGGTTTCCGCCGGTCTTCGCCCGCTACTTCGACCGGCGGCCCCGGTTGCTCAAGACACCCCTACTCAACAGGATCGATTGGGGTACAGCGCGGCATTGACGCCGACGTTCACGGGCACCCCCATGGCCCTGACGATCCTCTTCGCGGCTGCCTTTACCGTCCCGATCTTGTCGAGCGCAGGGTCGAACGTGAATGGGACGACCATTGACGCCGTGCCCGCCGCCGCCTGTGTGATCGCTTTCTCCAGTTCCCGGTCGCGGGGCGAGACGACCCGGGGCCGCTCTGCGGCACGCCTTCGCGACGCTGCAGCTCGAGGCCGGCGCTGACGTCTTCGAGGTCAGCCGGGGCTCGGGCACGCCAGTATCGCGACGACGGCGAACACCTACGGACACTTCACGCGGGCGATGGCCGAGAGCACGGCCGACCGCATGACGGCGATCCTGGACGAGTCCACCGGGAGGTGAGTCGGTTCAGCGGCTGGTACAGCGGGTCGTACAAGGGCCTGCGAGAGCCCCCGGACGGTGGTCCGCCGGCCGGTTCGTGCGTGAATCTTGGTGAGCCCGCTGGGATTCGAACCCAGGACGCAGGGATTAAAAGTCCCTCGCTCTGCCGCTGAGCTACGGGCCCACGCGGTGTAGACGATACCCGGCGCGGGACGCCGGGTGTGCACGGCCCCGGGTGTGCACGGCCCGAACGGCGCCAGATTGCTGTTGCGCGAATCTGCCGGGCCGGGTATGGTCCGCGCCATGCGCTGGCCCATCTTCTCGTCCGAGGCGAAGAAGAAGCTCTGGCGGCCCTGCCGGGAGGCACGGGCCCTGGGGCTCTGACGGCGCGCGCAGACGACGACCGGGGGCCTCCAGGGAACGGAGGCTCCGAGGGCCGCGGACACCGATGGTGACCGCGGCCTTTTGATTCGCCCGACGGCGATCCGGCCCTCCCACCCTCGACGGACCCCGCGTCACATCAATCGACGCGGAGGACACCACGATGCAGGCAGCGATCCTGGGCGACGGCCCGTTCGGACGGGCGGTCGCCGACGCCCTGGCGGCGCACGGCGTGGCCGTCCGGGTCGTGGGGCGACCGGTCACCGGCGCGCACGGTCCCGGCACGTTCGCCGGGGTCGACGTCGTCGTCGACGCGTCGCGCGGCGAGGCGGTGCTCGCCAACGTCGGGGCGGCCATCGACGGAGGCGTGCGCCGGTTCGCCATCGCCACGACCGCGTGGGAGGCCGACCGGCGCGACGTCGCCGAGCTGCTGCGGGCGCAGGGCGCCGCTGCCGTGGCCGCGTCCAACTTCAGTCCCGGCGCGCTCGTCTTCGGGCAGCTCGTCGAGATGGCCGCGCGCCAGGCTTCGCGGCTGCCGGGATACGAGCCATACGTCGTGGAGTGGCACCGGCACGGAAAGGCCGACCGGCCGTCCGGCACGGCGCGCGACCTCGCCCGGCGGATCCTGGCGGCCGACCCGTCGCTGCAGCGCGTCTCCTCGCCCCCGGACGGCCCTGCGGAGTCGGGCACGCTCGAGGTCGTCGCGGTGCGGGCGGGCACGAACCCGGGCCGTCACCTGGTCGGCTTCGACGGGCCGGGCGAGACGATCGAGCTGACGCTGACCGCCCGGGACCGGAGCGCGTGCGCCTCGGGCGTGGTGGCAGCTGCCGACTGGCTCCTGGCCGAACCCCGGCCGGCCGGCCTGCACCCGTTCGAGGCCGTCCTGGGCGGCGGGGATCGCGCGGAGGTGGCCGCTGCGAACCAGTAGCCGCGACCCATCCCGACCCCCCTACCCCCCGATGACCCGAAAGGAACGTCAGATGACCCCGATCACCCGCACTCCCGGCCGCGCCCGTCCCGCCCTCAGGGGCGCGCTCACCGCGCTCGTCACGCCGTTCACGCCCGATGGGGCGCTCGACGAGGCCGCCTTCCGTCGCCTCGTGAGCTGGCAGGTCCTCTCGGGGATCGACGGCCTGGTCCCGTGCGGGACCACCGGCGAGGCACCCACCCTGAGCCAGACCGAGCGCGAACGGCTCATCGAGATCACCGTGGAGGTGGCGGCAACCCGCCCGTCGCGGCGCCGCGTCACGATCGTCGCCGGCACCGGCACGAACGACACCGACGCGACCATCCGGGCGACCCGTCGGGCGGCCGAGCTGGGCGCGGACGCGGCCCTCGTGGTGGCGCCCTACTACAACCGGCCGGACCAGCGGATGCTGGAGAGCCACTTCCGGGCCGTCGCGGACGAGGGCGGCCTGCCCGTCGTCGTCTACAACGTGCCGTCGCGGACCGGCACGAACGTCGAGGCCGACACGTTCCTGCGGCTGGCGGCGCATCCGCGGATCGTGGCCGTCAAGGAAGCGTCCGGGAACCTGGAGCAGATCGCCCGGATCTGCCGCGAGCGGCCGCGGGACGTGGCCGTCCTCGCGGGCGATGACGCCTGGACGCTGCCGATCCTGGCGCTCGGTGGGAATGGCGTCATCTCGGTGGCGTCGAACGAGATCCCGGGCGAGATGGTCGCGTTGTGCGCGGCCGCCGCAGCGGGCGACTGGGAGCACGCCCGGCGGATCCACGAACG
>DAITNC010000162.1:0-3100 GCA_036834865.1 Candidatus Limnocylindrales bacterium | reverse complement strand
GGTGAACACGGAGAAGCTGGCGCGCGCGGTCGCGGCCAGGTCCAGGCGCTCGTGGAGCGGCATCGTGCAGTGGTGGCCGGCCCGCACGCAGACGCCGGAGCGATCCAGGATCTGGGCCACATCGTGCGGGTGGATCGCGGGAAGGTTGAACGCGATGACGCCGCCGCGGAGGTCGGCCGACGGCCCGTACAGGGCGATGCCCGGCACCTCGCGCGGCAGCATGTCGAGGGCGTACGCGAGGAGCTCCTGCTCGTGCTCGCGCACCCGCTCCATGCCCAGCTCGCGCAGGTAGTCGGCGGCGACGCCCAGGCCGATCGCCGCGCTGATGTCCGGCGTGCCGGCCTCGAACTTCCAGGGGACGTCGTTGAACTCGGACCGGCGCAGCTTGACCTCGCGGATCATGTCGCCGCCGGCCATGAACGGGGGCATGGCGTCGAGCAGCTCGCGGCGGCCCCACAGGACGCCGGACCCGGTCGGGCCCAGCATCTTGTGCCCCGAGAAGACGTAGAAGTCGGCGCCAAGCGCCTGCACGTCGACCGGCAGGTGCGGGACGGCCTGCGCACCGTCGACGAGGACGAGCGCACCCGCCGCGTGGGCCATCTCGACCATCTCGCGCACCGGGTTGATCGTGCCCAGGGTGTTCGAGACGTGGGTGAACGCCACCAGCTTCGGGCGAAGCCGGAGGAGCACCTCGAAGACGTCGAGGCGAAGGATGCCATCGTCGGTGATCGGGATGAACTCCAGGTCGCCGTCCACCTCCTGGGCCAGGATCTGCCAGGGGACGAGGTTCGCGTGGTGCTCCATCTCGGTCAGGACGATCACGTCGCCGGGGCCGACGTTCCGGCGACCCCAGCTGTAGGCCACCAGGTTCACGGCCTCGGTCGCGTTGCGCGTCCAGACGATCTCGTGAGCGGCCGGCGCGTTGATGAACCGAGCGACCCTGGCGCGAGCGCCTTCGTACTCGTGCGTGGCCCGCTCGCCGATCTCGTAGATGGCGCGATGGACGTTCGCGTTGTACTCGCGGTAGTAGCGGTCCATCGCCTCGATCACGACGCGCGGCTTCTGGCTGGTGGCGGCGGAGTCCAGGTAGACCAGCCGCTTGCCGTGCGGGCGCTGCCCGAGGATCGGGAAGTCGGCGGCGAGGGCTCGCGGGTCGAGCGCGCCGCGCGGGTCGCGGCCGAGCGCCACGGACTCGCCGGCTCCTGCGGAGCCGCGGGCGGCTCCGGTCGCCAGGTCCGTCATGGTCAGTGCGCCGCCGCCGGCTCGGCCAGCTCGGGGGCGTCGGTCTCGTCGGCGTCGTAGCCAGCCTCGAGCAGGACCGGGGCATAGCCCTCGTCCTCGAGCCGGAGCGCGAGGTCCTTGCCGCCGCTCTTGATGATCCGGCCCCGCGCGAGGACGTGGACCTGGTCCGGCTTGATGTAGTTGAGGAGCCGCTGGTAGTGGGTGATCAGCAGCACGCCGAGGTTCGGGTTGAGCATCGCGTTCACGCCCTCGGCCACGATCCGCAGCGCGTCGATGTCGAGCCCGGAGTCGGTCTCGTCGAGGACCGCCATCTCGGGCTCGAGGACCGCCATCTGGAGCATCTCCAGGCGCTTCTTCTCGCCGCCGGAGAAGCCCTCGTTGACGTAGCGCATCGCGAACGCCTCGTCCATCTTGAGGATGGCCATCTTGGCGCGCATGAGCTTGCGGAAGTCGCCCATGCCGATGCCGCCGCGGGTGGGATCGGTCGGGTCGATGTCCGGGTTCGAGTCGATGCCCTGCCGCTTCGCGTTGAGCGCCGTCCGCAGGAAGCTGGCAACCGAGAGCCCGGGGACCGAGATGGGATTCTGGAAGGCGAGGAACATGCCCAGGCGCGCCCGCTTGTCCGCCGAGAGCGCCAGGATGTTGCGGTCCTTCCAGGTCACCTCGCCCTTCGTGATCTTGTAGGCGGGATGACCCATGAGGGCGTAGGCGAGCGTCGTCTTGCCTGACCCGTTCGGGCCCATGATCGCGTGGACCTCGCCCTTGCCAATCACCAGGTCGATCCCCTGGAGGATCTCGGTGTCGGGCGCGGCGATGGGCGCGACATGGAGGTCGCGGATCTCGAGATACTGGTCGCTCACGGTCGGGTCTGGCTCCTGGATTGATGGGCGGGTCGATGCGTCCGCGATGGTCAGACGGGGACGGGAGTGCGCTCGCGGATGCCGAGCTCGATCAGGTGGGGCGCAGGAATCAGGTCCGCGAGGGTGGTGGTGTCCAGGACGCCGCTGATGGCGTCGCGGACCTTCACCCAGAGGTAGTTCACGGAGCACGCGCCGAGGCGTTCGCAGAGCGCGTGGTTGGGGTCCTCGGACGCGCAGATCATCGGGGCGAGCGGCCCTTCTAGCGCGCGGAGCGCCTCGCCGAGCGTGATCTGGCGGGGATCGCGCGCCAGCGCGTAGCCGCCGCGGGCGCCGCGCGTCGAGGCTACGATGCCCGCCTCCCGGAGGGGGATCGCCAGCTGCTCCAGGTATGCCCGCGGCAGCGCCTCGTCGAGGGCGACCTCGGCGAGCGAGGCCGGCACCGGCGACTCTGGCCGCCAGCGGCGCGCGAGCTGGACGAGCATCCGCACGCCGTACTCGCCCTTCGTGCTGAAGGAAATGGCGCCGGAGGCGTGGAAGGTGCGAACGCTCAGGGTCTGGTCCTCGCTGTGCTGCCCGGTGGCGGGCTGATCGGGGCCCGGTCGTGCAGGCGCCAGGTGGGCGCGGGTCCGGCCGGCCTAATTCCGACCTTTTCAGTCGGAAATGGTACACCCGGCCGCGCGGGAGCGTCAACGCGAGCGCGGGGTAGTAGATAGAGCAGCGCGAAGTTGCCGGCTGCGCCTCGTCCTGGTAACGCGCCGACCTCTTGGCGGGGAAATGCCAAAGGGTCTCGCTTGGGACCTTTGCCGTGGTCGGGAGGCGCCGCCGGCTACCCGGCACCGAAGGACGCGGCGACTGCTCGCGGTAGCAGAAACGCGAGGTCGCGCTCAACGTGCCGTCGGAGAGCCCCAACGTCCCCCTCCATCCCCGCAAGCCGTTCGATGTCCCGCACCGCAGCCCTCTGACTCGCTAGCGCGACCGCTGGGCAGAGCAGACTCCTG
>DAITNC010000161.1:0-3153 GCA_036834865.1 Candidatus Limnocylindrales bacterium | reverse complement strand
TGGACTCCGCCGGCCCGGCCCTTCTTCGAACGACAGCGGGCGTGCCCCCAAGGGGATTCGAACCCCTGATCTCCACCTTGAAAGGGTGGCGTCCTAGGCCTCTAGACGATGGGGGCGCCGGACGGCGCCGAGTCTATCAGGGGTCGAGCCGGCCGCTTGCGACACCCGTGGCGTGGGCCGTCAGGGCGCACGGGACAGGATGGCGAGGATCGCGGCCGCGGCGAAGCACGCCAGCGAGACGAGCCCGGCGACACCGCCCAGGACGGCTGCCATGAAGGAACGAGCTGGCCGGACCGTGCGCGCCGCCCGGTACGTCTCGATCCCGCCCACCGTGGCGAGCATCCCGAAGACCAGTCCCAGGACCAGCGCGCCGGAGGCAAGGGCCGGGATCTGCGACGCGTCGCGGACGTTGACCGCGTAGACCAGGTAGAGGAGCGATCCGAGGAGCGCCACCGCAAGGAAGGCGCGGGTCGGCGTCACGCGGACCCGCCCCACGAAGAGGCCGGTGCGTCGGCGCGACCCGTCGGGTGCCCGGGGAGAGACCTGGCGTCGCGGATCCATCGGTTGACCGGGCCTCAGGCGGCCGTGTTCGGCGCCGACGCGGCAGCCCGGGGCACGCCCGTGGCGGCCGGGGCGCGTCGGCCCGGTTTGACCGCGCCGTCCGATGCGCCGACGTCGCGCATCCAGTGGTAGATGGCCACGTTGTGCGCCAGGCGCGGGCGTCGCAATCGGCTGACCGCCGGCTCGGCGGCAGGCCCGTAGGCCGCGCGGAGCAGCTCGACCCCCTCCTCGAGGGTCGCGAAGGTCCAGAACGTGTGGATGACGCGGATGCGGAAGCCCCGGCTCAGGAACCAGCCGTCGCGACGACTCCACGCCACGAGGTCCGCGGTCCGCCCCGGCCCCCGGACCACGTCCAGGTCATCGCGCCCGTAGTCCATCACCAGCAGGAGCCGCCCATCAGGGCGGAGCAGGCGCTGGGCGCGCGCGAGCAGCTCGGCGCGGTCCGGGCCGTCAAGGGCCGCCCAGAAGGAGATGACGACGTCAGCGCTCGCGTCGGACGGCCAGTCGTGCCGCGCGGTGAGGTCGGCCGTGATCCCGGGCGCTGCATCCGACAGGATCGTCAGCCGGGCGCCCGCTTCCGTCAGCCAGCGCGCACGCTCATGGGACGCGCCGAGCATGACCACATCCCGACCGGCGAACGAGCCGTGGGCTTCCAGTGCCCGCGGGATCTTGCCCTCGGCGTCGACGGCCCGGAGAAGTCGCTGCGTGCTTCCGGCGTCGGCCGGCTCGAAGGGGAGGTCTGCCACGAGGCCACGAGTATAGGCTCAACCTGCCGCGCTCAGGACGAACCCCGCCCGCGCAGGGACGGCCAGTGCGACACGGCCGTCACCCGCGACATCCAGCCGGGTTCCGACCGGCAAACCGGCCACGGCACGCGGCTCGAGGCGCCTCCCGGCAAGCCCGGGGAGCTCCAGCCCGACCGTCTGCGGCGCCGTTCCGGCGTTGACGACAACCACCAGGGTCTCGCCCGCGGCCGATGGATCGTCGGCGCCGCCCCGCACGAGCGCCAGGCACGCGCCGTCGGCGCCGGCAATGCGCAGGCCGTCCGCACGGAGCGCTGGGTGCGCCCGACGCAGCGCGATCAGGTCGCGGACGGTCGCCCGGAGCGCCTCGTCGCGACCTGCCGCTCCCGCCGGGAAGGCCCGTCGGCAGTCCGGGTCGTTGCCGCCCTCCATCCCGATCTCGTCGCCGTAGTAGACGCACGGAGCGCCGGGCAGCGTCATCTGGAGCAGGACCGCCAGGCGCACCGCCGCGAGATCGCCCGACAGGAGCGTCCGCAGGCGAGGCATGTCGTGCGAGGAGAGGAGGTTGAGCTGGGCCGCCACCGTCGTCGGCGCATAGGCCGCCGCCTGGGCCGTGAGCGCCGCCGCGAAGCCCGCAGCGGCGGACGGTCGAACGTGGAGCGAGAGCTCGTGATGGGAGGCGACCAGCGCGGCGTCGAGGGAGGGTCCGCCCACGAACCCGAGGATCGCCTCCAGGAGCGGGTAGTTCATCAGGGCGTCGAACCGGTCGCCGCGGACCCAGTCCGGTGCGACGTCCCAGATCTCGCCGACGAGGTACGCGTCCGGGTTGACGGCCCGGCAGCGGCGCCGGAACTCCTGCCAGAACCCCTCGTCGTCGATCTCAGCGGGGACGTCGAGGCGCCAGCCGTCGATGCCGAAGCGGAGCCAGTGCTCGGCAACGCCCCACAGGTACTCGCGCACCTCCGCGTGGTCAGTGTTCAGCTTCGGCAGGGCCGGCATGTCCCACCAGGCCCGGTACCCGAGCCGCTGGAGCGACGCAGCGCCGCTGCCGGGCGTCCCTCCGATCGGCCCGCCGTTGGCGCCCGGTGCGGCCCGGTCGGGGTATGCGTCCAGGCCGAGGCCGGATGCCAGCCGCTCCCGGTCCAGGTGGAACCAGTCCACGTACGGCGACGCGAGCCCGTTCTCCAGCACGTGGTGGAACGGCCAGAAGCCGCGCCCGGTGTGGTTGAAGACGCCGTCGAGCACGATCCGCATCCCGCGGGCGTGAAGGGCGTCGACCAGCTCGCGGAGAGCCGGCGTCCCGCCGAGGAGCGGGTCCACCGCCAGGTAGTCGAACGTGTGGTAGCGGTGGTTGGACGCGGAGCTGAAGACCGGCGTCAGGTAGAGCGCCGTGACGCCCAGGTCGGCCAGCTCGTCGAGCCGCTCGGCGATCCCCAGGAGGTCGCCGCCCTTGAAGCCGTGCGACGTGGGCGGCGCGTCCCACGCCTCCAGCGGCCCCGCCTTGACGAGCCGCGAGGAACGCGCGAACCGGTCCGGGAAGACCTCGTAGAAGACCGCGTCCCGGACCCACGCAGGGGGGGCGGGGCTCACCGGCTGCCGCTGGTCGGGCATCACGGCGTGCGGCCCGTGTGTCCCTCTGTCAGCACGACCCGTCAGCCCTTGACGCCGCCGATGGTGAGTCCCGAGATGATGTACTTCTGCAGGTACAGGTAGACCACGGAGACCGGCAGGGCGACGAGGATCGCGTAGGCCGCGAACTGCGACCACGGTGTGCTGCTCGCGTACTGGCCCACCATGCCGTTGAGGGTCATGGCGAGCGTCCATTGCTTCGGGTCGCCGGTCAGGAACA
>DAITNC010000160.1:0-3165 GCA_036834865.1 Candidatus Limnocylindrales bacterium | reverse complement strand
GGGTCCATCGCCGGAAGGCCAGCACGCCTGGAGTCGACGAAGGCACCCGTGCGAAGGCGCCTGCGTGAAGCGCGGGTGTCGCACGGCGCAATTTCAGGAGGGCCCGGTAGAACGACATGACGGACCCGGGATCGGCGCGCTGGGACGCCACGTTGCGGGTGGCCGCGTCGGGCGGGAGGGGCAGCCATGGCCGGCCAGTGGTGAAGCCCGCACCCGGGTCGCCGGTCCACGGCATCGGGGCGCGCGCCTGGTCCCGGTTCCACCACGGGAAGTCGGGCCCTGCGCGGCGTGCCGGCGGGTCCATCGCCCGTCGATTCGGCACGACGATCCCGGGGACCCCGAGCTCCTCGCCGTAGTAGAGGAAGGGAGTGCCACGGAGGGTCAGCAGGAGCACCGCCGCGGCGCGCGCCAGGGCGTCCCGGTCGCGACCGCCGCTCCAGCGCGAGACGTGACGGGGCTGGTCATGGTTCGAGATCGCGACGGTCGGCCAGCGATCCGGTCCGAAGGCGCGCTCTCGACGCTCCACGGCACGCCCCATTGCGGCCGCGGACCAGCGGGTCTGGAGCAGCTCGAAGTCGAACACGAGATGGCGCTCCGTGGTCAGGTCCGCCGCCCTGACCACGTCACCGTCGAAGAGCTCCCCGACCGTCATCCGGCCCGGCTCCTCGTCGACGACCGCGCGGATCCTGGCAAGGAGGGCCGGGAGATCGGGCTGGTCTTTGTCGTGGAGGTGGACCTGCCGCGCCCAGGGCGAGCGGCCCGGCCGGACTGGGTTCGAACGGAGTCCCGGGTCCTTCAGCAGGGCGTTGAAGACGTCCATGCGGAAGCCGTCGACGCCACGCGCCATCCAGCCTCGCATCATCTCCGTGACGGCTGTCGGCGTCCCCGGGTCGCGCCAGTTCAGGTCGGGCTGCTGCGCCAGGAAGGTGTGCTGGTAGAACTGCCCGCGGATCGGATCCCACTCCCACCCGGGCCCCCCGAAGAAGGAGACCCAGTTGTTGGGTGGGATCGGACGTCCGAAAGCGTCCACGCCGGCGGGGTCGCGCCAGAGGTAGCGATTGCCGTACGGGCCGTCGGGGGAGGAGCGCGACGCCGTGAACCAGGAGTGTACGTCGCTCGTGTGGTTCACGACGAGGTCGAGGATGACCTTGAGCCCACGGCGGTGCGCCTCTGCCACGAGGCGATCGAAATCCGCTTCGCTCCCGAACAGCGGGTCCACGGACGCGTAGTCGCTGATGTCGTAACCGAGGTCATGTCCGGGCGACGGGTTGATCGGCGAGAGCCAGATCGCGTCGACGCCGAGCGAGCCCGGCTCTCCGGCGAGATGGTCGAGGTGGCGGGTGATCCCTTCGAGGTCCCCCACTCCGTCGCCGGTCGTGTCGGCGAAGGAGCGCGGGTAGACCTGGTACACCACGCCGGTCTTCCACCAGCCCGGGTCGGCGCGACGCGGAGGGACCGGCGGCCGCATCACGCGTCCCGTGCAGCCACGAGCCACCGGACGGCGTACGGCGGGAGGGCAATCGGGTGGGCCGGCAGGAACGGCCCGTCGCCCGAGATGGAATCCACCGCCGCGTCCAGCCCGACCATCTCCAGGACCCGTCCGTCGAGGCTCCGCGGGGCCTCCGTCATGTTGTGGACCGCCAGCAGCGGGCCCGACGGGTGGGCACGGACGAACGCGAAGAGCGCCGGGTCGCCGAGATCGAGGGGCTCGAGCGGTGTCGCCGCGTGGAGGGACTCGAGCGAACGCCGGACCCGGACCAGGTGCCGAATCCCCCGGAAGACCCGGCCCACCGGACCGTCGAGGTGCCTCTGCGCCGCACGCGACCAGTCCATCCGAGGCCGGTGGAGCCAGCGGCTGTCCGAGGCGAGGCTCGCCTCCAGCCGGTAGCTCTGGTCGTTGAGGATCGCGATCTCGTCGCCCATGTAGAGAAGCGGGAGCCCGTCCCAGCCCATGATCAGGGCGTGGCCGAGGAGGATCCGCGCGATCGCGAGGTCGGCCTGTCCCGGATCCTCGATGTCGAGCGCGCGCTCGAGACCCGCGAGGCTGGCGAACGACCCGCTGATCCTCGAGTCGCCGGTCGCCGGATTGTGCTGGAACACCTCTCCCACCGCGAAGGACCCGGGAAACTCGCCGGCGTAGAACGCCGACAGGAAGGCGCGGTGCTCCTGCCCGGTCCAGCCGACGGCCTCGGCGTCCGCTTCGGTGATCGCCCAGCCGATGTCGTCGTGGCAGCGGATGTAGGTGGCCCACGACGTCGTGGCCGGCTTTCTCGGGAATGCCGACAGCACGTGGGTCATGAGGCGCGTGTCACGAGTCGCAAGGGCCGACCAGTACTGGACCATCAGGCTGTTGTGGTATGCGAGGTCGCACTCGCGTCCATGGTTCCGACCGACTCCCAGGTATGGCGCGAGGTCCTCCGGTGCCACGATGGCCTCGGCCTTGAAGATGACTGCCGGGGCCGCGATCCGTGCGCAGGCGCGAAGTGCCCGCAGAAGGCTGTGGACCTCCGGCTGGTTCTGGCAGTTCGTGCCCATCCGCTTCCACATGAACGCGACCGCGTCGAGCCGGAAGACATCCACGCCACGGTTCGCGAGGTCCAGCAGGACGTCGGTCAGCTCCACGAAGACCCGCGGGTTCGACCAGTTCAGGTCCCACTGGAACTCGTTGAACGTCGTCCACACCCAGCGTCCGTCGGCCAGGCGGGTGAAGTTCCCCGGCGCGAAGTCGGGGAAGACCTCAGGGAGCGTGGCCTCGTACCGGTTGGGCAGCCGTCGATTCGGGAAGATCCAGAACATCGCCTCGTAGCCCGGCTCGCCGGCGCGCGCGCGAACGGCCCAGTCGTGCTCGGCCGCGCAGTGGTTCAGCACGAGGTCGATGCAGACGCTCATCCCGCGCTCGCGCATCCGCGCGCAGAGCTGTTCGAGGTCCGCCATCGTGCCGAGACCGGGTTCGACGGCCCGGTAATCAGCGACGGCATAGCCCCCGTCGTTGTCGCCGGGTCGCGTCCGCAGCAGCGGCATGAGGTGGACGTACCGGACCCCGAGCTCCTCAAGGTAGTCGAGGTGATCCTCCACGCCCCGGATCGTCCCGGCGAACCGGTCGACGTAGAAGACATAGCCAACCATGTCCGGGGCCTGGAACCAGTCGGGGTGGAACGTCCGCTG
>DAITNC010000159.1:0-3185 GCA_036834865.1 Candidatus Limnocylindrales bacterium | reverse complement strand
GGAGCTCCGCCTCGATGAGGAAGGCGACCTCGAGCGGCGCCGGCGGGCACTTGTAGGGGATGCCGGCGATGCCGATCACGATCTTTCCGCCGCTGAAGGCATCCAGGGCCTGCCGCAGCCGGGCCGACGCCTCGGCCGTGTAGAAGTGGTACGCCTCCGTCTCGAAGTCCTTGATCGCCTCGGGAAGGATGCGGGAGCCGGTGGCGATCACGAGATGGTCGAAATGGATCCTCTCGCCGGAGGCCAGCTCCACGAGCGAGGTCGCCGGGTCGATCCGCATGACCGTGTCGACGACCAGGTCGACGTTCGCGTCCAGCAGCGATCGCTCCGGCCGCTGGAGCTTCTCGGGCCGCTCGCTGCCCATCGCGATGTACATGTAGCCGGGCTGGTACGCGTGCTGCCCGGTCGCGTCGACGACCGTGACCTTCGCCTCGCCCCTGGCGATGAGGCGCTTGAGCTTCCGGGCCACCAGGTTCGCGGTGAGGGTGCCCCCCACCCCGCCGCCCAGGACGACGACGCGCTGCACCGGCCTACCGGGCCTTCGTGACGACGATCTCGTCGTATCCGTCCTTCGACTCGACGCTCACGAGCGTGTGGCCGGCCTTCTCGATCCACTTCGGGATGTCGGTCTTGCTCCCCTTGTCGGCCGACCAGACGGCGACCGTGTCGCCGACCTCGGACTCCTTGATCGCGCGGATGAGCTCCATCAGCGGGCCGGGGCAGAAGCTGCCGCGGGCGTCGACGGTTCGGGTGATGGTCGCAGCCATGCGGGGATCCGTTCCTTCCATACGAGTGGTGCGGGCGCACCAGAGCCGGATGGGGCGCAGCGGGTGCGCCCCGGCTCACGCGCGGGGCAGGTCAGATGAAGAGCGGGGCGCTGCCCTCGGTCATGAGGCCGATCACCGTTGCAGCGCCGACCGGCTCGCCCATGCCGTCGATCAGGTCCTCGCGCTTCAGCCCGAACATGTCCATGGTCATCTGGCACGGGATGAACTCGACGCCCAGCGCCAGGGCAACCTCCAGGAGCTCCTTCGGGCTGGCGACTTTGTACTGCTTCGCGAGCGTGCCCATCATCCAGGGCCCCATGCCCAGGAAGTTCATCTTCGAGAGCTTTCGATGGCTGACGCCCGGCCGCTGCATGAAGGACATCATCTTCTGCATCCAGTTCTGGCCGGTGATGCGCTTGGAGTCCTTGACGAACGTCTGGAGGCCCCAGAACGTCACGAAGACGCGCGTCTTCACGCCCATGGCGGCGCTCGTCGAGGCAAGGATCATGGTCGCCCACGTCTTCTCGAGCTCGCCGCTGTAGCAGATGAGCAGGACGTCCTTCGCCTTCGTGGCGCCGTCGTCCTCGCTAGCTGGCGCGGGAGCCACGATGGGCTCGTCGACGATGGGCATGGCCGGCTCTGCAACTGCGGTCATCGGGTCGTCCCTCACTTCCGGCGGAGGACGAAGCGATAGACGCCGCCCTCGACGCTGCTCTCGACCAGCTCGTTGCCGGTGGCCTTGGACCACGCGGCGAAGTCCTTGGTGGAGCCCGCGTCCGTCGCGAGCACCTCCAGCAGCTGGCCGCTGACCATCGACTTGACGGCCTGCGCCGTCTTGACGATCGGCATCGGGCACGAAAGGCCCTTTGCGTCGACCCGCTGTGCGATCTCGAGAGGCATTCCCTGAACCCTTCCTGTTCGTCGACGGCCGGGCCGTTGCCCCGCTGCGCCGGTGACTCGACTAGATGAAGACGATGTGGCCGTCGCCCGCGTTGAGGTAAAAGGCGGTCACGCCCTCCACCCCATCGACGAGCGGGTCGAGGTCGTCCTCTTCGATCTTGAGGACGTCCATCGAGAGCGAGCACGCCTGGATGTCGACCTCGCCGAGCTCCTTCGCCTGGCGGAGTGTCTCGTGCCAGGGCGACTGGCCCGCCTTCGCCGCGGCGGCGACCAGGGCCGCCCCGGCCTCGCCGGCCTCGGCGCTCAGCCCGCGGCCCGTGGCGATCCGATCCTTGCGGAACGCGTCCAGTGCCCAGTACTGCAGGAAGATGTTGACCCGGCGGCCGAGCGCGGCGGCGCCAGCGGTCATCACCGCGGCTGCCTGGAGCTTGTCGTCGGTGCCGGAGAAGAGCACCAGGTTGATCGGTTCGTCCATGGACGTCACCTCAGGCGACGCCGGCGGGCGAGGCAGCGGCATGCGCTCGCTCGTCTGTGGGCTGGGGCCGTTCGGAAAGCTCGCCAAGGCGGGCGAGACGGCGCATCAGGACCCCGCGCATGAGGCTGCACGCGGCGATGACATCCGGATCGGTCAGGCGATACCGGACCTCCCGTCCGTCGCGTTCCGCCTCCACGATCCCGGCCGCCCGCATGACCGCGAGGTGCTGGGAGACGTTCGGCTGGCTGATCCCCATCTCGTCTGCCAGGCGGCCGACTTCCTTCGGCTCGTCGGCGAGGAGGTGGAGGATCTCGAGCCGGCGGGGGCTTGCGAGGATCTTCATGACCTCCGATTGGAGGCTCCAGATCGGGTCCATGGCGAGATCATCCACCCATGCGCATCTGCGCATAAGGTACCGATGGCCCGTTCGCGGGACCGACCGGCACGGGGTCGGGAGCCGTTCGGCAGGGGGTTCCGTGCCGCGGCGGTGTGCATGCCCATGGCCGCCGCGGGCGGCCCTCAGCAGATCCGGGGCAGCTGCTCCCCGACCAGCATGTCCACGATTCGCTCCGACCCCACGATCGTGTGGATCGTGACCATTGCCGGGTGATCCGCGACGACCCGGCCGATGAGGGCCGCGTCCGCTCCCTCGGGCAGCGCGCGCATCGCGGCCAGGACCGGCTCTGCGAACGCGGCCGGGACGATCGCGACGAGCTTCCCTTCGTTCGCCACGTGGAGCGGATCCAGGCCCAGCATCTCGCAGGCGGCCCGCACGGGGCCCGGGATCGGGATCGCCGGCTCGTCGAGCACCATGCCCACGCCGGAGGTCGCGGCAATCTCGTTGAGCGCCGATGCCAGGCCTCCGCGCGTCGGGTCGCGGAGGACGTGGACGTCCGGGCAGGCGCCCAGGATCGCGGCCACCAGGCCGTTGAGCGCCTGCGTATCCGACGCGATCTCCACCTCGAACTCCAGGCCCTCGCGGACGCTCATGATCGCGACGCCGTGGAGGCCGATCGGGCCGGACAGGATGATCGCGTCGCCGA
>DAITNC010000158.1:0-3198 GCA_036834865.1 Candidatus Limnocylindrales bacterium | reverse complement strand
AGCGCCACGCGGTGGAGCCCCAGGACGCCGAATGCGTGCTCGAGCATCAGCGCCGTCGCCTCGGAGCCGTACCCGTGGCCCCAGCAGTCGGGCTCGCCGATCGTGATGTGGAAGAGCGCCGAGCCGTTGTCCCCGTCCAGCTGGCTGAACGCGCACGTGCCGATCAGGCGGTCCGAGTCTGCGAGGTGGATGGCGAGCGCGAGCGAGCCGCCGCCCGCGACGCGCGCCTCGAAGAAGCGCTCCACCTCGTCCGCGCGCATCGGTCCTTCCTGGTAGCGGGTCAGGCGCGCGATCTCGGGGTCGCCGTACCAGCGCTTGAAGGCGGGCAGGTTGCGCGCCGTGTGCGGCCGCAGCACCACCGTCCGGCCGGGAATCGAGGCGGGGAACCAGCTCCGGGCTCGCATGCCGGGGAGCGTATACCATCCCGGCCCGGCGCCGGAGGGGCCGGGCCGGGATGACCGGCAGGTCGAGCGACGTCCCGGACCCGGCAGGCGCCATCGTCGCGGGGCATCCGACGCCCGTCGCCCGACGACCCACGGCCGTCGGCCGGAATCACCCCGGAGGTGGGGCGCCGCGGGTCCGCCCATGCCGTTCCGGGTCCCGATCGCGACGTCCAGCCTTGGAAGGAATCGAGGGGGGACCACGCCGCAGACACCGACGGGAGAGGGCATCGGGATGGACAGCCTGGCCGTGCTGGCCGCGATCCTCGTCTGGCTGCTGATTCTCGCCGTGGCACTCATGCGCGTCCCCGGCGTGGGCATGCGCGCCCTCCTGGGAACCTGGCTCGTGCTGACGGTCCTCTCGATGGGATGCGTCTTCATGGTCGCCTTCGTCGCCTCGTACGGGCTGTTGTTCGCCTTCGGCATCGGCGCGGCCTGGGTCGGGGTCATCGTCTCGGGCGTGGTCATGGCGGCGACGCCCGTCGCCTGGGCGCTCGTCCTCCGGCGCCGTGCGCGTCGCAGGTCTCCGAGTGCCTGATCCCGGGGCGGCGACGATTGCCGCCGCGCGGTCGCAGGATGCCGCTGCGGATGGCGGCCCGAAGACCGGCGTGTTCGTCGCCATCGCCGACTTCCCGCTGCTCGTGGCCGGCTACCGGGCCGTCATCGACGCCACCGCCGACCTGCGGGTCGTCGGGGCGAGCGACGGTCCCGGGACCCTGCGCGACCAGGTCGCCGGGTCCCTCGCCGACATCGTCATCGTCGAGTGGCTCCCGTCCGCGCGCGCGGGCCGCCCGTCGTTCCCGACGATCGAGGAGGTCCGGGCGGCCCGGCCGGCCGCGCGGATCCTGGCCGTCGAATGCCGCTGCGGCAGCGAGCAGTTCTCGCTCGCGATCCGGGCCGGCGCGCACGGGTTCCTGGCGCGCCGCGCAACGCCCGGCGAGGTCGTCGGCGCGCTTCGCTGCATCGGTCGCGGTGAGGCCTACGTCAGCCCGGCGATGGTGACCCGGATGGTCGACACCTACGTCCGGCGGAGCATGCCCGGCGCACCCGATGACGCGTTCGACGCCCTGAGCGAGCCGGCCCGCGAGGTCATTCGCCTCGCCGCCGTGGGGCACACGAACCGCGAGATCGCCCGGACGCTGCGGCTCTCCGAGCAGGCCGTGCACAACCACCGGGCGGCGGTCATGGCGAAGCTTGGCCTGCACGACCGCGTGGAGCTGCTGCGCTACGCGCTCCGCCGCGGACTGGTCCAGGGGTCCGAGCTGTGAGCCGCCGCCTGCATGCCGTCCGATCGGCCGCGCGGCGTCTCCGACCCGCGAGCCGGGGGCGTCTGCTCAGGCGGATGGTCGCCGGGGCCGCCCTCGTGGCCGGGCTTGCCGTGGTGCTCCTCGTGGCGGGCGCCGCGTTCTCCGCCTTCTACGGCGAGTACGGCTCCCACCCCGCCGAGAACGCCCGGAGCTGGGCCGCGCTGACCCCGGAGTACGCCGACTCCACGCTCTGCCAGCGCTGCCACCAGGCGGAGTACGGTCCGTGGGCGGCGTCTCCGCACCACGCGGTCGTCTGCGAGAGCTGCCACGGCCCGCTCGCGGCGCACGCAGCCGAGACGTCACCGAACGCGCCCGCCGGCTCCGTCGTCGTGGCGAAGGTGACCGACGGGATCTGCGTGGCATGCCACGAGAAGGTCACGGGCCGGCCGGCCGCCTTCCCCCAGGTGGACCTCGCCGCCCACTACGCTGGAGCTTCCTGCCTCTGGTGCCACAACCCCCACGACGCGGCCGCGGTGCGGCCGCCCGACATCCCGCACTCGCTGGACCGGCTGCCCCCGTGCGTGACCTGCCATACGCCGACCGGTCTCAAGCCGGTCCCGGTCGGCCACGTCGCGTCGGCCGACGCCGTCTGCCGGACCTGCCACGCGCGGCCGGCGAATGGCCAGTAGGAGCGTGCCCGTGAGCGAATCCGACACGACCGGCGCCAGCGAGCCGCGCAGCCCGCACGTGACCCTGTCGCGCCGCCGCGTCCTGCAGCTCGGTTTGGCGGCCGTGCCCGCCATCTGCGGAGCGCGTCTCGCTGCGGGCGTGCTCGCCACGTCCGACGACGCGGTCCGCGCCGCCGAGCCGGCCGCTGCTGTCGAGCCGGCCGCTGCCGACGCGACGTACGACCCGTCGGCGCACGACTGGGCGTTCGTCATGGACACGACCACCTGCATCGGGTGTGGCCGCTGCGTCGAGGCCTGCAAGCTGGAGAACCATGTCCCCGCGGACCCCGAGCTGAACCGGACCTGGGTGGAGCTCCACGTCCTGGCGAAGGACTGGACCGTCACGGTGAGCTCGCCTGCCGGCGGCGAGGGCGGCGTCCCGGCCCAGGCGACCGTGCCTGCGGTGCCCGAGGCCGCGGTCCGGAACGCCTACTTCGTGCCCCGCACCTGCATGCAGTGCGAGAACCCGCCGTGCACCTGGGTCTGCCCGGTCAGCGCGACGTACAGGACCCCTGACGGGGTCGTCCTCGTGGACGAGAAGCGCTGCATCGGCTGCGGGTACTGCGTGGTGGCCTGCCCGTACGGCGCCCGGTACATGGTCCCCGCCGGCGAAACCACGCCGAAGGGCGTGGCCGGGGTGGTCGACAAGTGCACGTTCTGCTACCACCGGATCACCCGCGGCATGCTCCCGGCGTGCGCGGAGGTCTGCCCGGTCAACGCGCGGATCTTCGGGGACCGCAACGACCCGAACAGCGCGGTGAGCATCGCCATCGACCAGAAGCG
>DAITNC010000157.1:0-3247 GCA_036834865.1 Candidatus Limnocylindrales bacterium | reverse complement strand
GATCCGGGCACCCAGTTCGAACACTCCTCCACCCTGCCCCCCGTGCCGCTGATCTCCCTCTCGGCACCGGGGGCAGGGTTACGTTCACCCGGTCGTCGATGCAGCGGGACCGCGTGCGGTGTTGGAGGCAGGCAAGGTGGGCGATCGGCTGACGTTCCTCGGCCATTCGACGGTCCTCCTGGACCTTGACGGGATTCGCGTGCTCACGGACCCTCTGTTCGGCCACCTCGCAGGGGGCGCCATCTGGCGCCACGCGCCGGCCGTCCTCTCCGACGCCCTCGAAGGGCTCTCGGCGGTCTTCATCAGCCACGGTCACCTGGACCACCTGGACCTGGCGTCCCTGCGTGTGCTCCCGGGCCACCCGGCGCTCGTCGTCCCGGCCGGCCTGGGTCGGATCGTCGCAGGCGTGGCGCACGGGGTCGTCCACGAAGTTCGCGCCGGCGATCGGCTGGATGTCGGTGCACTGACGCTCGAAGCCGTCCACGCGGAACACGGGCGCCGCCGCTCGATCTTCACGACCGCGGAGGGTGCCCTGGGCGTCCTGATCGCCGGATCCACGAGCATCTACTTCGCCGGCGACACCGGCCTCTTCCCGGCAATGGGGCAGCTGGCCGGGCGGGTCGACGTCGCGCTCCTGCCGGTGGGCGGCTGGGGCCCCACGCTCGGGCGCGGCCACCTCGATCCACGGACCGCGGCCGAGGCCGTGGCCCAAATCCGCCCGGCGATCGCCACTCCCATCCATTGGGGCACGCTCTACCCGCGGGGCCTGCGGCGCCTGGCCCGCCGCCGGTTCGAAGGCCCGGGCGAAGCGTTCCGCGACGCGGTCGCGGCTGTCGCCGCCCACGTGGACGTGCGCGTCCTGCAACCGGGACAATCGATGCGCCTCGACGGGCGGGCAGGACAATGACACCCGGGATCGGCACGACGCCCGCGCCCGGGGCTCGCGGCTGGCTTGCGTTCTACCGGCTGCAGACCCGCCTGATGTGGGAGTGGCGGCCGACACGCCTGGCCATCCTGCGCCGGACCGTGCTGTCCTTCCTCGGGGCCTGCCTTGCGCTGGCGATCACGGCCGGCGTGGTCCCGGAGCTGCGGATCGACGGCCTCGCCCCGCTCCTCCTCGCGGGGCTCGTGCTGCTGGCGATCGACAGCTCCCTCGCCGTCCTGCTCCACGGGCTGCTCGTGGGGTGGCCGATCTTCGTCGCCCAGGCCCTCGGGGTCGTCGTCCAGTTCGGGGCGATCGTCGGCCTCGGGCGGGTGCTGCCCGGGATCCACGTGGGCGACACGGCGGCCGCGATCTGGGGAGCAGTGTTCCTGACGGTGCTGAACAGCCTGTTCGCGGAGCTCGTGGCCGTGAGCGACGACGATTCGTACTACAGCGTGCTCGTCCGGCGCCTGGTGGCACGCGAGTTCCGACGACCCAGGGAACCGATCCCGGGGCTGCTGGTGGTCCAGGTCGACGGGCTGAGCCTGCCCGTGCTGCACGAGTCGATCCGTGCCGGGCGCGTGCCGGTGCTCGGCCGGCTGGTGCGCGACGGTGAGGCGACGCTCCACCCGTGGGTCGCCATGCTGCCTCCCACGACGCCGGCCAGCCAGGGGGGGATCCTGCACGGCAACAACGACGGCATCGCCGGCTTTCGCTGGTACGAGAAGGCGACTGCCAGGCTGCTGGTCGCCAACCACCCGGAGGATGCGGCCGAGATCGTTCGTCGCATCAGCGATGGCGCGGGCCTGCTGTCGGACGACGGTGCCAGCATCGGCAACCTGGTGACCGGCGATGCGCCGCGCAGCTACCTCACGATGGCCACGATCGACAAGCGCGCGCCGGCGCACGACGAACGGCGGATGCGCGGCTTCTTCGTCACGACCGTCAACTACATCCGCCTCGTGGTGCTGATGGCCGGCGAGGTGGCCAAGGAGCTCTACCAGGCCGAGCGCCAGCGTGGCTGGTCCGTCGAGCCGCGCATGCACCGCGACCTGAATTTCGCCATCGAGCGGGCTGCCACCAACATCGCCCTGCGCACCGTCTCCACCGCCCTCGTCATCGAGGAGATGTACGGCGGGGCCCCGACGATCTACGTGGACTACACCGGCTACGACGCCATCTCCCACCACTGCGGCCCCGAGCGCGTGGAGGCCATCGACGCGCTCGAAGGGATCGACCGGGCCATCGGGTCGCTGCTAAAGGCCGCGCGGTACACCGGCCGGCCGTACCGGATGGTCGTGCTGTCCGACCACGGCCAGTGCCTGGGCGCCACGTTCCAGCAGCGCTACGGCCGGCCCCTCGAGGCGGTCATCGCCGAGCAGCTGCCGGGCACGATGACCGTCGTGGGCACCACCGACTCGGTCGAGTCGGCCGGCTATGGCAGGCGCATCGCGGCCGAGTTCGGTCGGGGCTCCGGCCTGGGACCGCTGGTCGCGCGCCGGCTGCCCAGTGGCCTGCGACGCGCAGGCGGCAGGGCGGGGCGGGGGGCGGGGAGCGACGCAGACACGGCACCTCCAGACGTCGTCGTGGCCTCGTCCGGCAACCTCGCCCACGTCTACTTCACGAGTGATCCCGGCCGGATGACCCTCGAAGCGATCGAGGCGCGCTACCCGCGCCTGGTCGATGCCCTGGCGCAGCACCCGGGAATCGGGGCGGTGATCGCCAGGTCCGCCGCGGGTCATGCGCTGGTGCTCGGGGCGAACGGCCGGCGCGACCTTTCCACGTCCCCGCCCGACGGCGGCGACCCGCTGGCCGACTTCGGTCCGCGGGCGGCCGAGGACCTCCGTCGGCTCGAAGGTTTCGCGGCTGCTGGTGACCTGATCCTGCTGGGCTCTGTCGACGGCATCACCGGGGAAGTGACCGGGTTCGAGGAGCTGGTCGGCTCGCACGGTGGCCTGGGCGGCTGGCAGGCCGAGCCGTTCATCCTGTGCCCGGCGACCCTGACGCTGGCGGACGATCCGCCGGTGGGTGCGCCGGCCCTGTACCGCCAGCTGATGGCGTGGAAGGCGCAGCTGCAGAGCCAAATGGAAGGCTGAGGCAATGATCGATCCAGACGCGCCGCCGGGTGCCGACGGGCCGCGAGTCGACCCCGGGCGCGCCGTCGATCCCCTTTGACCTCGCCTCTTCGCCGGTCACGGTCCGAGCCGGTCGTCGTGAGCGGCGGTCAATCCGCCGGTACGATCACGGTCAACGCGGAAGGCATGACCGAGACGACGATCGGCGTCCGCCCGACCACGGAGCCGTCGACCTCGACGAGCCGCCGCG
>DAITNC010000156.1:0-3254 GCA_036834865.1 Candidatus Limnocylindrales bacterium | reverse complement strand
CGGACTGGATCCCGAGCTGGCGCGTCTCGGCGGCGCGGGCACGGTCGGTCTCGTCGATCTCGTCGGCGAGGGCGTCGGCCCCGGCCGCTCCCGTCACGATCGCTCCGCCCGCGGCCGCGGCCCGGGCATCGGCTGCCTGCAACGCGCCGGGGCGGACCTCGTAGCCGGCCTTCTCGATCGCCCCCACGAGCTCCGCGCGACCGACGGCATCCGGCAGGTAGCGGATGGTGGCGACCTCGGTGGCGAGGTTGACGTTGGCCTCGACGACGCCGTCGGTCTTCCGAAGGAAGCGCTCGATCCGGTTGCTGCAGGAGGCGCAGGTCATCCCGACAACGGGAAAGCTCACCTCGAGTGGCGGCGTGTCGGTCGCCATCGAAGGGTCGAGGGGCGTGTTGGCTGGGCGGGCGGGGACGCTGGTTGTCATACTCCCGGGGAGTATACCACCCGGGAGTGGCCGGTCCCACCCGGGCCGGAAGTCCCATCGTCGGGGGCAATTGGACCCGGATGCGGGAAGAGCCTCGCGGCTGGCTCGGCGCGCCGGGGATCCGCGGCCGCGCCGTACACTCGGTCGATGAGCTCGGGCTTCGGCGTCGAACGTCAGGTGGGCGCCGGCCCGCTCGCCCTCGCCGTCCTGGAGTCGACGCTCGGGCCCGTGCATGTGGCCGCGAGCGCTGACGGGATCCACGGGCTCGAGCTCCGCACCACACCCGAAGCCTTCGCGACCTCGGTCGCGCGGCGGACCGGCCGGTCGACGCGGCCCCTCGCCGACGCTGACCCGGCTGCCCGGGCGATCGTCCACCGGCTCGAGGTCGAGCTGGCCGAGCACCTCGCGGGCAGGCGCCACGCGTTCAGCGTCCCGGTGATCCTCGAGGGAGTCTCAGCCTGGGATCGCCGCGTGCTCGCGGGGGTCCGGGAGATCCCGTGGGGCGCCACCGCCGGGTACGGCGAGATCGCGCGCCGGATCGGTGCGCCGGGCGCGGCCCGTGCGGTGGGCGGCGCGGTCGGTCGCAACCCGGTGGGGCTCCTGGTCCCCTGCCACCGGGTGATCGCCGGCGACGGCACGCTCGGGGGGTACGGCGGCTCGTGGTTCGGGAGCCGCGAGGAGCTCCTCGAACTCAAGCGGACGCTCCTCGCCGTGGAGGGCGTCGCGGTCGGGCGCCGGTGATCGACACGCGGCGCGGCGCCCGCATTTCGGGCGTGCGAATCACGGGCCCGGGCCGTACCCTCCGCGAGTGATCGCCGTGCTGCGCGCCTATCGCCTCCTGCTCGGGAATCGGCCGCTCGCTCGCCTCCTCGGCGGGGAGTTCATCTCGTCGATCGGCGACTGGCTCTACCTCGTGGCGATCCTCATCCTCGTCTACGAGGTCTCGAAGGACCCGGTGGTCCTGGGGATCGTCGGCGCGGCACGCGTCCTGCCGTACGTCTTCCTGTCGATCCCGGCCGGCATCATCGCGGACCGCTACGACCGACGCCTGATCCTCCTGCTCACCGACATCGCGCGCGGAGCGCTCATGCTGGTCATGGCCACGCTCGTCGCCGCGAGCGCGCCGATCGCCGCGATCGTGGCCCTCGCCGTGATGGCCACGTGCTTCTCGACGTTCTTCGGTCCGGCGATCGGCGCATACCTGCCGTCGCTCGTGGCCGACGAGGAGCAGCTGGGGCCGGCCAACAGCGCATGGTCCACGCTCGACAACCTGGCCTTCGTGATCGGACCGGCGGTCGGCGGCCTGCTGATCGCGGCGGGCGGGCTCGTGCTCGCCTTCGTCCTGAACGCGGCGACGTTCGCCGTCATCGCCGTCGTCCTGTGGCGCCTCCCCTCGCCGAAACGGGGCGCGGTTGCCGCCCCTCGCGAGACCGTCGGGCCCGTTGACGGTCCGGTCGCGCTGGCCGGCGGCCCGGCGGCCGGGACCGCGACGACTCCACCTGCCCCCCCAGCCGACTCGTCGGACCGCGAGGCGCTGCGCCGGGCGGCGATCCCCGTCCTGGGCCTCGCCCTGATCGACCTCGTCGGCAGCGTGGCGGGCGGCGGCCTTGGCGTCCTGACGGTGGTCATTGCCGTCGAATCGCTGGGGTCCGGGGACGCGGGGACGGGGTTCCTCAACGCCGGGATCGGGATCGGCGGGCTGATGGGCGCGCTCGCCGCGGGCGTGTTCGTCCTTCGTCCCAGCCTCGTGGGCATCCTCGTTGCCGGTTCGGTCCTGCTCGCTGCCGGGCTGGCGGGCCTCGGGATCGCGGGCTCGCTCGAGGTCGCGGTGGGCACGATCGCCGTCGCCGCAGCCGGGGCGCTCCTCCTCGAGGTCACAAGCACCACGATCCTCCAGCGAGCCATCCCGGACCGGGTCCGCGGTCGAACGCTGGGCGTCCTGGCCACGGGATCCACGCTCGCGTTCGCGGCCGGCTCATTCGGGCTGCCGGTCCTCGCCGACAGGGTCGGGATCGGGCCCGTCCTCGCCGCGACCGGCGGTGCCGTGGTCGTCGCGGGACTGGTCGGCGCCGCGCTCGCGGCGCCCGCGGCGCGACGCGCCCCGGGAAGCCTCGCGGCCACCCGCTTCGCGAGCCTGGCCCGACTCCCGCTCTTCGCGGGAGTGCCCGCGCCGACTCTGGAAGCTGTGGCAACCAGGCTCGTCCCGACCGCGGCACACGCGGGGGACGTCGTGGTTCGTCAGGGAGATCCGGCGGACCGCTTCTACATGATCGAGTCGGGCTCGTTCGAGGTGACGCGCCGTGAGCCGGGCCAGCCCGCCGACTCGGCTCCGGCGCTCCTGCGGACGATGACGAGCGGCGAGGTGTTCGGCGAGATCGGGCTCCTCCGGGCCACGACCCGGACCGCGACCGTGACCGCCACGACGGACGGCGCGCTGCTCGCGCTCGACGGCGCGAGCTTCCTGGACCTGGTCAACGCGGGACCCGGGCTCGCCCCGCGGTTGCTCGACCTCCGCCACGGCGCCCCGGGCGCGGCGGGCTGACGCGGCTCGACCGGCCCAGGCTGTCGTCCCGGCGACACGGACGCTGTCGGGTCCGGGATTGCCGCGCGGGCTTCGGCGCGCCACCATGTGGGGATCCTGGGGCGGTGACGCCGGGGGCCGCGAGCTGCGGCCGGAGGACATGCAGCGACAGGGGTGCGTGATGAGTGACCGGGACGCAGGTCGGCCAGATGGCCTGATGGATCCGCGCCGCCGGATGGGCCCGGGCGATGGCGTCGCCGATGACGACGTGAGCGGCCACGGCATGCCCGAGATCCCGGGTGCCGGCGA
>DAITNC010000155.1:0-3435 GCA_036834865.1 Candidatus Limnocylindrales bacterium | reverse complement strand
GCGAGCGATAGCGCGTCTCCAGCCAGTCCTTCGCGAACCCGTTCGGGACGGCGATCCGGAACCGGGTATCGTCCACGTCAACCAGGGACGTGTGCCGCAGCCACGTCTCGAAGTTGGCCGGCGAGAGGGCGACCTGGAGCTCTCCGAGGGCCGCGCGCCAGATGTGTCGTGTGTCCAACGGGTGACCCTGTATGGGCCGGGCGCGCCCGGAGGTGGTACTCGGTTGCCGGTCCCGGGCAGCGCGAACGACACCAGGAACCGAGAGACAGACGCGCGAAGGTTCACCCAGCAGACTGGGCGAGCGGCCCCCAGGCCGGCCCCCGGCACCGCGCGGCGTTGGTGCAGGCCTCCCCGCGGCCGTGAGCCGACGCATCGTAGCACTGCCCGGACCCGCCCCGCAAGGCAATCGGACATCCAAATCTCGATACTCCCAGGGAGTATAGAGCCGGGCGCCGGCATGACGTTGCCGGGGATCCGCGGCGCGCCCGCGCTCGGGTCCATCGTTTGACACTCTGAACGTCGCGTTCCTATAATCGCGCGGCGTTGACGGGCCTTGCGCCTTCGTGCGTGCGGTGCGTCCATGTGCCTCCTGGGGACGAAACGACCGAGACCCCAGGGGCCGGACGGTGTAAGGACCACGACACCCGATGAAGCAGACCTACCAGCCGAAGAAGCGCCATCGCGCCAAGGAGCACGGCTTTCGCGCCCGGATGAAGACGACCGGGGGCCGTCGGGTTCTCGCCACGCGCCGCGCCCGAGGCAGGAAGCAGCTGACGGTCTGACGCCACCATCGGGCCGCGACAACCGGCGGCTCGCGATGCTCACCCGGCCGGCGGACTTCACGGCGCTCCAGGCGTCTCGGACCATCCGGTCCCACCCGCTGATGACCGCGCGGTTCCGTCGGACCGACCTCGATCAGGTTCGCTTCGGGTTCGCCACCGGCCGGACAATCGGGGGAGCCGTGGTCAGGAACCGGACGCGACGGCGCCTCCGGGAAGCGCTCAGGGTGATGGCGCCCCTGTTCCAGCCCGGCTGGGACGTGCTCATCATTGCCCGACCGGCACTCGCGACGGCGGACCACCAGGCGCTCGTCGAGGTACTTGAACGGCTCCTCCGGCGCGGAGGGGTCCTGGGAGGATCGACGCCCTCGTGAAGCGGATCGGGATCGGGCTCATCCGGCTCTACCGAATCGTGTTCGCGTGGCTCCCGTCGAGCTGCCGGTTCTACCCCACCTGCTCGAACTACACGGAGCAGGCCATCCTGAAGTACGGCCTTCTCCGGGGAGGCTGGATGGGAGCGCGGCGCATCGCCCGCTGCCACCCATGGAACCCGGGCGGCTATGACCCGGTCCGCTAGGTGAGGCAGCTCCACGTGTCGCTCCCCCGTCCGCGCCGTGAGCTGCTGCTTCCCCTGCTCCTGCTCGTCGGGGTAGCGCTCCTCGTCGTCGCCTGCAGCCCGTCCGGGATCGTCCCCGCCGGCAGCGGCGGCGTGGCCGCGACGGCCGCGCCGAAGCCGCCGCTCACCCCTGCCCAGCCAGGCGCGGACCCGGTCTCGTTGATGGCCTGGGTCTTCAACCCGATCTTCCAGCTCCTCTACATCCTCCTGATCTGGCTGCAGAAGGTGACCGGCGACGTCGGGATCGCGATCATCCTCATGACGCTGATCGTCCGGGCGGCGCTGATCCCGCTCTTCCGCCGCCAGATCGTCTCCACGAAGCGGATGCAGATGATCCAGCCCGAGCTCAAGGAGCTCCAGAAGCGCTACAAGGGCGACCGGGCCAAGTACAGCGCGGCGCAGATGGAGCTGTTCAAGGAGCGGGGGATCAACCCGGCCTCCGGCTGCGTGCCGCTGCTCCTCCAGCTTCCGCTCCTCATGATCATCTACTCGGTCATCAGCCAGGGCCTCACGAACCCGAACCCGGAGGCGATGTTCACGTTCTTCGGGCTCCACCTCGTCGACTACACGTGCGTCAACGGGGTCGGGGGGGCCGTCGGCGCGACCGTCGACCTCTACAAGCCCTGCATCAACACGACGGTCGCTTGGCTCGGGAACCTGGACGTCTCGAGGCCGTGGGTCCTCTTCCCGAGCATCCCGCTGCTGAGCTGGTTCAGCGTCCTCGCCGCGGCCTCCGCGCTCCTCCAGCTGGTCCAGAGCCGGATGACGATGCCCCCATCCACCACAGCCTTCAGCGACCAGAACTCGAAGGTCCAGCGGCAGCTCGTCCTGTTCCTTCCCCTGATCTCGCTGGCGTACGGCGGGTTCCTGCCCGCCGGGCTCTTCATCTACTGGATCGTCACGACGATCTTCGGGATCATCCAGCAGTACTTCATCGTCGGCTGGGGTTCCACCTTCCCGCTGTTCGGGTTCACGCCTCGCTTCGCCCTCGACCATCGCCCGCGGTTCCCGGTCGAGGAGCCGAAGATCGTCACCGGGGGCGCTCCCGGCGCCGCCCGCACGCCGGCAACCGTCCGTCCGCCCACCGAACGCACCCCGGCCGCCCGCTCTGCTTCCGCGGCGGCCACCGTGCGACCGCGAGAACGAGGCCGTCAGGGCCGCCGAGGGAGAAAGCGCTGAACATGAGTGCGTACCAAGAGTTCACTGGCAAGTCCGTCGAGGAGGCCCTCCGCCACGCCCGCGAGGAGTTCGGCGTCGGCCTCGATGAGCTCGATTTCGAGATCCTGACCCCGGGAAGCCGGGGCGTTCTCGGGATGGGCGCCGAGCCCGCCCGCATCGTCGCCGCGCCGCGCGCCGCTCTCGGAGGTGCCGCGCCGAAGCGCGACGCCGCCGCCGCGACGCCTCTCCCGGTTTCCGCGGATCGCGGCCCGCGCCGCGACGACCGGCCCCCGCGCCGCGATGTTCCCCGTCGCGACGATCGACCCGACCGCCCCGCGACCTCCCGCCCGGACGCCCCGCGCCCCGAGGCCACCCGTGCCGAGGCCCCACGCCCGGACGCCCCGCGCGCCGACGGTCCCCGCCGGGACGCCCGACCGGATCGGGGCCGCGACCACGGCCCGCGGCGCGACGACCACGGCCCGCGGCGCGACGATCGATCGCCGCGAGGCCCCGACGGGCGCCCGGGCGCATCGGCCGTTTCGTCCAGCGAGGCCGACGAGGTCCAGTCGGCCCGCTCGCTCGTGCGCGAGCGCGAGGAGCTCCAGGCCGCCGAGGCTTCGCCGGCAGCGCTCGACGCGGGGAAGCGGCTCCTCGAGCAGCTCATGCAGCACATGGGCTTCTCGGTTGCCGTCAACATCGAGACCGGCGAGACGAACCGCCTCAACGTGATCGGCGCCGACGACGAGGAGCACGAGGCCCTCGGAGCGCTGATCGGCCGCAAGGGCGAGCGGCTGTCGGCCCTTCAGCACATCGTCAACCTGATGCTTTCGCGCGAGATGGGCGAGTGGACCCGCGTCCTCGTCGACGTCGAGGGCTACCGCG
>DAITNC010000154.1:0-3584 GCA_036834865.1 Candidatus Limnocylindrales bacterium | reverse complement strand
CTGCGGCGTCTGCATGGACGTCTGCCCGGTCGAGGCGCTCGACATGAGCCGCCCGACGGGGCCGGGGGTCGAGACGGGGCCGGGCGGCCTTCCGTTGCCCTGGATGATGGAGCACCCGATCCAGGTCGGCGAGTGCATCGGCTGCTCCATCTGCATCCGCGAGTGCCCGCCGAACGTGATGACGCTCGCCGTGATGGAAGAGCCGACGCCGCTCGTCGCACGCCAGGGCCCGATCGATCGGCCCGCGGCGATGACGGACGGGTGGATCCCGCTCTCCGCGGTCACCCGCGAGGCGCTCAAGCCCGTCCACGACTCGCCGTGGGGTCCACTCTTCATCTGGAAGACCGCGGAGCGCCCACAGCCCTGGCAGGTCTGGCGGACGATGGTCGAGGACGCTCCGCCGTCGCCGCTCGCGCCCTGCCAGGTCGCCTGCCCGGCGGGCACGGACGCCGGCCGATACGTCGGCCTCGTGGGGGCCGGCCGCTACGACGAGGCCTACGCGGTCGCGGCCGAGTTCAATCCCTTCCCGTCCGTCTGCGGCTGGATCTGCACGGCGCCCTGCGAGGTGGCCTGCCGCCGCGACGTTCTCGACGAGCCGATCGCGATCCGGACGCTGAAGCGATTCGCGGTGGAGCACGGGCGGTTGCCCGCGGTTCCGCCCCCCGCAGTGCGCCGCGCGGAGCGCGTCGCGATCGTCGGCGGTGGACCGGCCGGCATGTCGGCCGCCTACTACCTGGTCCGCCTCGGCTATGCCGTGACGGTCATGGAGGCAATGCCCATCCCCGGCGGCATGATGGCGATCGGGATCCCGGAGTACCGGCTTCCGCGCGAGGCCCTCCAGGCGGAGGTCAAGCGGATCGTCGACCTCGGCGTGGAGCTCCGGCTCGACACCGTGATGGGCCGCGACTTCACGCTGGGCGATCTCGAGCGCGAGGGCTTCCGGGCCGTCTTCCTCGCGACCGGCGCTTCGAAGAGCCGACGGCTCGGCGTCCCCGGCGACGACGCCCGCGCGGTGGTCCCCGCGACCCGCTTCCTCAAGGAGGTCAACCTCGGCGAGAACCCGCGACTCAGCGGCCCGGTCGTCGTGGTCGGCGGTGGCAGCACAGCCATGGATGCGGCACGGTCCGCGATCCGAAGCGGCGCCGCGTCGGTGACGATCGTCTACCGCCGCGGCCGCGAGGACATGCCGGCCCAGGCGGAGGAGATCGAGGAGGCCGTGCGGGAGGGCGTCACGCTCCTCACCGCGCTCGCTCCATTCGAGGTCGTGTCCCGCGACGGCGTCGTGGTGGCCCTCCGCTGCGAGGAGCAGCACGTGACCGGCAAGACCGAGCTCGGCCGGCGGGTCTACTCGGCGGTGCGGGGGTCGGTCCGGGAGGTCCCGGCCAGCACGATCCTCGTCGCCATCGGCGAGGAGCCGGACCCGTCGATCCTCCCCGAGGGGGCCGGGATCGAGGTGAGCGGCTGGGCCGGGATCGTGGCCGACCCACGCACGCTCGCGACCGGCCGCGCGGGCATCTTCGCCGGAGGCGATGTCGTCTCCGGCCCCAAGACGATCATCGACGCGGTTGCGGCGGGACGCCGTGCCGCCGCGTCCATCCACGAGCATCTCGCCGGCGTCCGGGACGGCGAGGCGGAGATCCTCGCGACCGTCCGCTACGCGACGCCGCCCGAGGCGCACCTGGCGCTGGACCTCGCCACCCGGCCGCGTGCGCACGCGCCACTGCCGGTGGTGGAGCTGGGGTCGTTCGGTGCCCACCAGGTTGGCTTCGCCGAGGCGAGCGCCCGCGCAGAGGCGGCCCGCTGCTTCCGCTGCGACGCGGTGTATGGCTGTCCGTCCGTGTCCGTCACGGCCGGGCGCGGGCCACGCGATGCGGGGCTTGACATCCACGGAATGGAGCAACACGCCGTTCGGCCGCCCGAGCCGACCGGCACGACGAGCGCGACAGGAGGTGTCCAGTGAACCTAGACCAGGTCAATGGCCTGTTCTCTGCCGGAGAAGGGTTCATCGAGGGGACGATCGCCGCGGCGCTCGTCGTGCTGTGGGTCCTTGTCCTGGGGCTCCACCTTGCCCAGCCCTACATGGCGCGGACGACCGGGAAGTTCACGCTCCGCCTCGGCGCGGACCTCTGGTGGATCATCTACGTCGCGCTGCGCGACATCTTCCTCGTCCAGGTCTTCCTGGGCAGCTTCATCTTCCTGTACCCGGACGTCGTCAAGGGCCAGGACCTGCCCATCACGGGCGGCCTGGCGGCCGTCTGCGCCTTCGCGGTGCTCCTCATCAAGCTCATGACGAAGGGCGACAGCGACCTGCGCGGGATGCGCCTGCAGACGCTCCTGATCGGGGTCGGCTCCGTCCTCTACGTCGGCGCCTACTTCCTCGGGACGCAGATGACACTCCTCACCGGGAAGCTCACCGATCAGTTCATGCCGCTGCTGGTGACGTCGAAGAACCCGGACCTGGCCCTGCCGCTCTGCTATATCTCTGCGGCCCTGATCGGGATCCTGGGCATCACCGCCGTCGTCTACAACCTGCGGCAGACCTCCGTCCGCCGCCCGAAGGCCGTCTAGGAGCCGCCCGATGCTGAACGCTGACAATCTGGCCACCGCGCTGACCCAGGGTAGCTCCGCGTGGATGGTCGCCTCCGTGGCCGCCGTCCTGCCGATCCTGTGGTCCTTCACGCTGATCCTGCATTTCTCCCGGCCCTACGTGATCCGCTTCCTGATGCGCCTGACCCTCCGCTTCGGCGGCGACGTCTGGTGGCTCAGCTACGTCCTCATGCGGGACGCGCTCATGGCGATCACGCTCGGCCTGAGCATGATCTTCCTGATGCCGAACCTCTACCTCAAGGTCGGCCTGCCGATCACGGCCCCGATCGCCACGCTGGTCCTCTTCTGGGCGCTGGTCCTGAAGCTCCTGCGGGACACCGACGACGACCCGGCGGCCTTCCGCCTGGTGAGCCTCCTCCTGGTGCTCGCGTCCGTCCTCTACATCGTCCCGCAGGTCTACGGCATGGAGGCCGCCGACCAGGCGTACCTCGGCAACCTGCCCAGCTTGCTCAACAGCAGCACGAACCTGGACCTCGCACGACCGATCCTGTGGGCGAGCCTGGGCCTCTTCAGCCTCACCGGTGCGGCCCTCTTCGGACGCTTCCTGATGCGGCTCGGCGGACCTCGGCCCGAGTCGGAGCCGGAGGTGCCGTCCCGCGCTCCCTGAGCGGGGGACCACGACCGAACCCTCCCGGGGGATCACGACGGGCGGCGCCGCGAGGCGCCGCCCGTCGACGTTCTGGTTGGCGGCGCCGCGTCGGTCACGGGCGGACCGGGCCCGTCCCGTCGGGGTCGATCACTGCCGGCCCGAAGGCCTCCACGAGGAAGCGCGACGGCGAATCCGGCTCGTACGCGAGCGTCAGGCTCCGACGCGCCCGCGTCCACGCGACGTACGCGAGGCGACGCTCCTCCTCCAGGGCGCGAGTCGGGTCGCCGGCGTCCGCGAGTGCGCGCGGGCTCGGGAAGCGTCCCTCGGACATCCCGATCACCGCCACGTGGTCGAACTCGAGGCCCTTCGTCGCGTGCGCCGTGGCAAG
>DAITNC010000153.1:0-3594 GCA_036834865.1 Candidatus Limnocylindrales bacterium | reverse complement strand
ACCTCGAAGTCGTCCCGCAGCGACGCATGGCTGGCCGCCCAGAGCCGGCCCACCGCGGGCAGGTCGCCGGCGGCGAGCGCCTCGATCGTCTCGCGGACGCGGCCGTTCTCCGTCACGACATGGCGGCAGCGGCGGTAGGCAGCGTCGTCGACCAGCTCGCGCATCCGCGGGAGCATCACGGGCGTCACGTCGCGGAGCGACCGGATCCCGGGATCTTCGGCGCCGAGCGCGGCCGCCGCGGCCTCGCACTGGGCCCGGCGGACGTTGTACTGCGACGTCGTGAGGCTGCGCGTCGAGCCCGTGTGGATCACGACCAGCGTGTGGGTGGCCAGCGGCAGCGCGACCGGCCCGAAGTCGAGCGACCGGCAGTCGAGGAAGACCGCGGCGCCCGCCACGCCGCAGGCGCTGGCGAACTGGTCCATCAGGCCACAGTTCACGCCGACATAGCCGTTCTCCGCCCGCTGGCAGACCCGCGCAAGCGCAAGCGGCGAGATGCCCCCACCCGGCACATCCGCGAGCGCCCACGCCGACGCCAGCTCCATCGCAGCCGATGACGAGAGGCCCGACGCGGTGGGCAGCGAGCTCACGACGATCCCGCGCAGCCCGCGTGTTGCGACGCCCGCCTCGGCCAGCGCCCACGCGGTGCCGGCCACGTAGTCGATCCACGCGCCGCGTGCCCGCCCGATCGCATCCAGGTCGAAGCGGGCGCGTTCGCCCGTCGCGCCGCTGACCAGCTCCACGCGGCGGTCGTCGGTGGGCACGAACGCGATGCGGATCTCCAGGTCGATCGCGGCGGGCAGCACGAGACCAAGGTTGTAGTCGGTGTGCTCGCCGATGAGGTTGACCCGGCCCGGCGCCCGCACGATCCGGATCGCGCCCGGGTCGGCCGCGGCGCGCGGCTCCACCGCGACGAGGGATGAGCGCATGGCCGCCGGCGCGAGGTCCGTCGGCTCGGCGGCCGTGGGCCGGGCCGATGCCCTCATGCCCGCGACTCTGCGACGAAGCCGGGGTGCACCTCGCGAGCCACGAGCGGGATTGCGGCCAGCCGCTCGGCGCTCAGCTCCGGGAGCGTGTCGTTGATGAACAGCGCGGTCGCGGTCTCCACCGAGGCGCGGATCTTCGTCAGCCGCTCGGAGCGGTGCGGCGGGTAGAACTCCACCGCCAGGTGCCAGTCGTCGGCGCCGGCCGGGGCCTCGTGGACGACCAGCATGTACGGGAGCTCGAAGCCGAAGAGATCGTTGTAGCGGGCGACGACCCCGTGGAGCGCGTCCGCCAGCGAACGCGCCTCGTCCGGCTGGAGGTCGGCCAGGCGACGGAGCCCGTGCCGGACGGCCCGCACGTGGACCTCGAACGGCCAGCGCGGCGCGAACGGCACCCCGATCGCCCAGTGCTCGCTCGGGGCGAGCACCCGCGTGGAGGCACGCTGCTCCGCGACCACCGCGCAGGAGAGGCAGGCGCCGTGCGCGGCCCGGTGCTCCTCCAGGGCCACCACCCGTTGCCTGATGATCGGCGGGAGGTGCCCGAACGCGTAGATCTGGCCATGCGGGTGCGAGAGCGTGGCGCCGATCTCGGCACCCCGGTTCTCGAACGCCATGACGAACGCGTGGCGCGGGTTCGACCAGAGCTCGCGGGTCCGGTCCGTCCAGACGGCGATGACGCGAGCCGTCTCGGCCGGAGTGAGCGTCGCGAAGTTTCCCTCGTGGCGCTCGGTGAACATGACCACCTCGCAGGCACCCACGGACGGGGCGTAGCGCGGATCGTCGGGGTCCGGGACCGGCGGCGGGTTGGCCACGAAGGACGGGAACCGGTTATCGAAGACGGCCGCCTCGTAGCTGAAGGCGATCTCCGGTCCGCCCGGGCAGAGCGGGCACCCGAAGTGCTCGGCAGGGCTGCCGGGCAGCGTCCCGCCGCCGCGCGGGGCCGACGAATGTGGGCGCACGTTCCGCGCCGGGCTCACGGCGATCCAGCTCGCGGTGAGCTCGTCGCGGCGCATGTGGAGCGCGGTCGGCTCGGAGTGGGGCGCGTCCGCCGGCGGTGCGCCGCGAACCTCGCCGTAGACGTGGATCCGGCGCCCGTCGGGCAGCTCGAACGTCGTGCGCGGGAGCGGAAGCGGAGCGTCGGGCTCGGCCATCGGTGCCCCAGTGTACGGCGCTGTCAGTCGTCCAGGTTGGGTGCCAGCCAGCGGGCCATCTCGGCGAGCGGGCGACCCTTGCGCCTCGCGTAGTCCTCCAGCTGATCCGGCCCGATCCGACCGATCCCGAAGTACGCCGCCTCCGGCCGCCAGAGGTAGATGCCGCTCACCGACGCCGCGGGGAGCATTGCCATCGACTCCGTCAGCGTGATGCCGGCCCGCGCCGGGGCGTCGAGGAGCGCGAACAGCGTCTCCTTCTCCGTGTGGTCGGGAAGCGCCGGGTAGCCGGGCGCGGGACGGATCCCCTGGTACCGCTGGGCCACCAGGTCCACGTTCGAGAGCGCCTCGTCGGGCGCGTAGGCCCAGAGCTCGCGCCGGACCAGCTCGTGGAGCCGCTCGGCGAACGCCTCGACAAGCCGGTCGGCGAGCGCCTTCACGAGGATCGCGTGGTAGTCGTCGTGGGCCGCCTGGTAGGCGCCCGCCGTCTCGGCGACCCCGTGACCGGCCGTGACCGCGAACCCACCGACGTAGTCGAGGACGCCCGACTCCCGCGGCGCCACGAAGTCCGCGATGGCGAGGTTCGGCCGGCCCGGCGGCTTCTGCTGCTGCTGGCGCAGCGTCCGGAGGACGCCGGCGAGCCCGGCCCTGTCCGCCGACGTGTACAGCTCGATGTCGTCCCCGACGGCGTTCGCCGGCCAGAAGCCGACCACCGCGCTGGCCCGCAGCTGCCGGTCGGCCACGAGGCGCCCGAGGAGTGCTTCGGCGTCCGCGTGGAGCGACCGTGCCTGGGCCCCCACGCGCGCATCGTCGAGGATCTCCGGGTAGTGGCCCTTGAGCTCCCATGTTGCGAAGAACGGGGTCCAGTCGATCCGCTGCACCAGGTCCGCCAGCGGGTGCTCCACGAGCGCTCGGACGCCGGTGAACGTGGGGACCGGGACGGGCGCGCCCATGTCCACCCGGAGCGCGTTCGCGCGCGCCTCCTCGATCGACACGCGGGGCTCCCGCGCCCGGCGGTCGCCCCGTTCGCGCCGCACAGTCTCGTACTCGGCGCGAATGCCGGCCGCGAAGCCATCGTGTTCCGCGCCCAGGAGCGCGCCCACGACCCCGACCGCCCGCGACGCATCGACGACGTGGACCACCGGGCCCCCGTACGCCGGCTCGATCTTCACGGCCGTGTGGACCCGGGACGTGGTGGCCCCGCCGACCAGGAGCGGGATCGTGAAGCCCTCACGCTCCATCTCGCCGGCCACGTGGCGCATCTCCTCAAGCGACGGCGTGATCAGCCCCGAGAGCCCGATGACGTCGGCGCCGACCTCGCGCGCCGTGGCCAGGATCTTCGCCGCCGGGACCATCACGCCCAGGTCGATCACCTCGTAGTTGTTGCAGCCCAGCACGACGCCCACGATGTTCTTGCCGATGTCGTGGACGTCGCCCTTGACCGTCGCCATGACGATCCGGCCCTT
>DAITNC010000152.1:0-3683 GCA_036834865.1 Candidatus Limnocylindrales bacterium | reverse complement strand
TGCCGTCCAGGAAGAAGCGAGGGCGCAGGGTCGTCATCCTGCTCGCCGCGGCCCTCCTGCTCGGCGCCTCGGTTGCCACTGCCCAGCGATTCCTCTTTGCCGATGTCCCGCAACCGGCCCTTGAGGCAGCCCTCGCCGAGGTGTTCGCACAGAGCGACTGCATTACGGCGTCCGATGCCACGGACGCCATCCGAGCGCGGCTGGCCGCGCTCGGCTATGCGGACTGGGAGATCGAGCCGCGATCAGGCGCAGCCGACGCTCGCTGCGTCACCGCCGGTCTCGTGACCCCATATCACGTCGTCATCCTGTTCCCCGCGCCTGGTCGCGACGTCCTCGGGGCGCTGAAAGGAGTGGCCGAGGAGCTCATGCGTCGATGCCTCGGGAGGAACGATGCGACGGAACTCGTCTCTTCGGTGCTCACCAGCCTGGGTGTCACCGACTTCAGTGTCCGCGCCGACCCGTGGGGCCCGCAGGGCGCTCCACTCGACCAGATCGATGCCTACCGCAGCCACGTTGACGCGGGGTGTTTCGTCTACGTGGGCATCCAGGATGGGCGCAACGTCGACCTGTGGGGGCGGTGGCCCTGAGTAGACCGGGGCTACCGCTCATCGGACCTGAGGCGACGTGCGGCCTCATCGGACCTGAGGCGACGTTCGGCGATCGCCACGGCCCCCTCCGTGTCGCCGAGCAGATCGAGGGCCGCCTCGCGGGCCGTGTCCGCGAGGCACGCCGCCTGCGCGGCAGCCCGGCTGGCGATGGCGGCGCGGCGGGGAGAGAGGTTGTGCAGACCTCGGCTCCGGGCTCTGCCGTCGTCGCGAACGAGCTGCCCCTCTACAAGTGCAATCCGGATGACTTCCTGGCGATCGACGGTCTCACAGTCGTCGCTGTCACCCACCCGGATCACTCGTCGGCCGCGAGCTGACCGACAGCGTTCGCCTCGCTTCTGTTACGAACCGCTCGATCGGCGCTCGGCTACAGCGCGGGGGACGCCGAGCCCTGACCCTCGCCCCGGTCGAGGCTGTGGGATGTTCGTCTGTCCCGGACCGCAGATCGGGTCGGGACTTCGGTGGATCCCGGGCTACGGGTGCAGGAACAGCAGCCAGGGCGTCCCGATGACGAGCAACGCGACCAGATAGATCGCTCCGAAGACCAGCCCGAGGACCCAGAAGTCGCGCCGCGAGATGAACCCGCTGGCGAAGTAGACGGGGCCCGGGCCGGTTGCGTACGGCGTGATCACGCCCATGATGCCGAGCGCGTAGAGCAGCAGGAGCGCGAAGACGGTCACGTTGACGCCGGCGACCGCGGCACCGGCCGCGAAGATCACCGGCAGCAGCGCGGACGCGTGCGCGGTGAGGCTGGCGAACAGGTAGTGCATGACGAAGTACAGGACCACGAGCAGCAGCATCACCGCGAGCACGGGCAGGCCGCCGAGGGCCGACGCCGCCCCTTTGCCGAACCACGCGATGAACCCGACCTTCGCGAGTCCGTCGGCGAGGACGACCAGCGTCGCGAACCAGACCAGGACGTTCCAGGCGGCCTTGTTTGCGATCACGTCGCCCCATTCGACCACGCCGGTGAGCACCATGAGCGCGATCACGGCCAGCGCCACCAACGTGGGATCGACGAACGAACCCCCGAAGATCCACAGCGCCAGGGCCAGGACCACGAGGCAGCCCATGAGCAGCTCGCGGGTCGTGACCGCGCCCATCGAGGCCAGCTCCCCGCGCGCCCACGCCGGCACCTCGCTGCTCGACGTGATCTCGGGCGGGTAGACCTTGTAGATGACCCAAGGGAGCGTCGCGAGCAGCAGGACGCCGATCGGCAGGAACCCGACGAGCCAGTCGGTCCACGACACGGACACCGGCGTGACCTTCTGGACGAGATCGAGGGCCAGCAGGTTGGGTGCCAGCGCCGTCAGGAACAGGGAGCTCGTGACGCACGTCGCGGCGAGCGCGGTCCACATGAGGTACGAGCCGATGCGCCGCGCGGTCTCGCCCGGTTCGGAGCCGTAGAGCCCCGGGATGTTCCTGATGATCGGGTAGACCGTGCCGCCGCTGCGGGCGGTGTTCGACGGGGTGAACGGGGCGAGGACCAGGTCGGCGAGCACGACCGCATAGCCGAGCCCGAGCGTGCTCCCTCCGAGGGTGCGGACCAGGAGCAGCGCCATGCGACGGCCCAGCCCGGTCTTCTCGTACCCCATGGCGAACATGAACGCGCCGAAGATGAGCCAGACGGTGCCGTTCGAGAAGCCGGCGAGCGCCCACTTGACCGCCTGGACCGGTGCCTCGAAGGTCGGGTCGGCCAGCTGCTCCGGGGTGAACGGCAGGCGGAGCCCCGCTGCCAGCACCACCCCGATGAGGCCAACCGCGGCAGCCGGGATCGGCTCAAGGATGAGCCCGATGATGACGGCGACGAAGAGCGCGAAGTACCTCCACGCCCCCGCGTCGAGGCCCGCCGGAGTGGGCAGCAGGGCGATCACCAGGCCGACGACGGCCATCGTCGCGAGCTTGATGATCGTGCCGCGGCGTGCGGATGACAGAGCCGGCGGCGCGGCGTCTGGGCGTCCTGGCAAGGTCACGACGAACTCCCGCTGCGCGCTCCCACGGCCGTGACGGCCGCAGCTTCTGACCGACGAGGTTGCCCGGTCCAGCCGTACGAGGCCAGTGCGGAAGGTCACAAAGGCCGGGCAGGAGGGCTCGGTGGGCTCACGCGGCGAAGCGGTTCGTCGGTGCCGGCTGGAACCCCGCGCCGAGCGGGTGATCACGCCCGTCGACACGCTCCACCGGACGGTGCGCGGGCACCTCCCTGGTGCCCCCAGCGATCGGCCGGGACGATGGGCGGACGCCCGCGTCGCGATGCCGCGCGGATCTTCCTGCGCGGCCCTTGTCTGCGGCTCATCTGCCTGCGCTCGGCGCGCCCGGGCCGGAGGCCGGCTCCGGTCCCGGCGGCGGTCGGCCGCGCCAGCCTACGGCGTTGCCGTCTCGGTCAGGCTGAAGCCGCGGCGGCGCAGCTCGGCCGCGTAGAGGGGGCCCGGCACCGCGATCTCGGCCGGGTGGGCTCCGCGCGGCGTCACGCCCTGGGCGTTCATGATCGCCTTGATCGAGCCGTCCCAGCCGGTCGTCCGCTCCATCGCCGTGAACCCGGTCGCCTCGTCGAAGCGGTCGATCAGCTCGACGACGACCTGCGCCTCGCGCCCGTCGCGCCGCCCCTTCGCGAGCACCCGGACGATGACCAGGTCCGGCTCCCCGGGCTTCGCCCGCAGCTTCGGGTCCAGGACCGCGTGGAGGACGTCGCGCGGCACGACCCGGACGCCGCCGACCTCGATCGCCTCGGTCTCGAGGCGGCGAGTGTGCCCTTATCGCGTGTGAGGCGGGCTTTCGAGGTAGGCGTCGGCGCGACGCTGGTATTCCCGTTCGAGCGGGCTAGGGACCGCTAGTGGATCCGCTCCCGCCATGCCGTGAATGAGCGCGACCGTGTTGCTGACCCCCGCCACCACGAGCGAGACGGCACCAGCGAGCAGCGCGAGTTGCCCGGCATCCATTGCGGGATATCCCGTTGGGCCGCGACGATCGGGCGGAGAGACTGGACCGGCCCGGGTTCGGGGCTGGGGTCACGCGCCTGCGTGGCGTTCCAACCGGCGGCGCGCACAAGACGTGCCTGCGCCCGTCTCAATCGGTCGACAC
>DAITNC010000151.1:0-3868 GCA_036834865.1 Candidatus Limnocylindrales bacterium | reverse complement strand
AGCGACACGGCGTAGCCCGTCCAGCGCTGCTCGGCCGTCTCGTCGACGCCCATGATCCGGTAGATCCCACGCTCGACGGGGCGCAGGACCGGGGAGAGGAACGTTCGCTCGCCCTCGAAGACGCGTCGCATGTACCCGCCCAGTGGTCGGGTGGCAAGGAGGATGGCGGCGAGGACCGTGACGATCTGGACCAGGCCCGGAAGGTTCGGCATGGCTCAGAAGTCCTCGGGCCGGAGCAGGGTCCAGAAGAGGTATAGCGCGAGGAGGAGGGCGATCACGCCCCCGACGAGGTCGCTGAAGTTCATCGGGCCAGCCTCCTCGCGAGCCAGAGGAACGCGAAGAACGCGAGGGCCCAGACGAGGGTCAGGGCGATCATCGCGAGGTCAAAGAGCATCCGGATCTCCTCCACGAACGGCCTCAGCCGGTACCTCGTCGGTGAGTGGCGTCCGCTCGACGACGTCGACGAGGGTCGCCAGCGCGAATGGCTTCGGCAGATACCCGGCCACCTTGAACTCCCGCAGCCGCGACGCAGGGATCGAGGTCGCGCTCACGATGTAGACGGGCGGGGAGCCCGCCGCGGCCAGCTCGGGACCGCGGAGCAGGCTCCAGCCCGACGCCCCCGGGAGGTTGATGTCCAGCAGGACCACGGTCGGTCGGAATCCGGAGCGGAGCAGCTCGACCGCGTCCTCGGCCGACGCCGCCGAGCGGGCATCGTGGCCGCGAGCCCGCAGGTAGTGCACGAGGATCCCGGCGAGGCCGAGGTCGTCCTCGACCAGCAGCACCAGGGCGGAACGGTCAGACTTCGACATCGGATCGCCTCACGGTGACGTCACAGCCAGCGTCCTCGGGCCAGTACAAGGGCTCGAGGCGAACGCCCACGGCTGCCGCCTCCGCCCGCAGCCGCGCGACGATCTGCTCGCCGAACCGGAGCCCGGCCACCGTGACGCGGGACGCCGCGCCGGATCGGACGAGCTCGATGGCGGACTCGACGTCCCCGATCTCGCGTGCTAGGCGGTAGGCAGTCGTCCGATCGTCGGACGTGTCGGGACCGGTGGCCTGTGGCATGACTCCAGCATCCGCCGGCGGCCCAAGAGGCAGCCCGGGTCGAAAGGCCCGGCTGCCTAAATACGGTCTAAACGTTTGAGGGGGGTCGCAGCCGGGTCGGCCGGCCGCGAGTCAACCCTCCGTCGGCGCGATCGCTTCCATGGCGGGCATCGGAGCCGCAACGCGGTATCCGATCCCCGTCTCGGTCGCGATCATCTGTTCGATCATGGGTCCGACGCCGGCATCGGACAGCTTGCGCCGAAGCCGGCCAACGTAGACGTGGAGGTACTCGCGCGCATCCGCGTACTCGAGCCCCCAGACAGCTCGAAGCAGCCGCTCGCGCGTCACGAGACGGCCCTGGTTCGACAACAGCACCTTGAGCAGCTCGTACTCGCGCGGGGAGAAGTGGACCGGGTTCCCCGCCACGGTCACCGCGCGGCGCGTGGGATCGAGCTCGATCGATCCGAGCCGGAGCCGGCCGTCCGGGCCCACGTCGGGGCCTCCGAGACGGCGCATCACGGCATGGATACGTGCCTCAAGCTCGTCGACGGAGAACGGCTTTGAGAGATAGTCGTCGGCGCCGGCCTCCAGACCGGCGATCTTGTCGCGCTCCTCGCCCCGAGCCGACAGGACGATGATCGGCGTCGCAGCGGCGCGACGGATCCGACGGATGACCTCGATCCCGTCGAAGTCGGGCAGGCCGAGGTCGAGCAGGATCAGGTCCGGCCGGTGCGCGTCCCAGGCCCGCATGGCTTCTCCGGCGGAGGAGACCTCGTCCACGCGGTAGCCGCGTCGGGCGAGGTACTTTCCCAGCAGGCGCCGCGCCGGCTCCTCGTCCTCGACGACCAGCAGCCACGCTCCTGGCGAGGTCATCGGGCTGCCTCGGTCGGGAACAGGCCGCGTTCGCCCGGATCAGGCGGAGGGGCGTCGGCGGCTCGCAGCGTGACCACGATGGCCAGGCCGCCCAGGTCGCTGCGCTCGGCGCGGACCGTCCCGCCCATCGCGTGCGCGAGTCCGGCCACCACAGTGAGGCCGATGCCCATCCCGCGCCGTGAGAGAGCGTCGGCCCTCGGCACCTGATAGAACTTGTCGAACAGGTGCCCCAGCGCGCGAACCGGGACGCCCTCGCCATCGTCGGCGACGCTCAACTCCACGGCACCCTCATCGGGGAGATCCAGGCCTTGAACGACGATCGTGTGGCCTCCATAGCGAACGGCGTTCTCGAGCAGGTTGGCGAGAATCTGGCCCAGGTACACGTCGTCGATGAGGACCGGCGGAAGGGTTGGCGGGGTGTCGACCCGGATCGTCTTCCCCTGGGCGTGGATCCGCCCGGCAGCCTGCCGCGCGATCTCGCCCGCGTCGTGGGCAGCCAGCTCCGGTCTGAGCGCTCCGCCCTCGATCCGGCTCAGGTCCAGGAGGTTGCGCACGAGCCGGCCCATTCGCTCTGCCTCAGAATCGATGGTCTGGAATGCCTCGAGCCGCTCGTCCTCGGTCCAGGCGATGCTTCGATCGAGCATGCTGCCGGCGGCGGCGCGGATCGTCGCGAGCGGCGTCCGGAGGTCATGGGAGACCGAGTCCAGGAGCGCGGATTTCAGGGACTCACTCTCGCGGAGGATCTCGGCGTTCGTGGCCTCCTCGGCGAGGCGGTCCCGGACTACCGCTTGGCCGAGCTGGTCGGCCGCAGCCGACAGGATCCGGGTCTCGGCCCGATCCGGTTCTCGCTCGGCCCGGGCTCGAAGCGCCCACAGCGAGCCGAGCGGCTCACCGGCGACTTCGACGCGAACCCGATGGACGACCACCTTCGCCGACCGTCGCGAGCCGGCCGCCCGGCCCACGTGAGTCCGCACCCAGCGGGCCGGGCCGTCCGGCGGGCGCTGTAGGACGACGTGCCAGCCCGGCACCGGCAGCGCCTCCGTCGCGGCCGTGTCGGCCACGATCCGCTCCTCCGTCGGCGACGGCCCGAGCCCGAACCAGACGCGGTCCATGGCGGTGGTCTCGGCGAGCCGGGCTAGCACGAGCGGCGTGGCTTCGCCAACGGTCCGCGTCGAGGCGAGGACACCGGTGATCCGGTAGAGCGACTCGGCTTCGAGGGCGCGGTCGGCGGCCTCCTGCGCTCGCTCCGCCTGGAGTGCCGCGAGCCGACCGATCACGACCGCGACGGCCAGGAGCAGCAACAGGTTGAGCCATTCGTCCGGGCTCGCGATCGTGAACGTGTAGACCGGCGGGACGAACAGGAAGTCGTACAGCAGAAACGCCGAAATCGACGTGAGCACAGCCGGCAGCGTCCCGTAGCGGATGCCCACGGCCAGCACGGCGAGCAGGTATGCAGGCGCCGCGTTCGGGACGACGGCGCGGATGATCGCGACGGCCACAGTCGCGCCGGCAAGCGCCAGGACAATGGCCGCGGCGATCGCCGGCCCAGACCGCCGACCCGTCAGGCGGCCCAGACCGAAACGACCCCCGTCCAACGGCTGCATCGCTTCGATACTAGTCCTGCGAGCCGCCGGCCTGAGCGGTTCGCGGCCCGTTCTTGAGCGATCGTTGACCCGGGTCAACCGACGCCGGACCGGTCGTCACGCGTGGTGCAGCAAGGCGAGGAGCGCGTTCGTGTCGAGGATGACGGGGCGGACCGCACTGAGGAGTTCAGGCTCGGGGAGGCCCACGAGGCTCGAGCCCGTGAGCTTGTCGACGATGGAACGGCGGCACGGGCGATTGAGGTGCGCCAGCGCGCCTCCCGGAGTCGCCCGTGAGGTCCCTTCGCCACACTCGCCACATCCGGCCCGGCGAGGAGGCGCCGGGTTCGTGACCGAGAACACGGAACGCT
>DAITNC010000150.1:0-3955 GCA_036834865.1 Candidatus Limnocylindrales bacterium | reverse complement strand
GGGCATCTATCACGCCGGCTGCACCGACTACCCTGACCCTACCTACCCATGACCCCGTAACTAGGGCAGCAGCGTCGCTTGCGCGACCTCCGTACTCTACCGTGTCGCGGCCCCGAAGCCAAGGGTTTTTATACGTCCGCGTATTAATATCTCGCAACATTCGAGCCGTGCGGCCGGCGAAGGTTGCGAAACTGGCGTCAGCGAGGCGAGCGCCGGTTCGTCGTGCCCGGCGGGCCGCCCTCGATCAGGCCTCCTCGATTGTCACCGAGGTCATCGCCACCGGCACTTCCGGGAAGTCGCGGCTGTTGCGCGGTGCCGCCGCGATCGCGTCGACCACGTCCATCCCGGTCAGCACCTGGCCGAAGCGCGTGTAGTTCCTCGGCAGCTTCCCGCGCAGGCCCTGGTGGCAGATGAAGAACTGGGACCCGTTCGTGTTCGGGCCGGCGTTGGCCATCGCCAGCGCGCCGCGGTCGTAGTCGCCGGTGAACGGCTCGTCCTCGAACTTGTAGCCCGGCCCGCCTGTGCCGACGCGGCCGGCGTTGCGGATCTGGCCCTTCTCATCCTGGCGGCCGAACTCCCCGTCGCCGCCCTGGACCACGAAGCCCGGGATGACGCGGTGGAAGATCACGCCGTCGTAGAAGCCCTGCTTGGCGAGCTTGATGAAGTTGCCGGCGGCCTTCGGCGTACCCACGTCGTCGAGCTCCACGACGATCTGGCCCATGGTGGTCTCGATGGTTGCCTTTGTCACGGGTGCTCCTTCGGTGTGCTTGGGTGGCGGGCGGTGGAATAGGCGGGTTGCTGCGATCAGGGACGCGTCACGGTCGCAGTCGTGATCGGCAACGGATCGAGCGCGGTGTTGTCGGGTGACCCGGAGTTGGGCATCGCGGCGATGGCGTCCACGACGTCCATTCCGGAGGTCACCTCGCCCATGATCGCGTAGGTGTTCGCGGACGCCAGGGCGCTCGCGGCGGCATCGCTCAGGACGATGAAGAACTGCGAGCCCTGGGAGTTTGGCGCTGGCGTGCGCGCCATCGCGACGGTCCCGCGCCTGTACGGCGTGGTCACGGTGTCATCGGTGATCGTGTAGCCCGGCCCCCCGGTCCCGACCTGCGACGCGTCCACGTTCGGCGCCCGGCCGAACTGGCCATCCCCGCCCTGGATCACGAAGCCCGGCACCAGGCGGTGGAAGACCACGCCGTCGTAGAACCCGCAGGCGGCGAGCGCCACGAAGTTGCCGGTCGCGTGCGGCGCCAGCGAGCCTGTCACCTTGATGACGATGTTCCCCTTCGACGTGGCGAGGGTGACCGTTGCCGTGTCGGTCGCGGCCATGGGCGGCGGGGCGCTCGTCGGGCAGCCGGTAACGCCCGCGCCCGTGCCGGTGCTCGCCGCTGCCGCGCTCGCGGCTGGGCTCGCGCCAACGCTCGGTGCCGCCGACGGCGCCTGCAATGGGGCGACCGACGGCACGATCGGGGCCGCGCTCGCGCCACCCCCGCATGCTGCGAGCGCGGCGGCGGAAACGAGGGCGAGAGCAGCGAGGCGTCGGGCCGGGGCGTGGATCATGCGGCAGTCTCCATGGCAGCGGGGTAGTCGATACGGCCGGAGAGGAGGACCTCTCCGAGGAGGATGCCGGTCACCCCGGCATCCCGAAGGCGACCGATGCCGGCGAGGTCGGTGACCCCGCCGGCGACCAGGACCTCGACGTCGAGGTCGTGGACGAGGCGCTCGATCAGCGCCGGGTCGGGGCGGCCGCCGCCGTGCGAGAGCACGAGGCGCCGCACGCCCAGGCCGGCCAGCTCGGCGGTGACGTCGTCGAAGGTGGGCCGGTGCGGGCGCTTCCAGGGGTACTCCGCGAAGCGCTCGGGACGCGGATCCAGCCCCACCGCCAGCCAGTCGCCGGCAACCTCGACGCACGCCCGCAGCGTCTCGTGGTCGTCGGCGACGCTCATCGCCAGCAGGACCCGGGTGGCGCCGGCGGCGAACGCGAGCCGGATGCCGTCGGCACTCTCCATCCCCCCCGCGAGCTGGAGCGGCACGCCGACCCGGCTCGCCACCCGGCCCACCGACTCCAGGTTGACCGGGCTGCCCTGCTGGGCGCCGTCGAAGTCGACGAGGTGGATCGACCGGGCGCCCTGCGTCACGAACCGCTCGGCGATCACCTCGGGCCGGTCGCTGGGAGCACCGACCCCGGCCGCGGCGCCCGGCCAGTGGACGATCCGCGAGCGGCCGCTCGCGAGGTCGATCGAGGGGATGACGAGCACGCGCTTTCCGTTCAGGCGCCGGTCCGCGCGAGGGCAGCGCCCGCGCCCCCGGCCGTCTCGGCGAGTGCCGCGCGCACGGTCGCGAGCGTGGTGTCGATGTCGTCGGCGGTGATCCCGTAGTGGGTGACGGCCCGGATCGCCCCATGCGAGTAGGGGACCATGAGCACGCCCCGGGTCTCGAGCGCGTCGAGGAAGGCGGCCCGGTCGCGCGCCACCCGGAAGATCACGAAGTTGGTCCGCGCGCGGGCGGGATCGAGCCGGCCGGGCGCGGGCTGGGCGGCGCCTCCCGGCGATTCGACGCCGGCCAGGTCGGCCAGGCCCTCGGCCAGGCGCCGCGCGTTGGCATGGTCGTCGGCGAGCCGGGCGATCATCCCGTCCGGCCCGTCGGAGAGGGCCAGGAGCCCGGGCGCCGCGAGCACGCCGACCTGGCGCATGCCGCCGCCCAGCAGCTTGCGCGCCCGCCGTGCGCGCCAGATGTAGGCGCGCGTCCCGACCACCACCGACCCGATGGGGCAGGCGAGCCCCTTGCTCAGGCAGAACGTGACCGAATCGGCGGGCCCCGCAAGGGTGGCCGGGTCCACGCCCAGCGCGACCGCGGCGTTGAAGAAGCGGGCGCCGTCGACGTGGAGCGGAACGCCGTGCGCGTGCGCCACGTCCGCGATCGTCCTGGTGTAGGCGACGCTCAGGGGCTGGCCCATCGAGTGGGCATGCGTGTTCTCGATCGCGACGAGGCCGCTGAGCGGCTCGTGCGGGTCCTCGGGGTCGCGAAACGAGTCTGCGACCAGGTCAAGGTCCAGGGTCCCGTCGGGGCGGTCGGGGAGGGCCCGGACGCTCGTGCCCACGACCACGGCATGGCCGGCCGCCTCGTCCATCACGAGATGGCTCTCGGCGCTCGCGATCGTCTCCTGGCCGCGGCCAAGGTGCGCAAGCTGGGCCACGAGGTTGCCCATCGTGCCCGAGGCGACGAAGAGGCCGGCTTCCTTGCCGAGCAGCGCGGCGGCGCGCTCCTCGAGCGCGTTGACGGTTGGGTCGTCGCCGAAGACGTCGTCGCCCACCTCGGCCTCGGCCATCGCGCGCCGCATCGCGGGCGTCGGGTGGGTGACGGTGTCAGAGCGCAGGTCGATCCGGGGCATGGCCCGGCGAGGATATCGCGGCTCGGGCGGAGGTGCGTCCGCCGCGCCCGGAAAGCGCCTGCGAAGCGGTCGGAACGCGGCGGAAAGCGAGCAGAAAGCGGCAGAATCGCCCGGCCTCTGCTACCATCTGGCGGCCGTGGACCCGTGGTGTAGCGGCCCAACATGCCTGCCTGTCACGCAGGAGATCGCCGGTTCGAATCCGGTCGGGTCCGCCATCATCCGCGCTGCCGAACGCCCCGCCGCGTGCGGGGCGTCCTGATTCCCGGGACCGCGACCCACTGTCGGGGCCGGGTTTGCCCACTTCGCCCGCCGCCGCCCCCGCCCGGGGGGACCCACCCGCGACTGTCGGAGCTGAGGTCGGCCTCCGCGGAGGTCGTTTCCGGCGAACAGATACCGCGAACCGATCTGTGTGTGACCGAGCGCACGTGGACCGCGACAGGATCTGTTCGCCGTCGGCGGACGTCGGGGCCGGGCCCACGACCGAACGGGTCCGGCCTGCCTTCGATTCGAGCGCCTTGTTCGCCAGGGGCGACAGCCCCGGGCCCCGGAGCCCCGGGTCTGTCC
>DAITNC010000149.1:0-3960 GCA_036834865.1 Candidatus Limnocylindrales bacterium | reverse complement strand
GGCGAGGAGTTCCGGGGTGAGCGGGTCAAGCCGGCACCCGGGTTCGACCACGGCGCCGAGCGGCGCGGTCACATCCCGGGCGCGGTGAACCTCCACGGGCGTGACCTGATGAATCCGGACGACTTCTCCCTGAAGCCGGCCGAGGAGCTGGAGCGGCTCTTGCGGGCAATCGGCGCGGCACCGGACCAGGTTGACGAGGTCATCGTCTACTGCCGGCTCTCCCACCGGGCAAGCTCGCTCTGGTTCGTCATGACCCAGGTCCTCGGATGGCACCACGTCCGGGTCTACGACGGCTCCTGGACCGAGTGGGGCAGCATCGTCGGGTTCCCCGTCGAGCGGTAGCGGAGGGGCCTGTCATCCGCGGTTCAGCTGGACCAGCTGGCGGCCGCTGGCGGTCCAGGCGTTCATCCCACCGTCGAGGTTGTCGATGTTCGTGTAGCCCAGGTCGATCAGGGTCTGGGCCGCGATCGCGCTCTCGTTCCCGCTCCTGCAGTAGACGACGACCCTGACGTTCTTGTCTGCCGGGAGCTGGGCCGCGCGCGCGGTGAGGTCCGTGTACGGGATGTAGAGGTCCGTTCCGGCGATCTCCCCGATGTACGGCGTCTTCACGTTCAGGAGCGTGAAGTCCTTCCTCCCGAGCATCGTGGCGAGCGTGTCCGGCGTGATGTTCGTCCAGTGGCCCCCGTTCGCCTGGACCACCGTCCCGGCCGGGCCGCCCGATGGCGTGGAGGCGCCGGTGCCCGGGTGGCCGGAGAGGAGGGCCCATCCGCCGATGACGGCGATGAGCGCAACCACGAGCCCCGACCCAAGGAAGACCCACCGACGCGTGGACCGCGACGCCGTGCTGCGGCCCGTCGTGCCCGGTCGCCCGGCCGAGCCGGCCTTTCGCGACGGGTTGACCGTGGGCTGGCTGCTCTTGCGCTTGCTGGACATCGCGATCGTCTCCGTGTGCCGAATGGATGCCGGCTCGGCCGGTCAGACCGCCGCGCCGACTGCGGCCGGGGCTTCGGCGGCCGGCGCGGCAGGGTCCGCGTTCGGACCGAGGACGAGGACCTCGGCCGTCCGCTCAGAGCCGTCGCCGCCGCGCAGGAGATACGCGTGGTGGATCTCGGTGATGCCCGTCGAGAGCGTCGCGCCGACGCTGCAGTACTTCGTCGCCGACAGCTCGATCGCCCGGCGGAGCGCGTCGACGTCGATCGCCGGTCCCTCCACGACGTGGAGCACGTCGACCCGGGTGAAGGCGTTCGGGTGATCGTCCATCTGGACGCCCTCGGCGCGCACCTCGTAGCGCGTGACCTCCTGGCGCTTCTTGCGCAGGATCGAGATGACGTCCATGGCCGTGCAGCCCGCAAGCGCCATCGGGATCAGCTCGGCGGGGCGAGGTCCGGTGTCACCCCGACCGTCGTCGAGGACGACCGAGTGCCCGCTGCCCGAGCAGGCCACGAAGCGAAGGTTGGTCCCGTCGAGCGTGACGGTCGCGGTCTTGGTTGCCATGAGTGGATCTCCGTGGTGTTCGTGGGGCGGGCGACGCGTCGGTCGAGACGTCCCGCGGGATGGTCGGCAGGTCAGGCCCGCGCCTCGAGGGCGGCGATTGCCCGCGCGAGGCGGGCCTTCGCCTCCTCGGCGATCGCGCGGACGCCCGGGGCATCGACGATCCCCAGGGCGGCCATCGGATCCATCGCCTCGACGATCGTCTCCGCGCCATCCTCCCGGAGGACGACGTTGCAGGGCAGGAGCGCGCCGATCGATGGGTCAATCTCGAGCGACCGATGGGCGAGCGGCGGGTTGCAGGCGCCGAGGATCAGGTACGGCGCGCGGTCCACGCCCAGCTTCGCCTTCAGCGTCGCCTGGACGTCGATCTCGGTGAGGATGCCGAAGCCTTCGGCCTTGAGCGCGGATTCGACGGCCGGACGAACGCCGGCGACGGTCCCTGGGAGCCGGGTGCCGAACGTGAAGCTGGTTGTCATGGGCATTGGGGTCACTCCTGGGTGGCGGTGATGGGGGCATGGGCTGCGACGCTGGCGGCGGGTCGGGCGACCGTTCCGAAGCGGCGGGCCACGATCGCCGAGATGATGTCGCAGGCGTCGGCGATCGCCGGCTCTGCGAGTCGGTAGACCACCGTGGTCCCCATCCTGTGGCTCGCGACGAGACCCGCCGCGCGCAGAACGGCGAGGTGCTGGCTCGCGTTCGGGAGGGCCACGCCGATGGTGGCGGCAAGATCGCCGACGGACCGCTCGCCTGCCCGGAGTGCCGCCAGGAGCATCAGGCGCTTGGGGTCGGTCAGGACCCGGCACACGTCTGCGTGCAGCCGGTAGTGCTCGAGCGTCTGGTCGGCGGTTTCCATGATCGCGGCGGTACCTCGCTTGGTCGAGCGGCTCAGGCCTCGGCCGGTTGATGCTACCATGTGCTTGCATACTTGCGCAAGTGACAGAGTAGGGCGCCCTCCCCGGACGCCCGCTATGATCATGGCCACCGACGAGGACCGACAGGGCCCAATGACCTTCCCGCCCGGAGTGCATCACTGACCGCAGCCACCGAGGCACGCCGGCTCCGCTTGCCATTCCACCCGTGATCGACATCACGCCATCCCCGATCGCATTCTCGATCGGGCCGCTGGCCGTGCACTGGTACGGCGTCGCCTATGCCGTCGGGCTCGCCGCGGTCTATCTCGTCGTGAGCCGCGAGGCACGCTGGCGAGGGCTCGACGTCGAGCTGCTCACGAACGCGATGATCGTCGTCGCGGTCGCGGCCCTCATCGGCGGCCGGCTCTACCACGTCATCGACCAGTGGCAGCTCTACCGCGACGATCTCCTCCGGATCGTCCTGCCGCCCTACTCGGGTCTCGGGGTCTACGGCGGGATCATCGCCGGGACCATCGCCGCGTTCCTGTACGCCCGCTGGAAGCGCCAGCCGTTCCTGGCCTGGGCGGACGCGGTGGCACCCGGGCTGTTCGTGATGCAGGCCATCGCGCGCTGGGGCAACTTCTTCAACCAGGAGCTGTACGGAGCGCCCACGAACCTGCCATGGGGGATCGCCATCCAGTGCCAGTACCGGACCCAGGGCTATGAGTGTCCGCCCGGCTCTGACCCGCTGGCGACCCTCGGGCAGCACTTCCAGCCGATGTTCCTCTACGAGTCGCTGTCCGGCCTCATCGGGGCGCTCGTCCTGATCTGGATGGCGCGTCGGTTCGTCGCTCGCCTCCGGCCCGGCGACCTGCTCCTCGTCTTCTTCATCTGGTACGGCTCCGTCCGCTTCGCCGTTGAGACGCTCAAGGCCGACAACTGGACCTTCTTCGGGATCCCGATGGCCATGCTCATCTCGGCAGTGGTGGTCGTGGGAGCGCTGGGCGTCCTGGTCCTCCGCCACCGCCGTCGACCGCCCATCGGGCTCGACCCGCCCGCGTCGGAGGGCGCGATCACGTGACCCTGGGGGCCGACGGCGCGATCTTCGCGATCAGCATCCTGGCGGGCCTGATCGGAGCCCTTGCCGGGGTCGGCGGCGGGATCCTGATCGTGCCCACGCTCACGCTGCTTTTCGGGATCGACATTCGTCTCGCGATCGGGGCGAGCATCGTCAGCGTCATCGCCACGAGCTCCGGGGCGGCCGCCGCCTACGTGCGCGATCGCATGACCGACATGCGGGTCGGGATGTTCCTGGAGTTGGCCACCACGACGGGAGCGGTGGTCGGTGCGCTCCTCGCGGCGATCGTCGCTCAAGCCTTCCTGTACATCCTCCTGGGCCTCGTCCTGCTTGGCTCTGCCCTCATGCAGGTCCTGCGCCTCGGCGAGGAGATGCCGCCGGAGGTCGAGCCGAGCGGACTGGCCGCCCGACTCCGCCTCGCGTCGAGCTACCCGGATGCCCGGCTCGGCCGCGAGGTGCCCTACGCCGCGCGGCGCGTACCCCTGGGATTCGTCCTCATGTGGGGCGCCGGCCTCGTGTCCGGGCTCCTCGGGATCGGCT
>DAITNC010000148.1:0-4203 GCA_036834865.1 Candidatus Limnocylindrales bacterium | reverse complement strand
ATCACGATCGACCCGCACAAGTGGTTCTTCCAGGCCTACGACATCGGCGGGCTCCTGGTCCGGCGGCAGGAGGACCTGCGGCAGACCTTCCACCGCGAGCCGGAGTACTACCGCCACGGCGGCGCGGGCGAGGAGCCCGTCCACTGGTACCAGTACAGCTTCGAGGGGACACGGCGGTTCCGGGCACTCAAGCTCTGGGCAAGCTGGAAGCACCTCGGGACGGCCGGCCTCGGACGGCTGGTCGAGATGAACATCGACCTGGCCGCGCACCTCGCAGCCCGGATCGCCGAGAGCGACGACCTGGAGGCGATCCCGGCCGGCGCACCGGAGCTCTCGGTCGTCTGCTTCCGGCACGTGCCGGGCGGGCGGGCCCGCGTGGCTGCGCTCCAGGCGTCCGATCCGGCAGCGCTCGACCGCTACACGGACCTGCTCTGCGCGGCGCTCAACCGGTCTGGCGAGGGCTGGCTCTCGACAACGGTCCTCCGCGGCCGCACGTGCCTGCGGGCCGGAATCGTCAACTACCTGAGCTCGCCGGCCGCAGTGGACGCCGTTCTCGCCACGCTCCGACGGCTCGCGCCGGCGGCGGCCGAGGCGGCGGGGCTCGCCCCGGCCTGAGTCCCCCGGCGAAGTCGGTCAGGGCTGCCGTCGCTCCCGGCCCGCGCGCCAGTCCGCCAGGCGGTACCACTCCCCGATGGCCGGCAGGAACCAGGGACGGCCCTCGTACGGCGCGGGGACCAGCGGGAATCGGAGGGACGCGAGCGCCGGGGCGGGCTCGCCGCCGAGGATCCAGCCGGCCGCCCGATGCCCCATGTACGGGAGGATCGCGACGCCGCTTCCGCAGCAGCCGCTCGCGTAGGTGATACCGCCCATCCGGCCCACGTGGGGCATCCGGTCGAACGTGAAGCCCACCTTGCCGCCCCAGGCGTACGCGACGCGGATCCCGGCGAGCTGCGGGTGCACGCGGAGCATGCCGCGGTGGAGGATCCGCGCCGTCTTCTCCACGGACGAGGGCCAGAACGACGCGCGCCCGCCGAAGAGCATCCGCCTGTCCGGGGTGATGCGCCAGTAGTAGAGGAAGTTCTTCGAATCGAAGAACATCCGGCCGTTCGGGCTGATCTCGTTGGCGAGGTCCTCGGAGAGCGGGTCGGTCGCGATGATGTAGCTGCCGATCGGCATGACGCGACGTCGGAGCTCCGGCGCTGCGCCGTCCGTGTACCCGTTGGTGCCAACGAAGACCTCGCGTGCCACGATCGCGCCCGCTGACGTCTCGACGACGGCGCGACCGTCCGCCTGCGGCCTGATCCGGAGTGCCCGCACGCCCTCGTGCAGCGACGCGCCCGCGCGCTCGGCCGACGCCGCAAGCCCCGCGACGTACTTCGCCGGGTGAAGGCCCCCGGAGCGCTCGACGACCAGCGCCCCGAAGTACGCGTCGGTGCCGATCTCCGAGCGCATCCGGGCGGCCGGGATCACGTGGGCGCGCTCGCCGACCGTCGCCATCGACGCCGCGGACGTGGCGAAGTGGTCCAGGTGCGACGGCGCGAAGGCGAGCTCCAGGTGCCCGGAGCGCACGAAGTCGGCGTCGATGGCCTCCTCGGCGATCGTCGACGCCGTCCACTCGAAGGCGTCCACGGATTCGCGGTAGATCGCCTCGCCGATGATCGCGCCGTGGCGCTCCATCAGCTCGGTCGGGCTCCACTTGAAGCCGGGGTGGCACATGCCGCCGTTGCGCGACGAGGCGCCCCACCCGATCGACTCCGCCTCGAGCAGCACGACCCGGGCCCCGAGCTGCGCCCCGTGCCGCGCGGCCGCGCTCCCGGCCAGGCCGCCGCCGATGACGACAAGGTCGGCCACGTCGGGCAGCGGACGGCCGCGCCGGTCGGGCTGTGGCGGGACCTGGGCCTGCCAGAGCGGACGGTGCTCGAAGGACTGGAGGGGGTCGGAGGATGCCGGCATTGGAGGGGGAGCGTACCGCGCTCAGCGCGACCGCGGAAGCCGGTTCCGGGATGGGGTCGAGCTGCCGGCCGCCCGCAGCGAAACGCCGGCGGGCGACGGGCTCGATGTCGACACGCGCGCTACTCGCCCCTGGTCGCGTCCGCGTACGCCAGCCGACCCTGCGCCATGGTCAGCACGATCCGACCGGGAAGCTCGCGGCCGAGGAGCGGCGTGTTCTTGCCGAGCGACAGGAGCGCCTCTGATGTGACACGCCAGGGGTCGCCGGCATCCACCACGACGAGGTCCGCGGGCGCGCCCTCCACCAGCCCGCGAACAGCGCCGCGGCGGCCGGCCCGGCCACCCAGGACGCCCGCAGGGCCCACGGTCAGGGCCGCCACGGCCCGCGCCAGCGGCAGCCTCCCGGCGGCGACCGCGGAAAGCAGCACGCCGAACGCGGTCTCCAGGCCGCTGATCCCGTTCGCGGCGAGCCCGAACTCCGTCTCCTTGTCGACGGCCGTGTGCGGTGCGTGGTCGGTCACGACCGCGTCCGCCGTGCCGTCGGCGAGGGCGGCCAGGCACGCGGCCGCGTCGGCCGCGCCCCGCAACGGCGGGTTGACCCGGCACGCCGTCGAGTACGGGTGCGCGACGAGGGCGCCATCGGCCCACGGGTCGCGCACCGCGCCGATCGCGTCCACTGCCTCCCAGGCCCAGCGCCGCGCACCGGCGACCCACTCGTCGGTGAAGCCCAGGTGGTGCGGCGTCACGTCGCAGGTCACCGGCAGCCCGGCCGCCTTGGCCCGCCGCACAGCGGCGAGCGCCCCGGCGGTCGAGAGGTGCGTCAGGTGGAGCCTGGCGCCGGGCGCGTCGGCGCGCACCGATTCGAGGATCGCGATCGCCCGCTCCACGGCCGAGACCTCGGCGGCGGCCGGCCATCCCTTGAGGCCGAGGATCGTGGCGACCAGGCCCTCGTTCGCCTCGGCCCCGGCAGTCAGCGACGCGTCCTCCGCGTGCTCCACGACCGGGAGCCCCAGCATGCCGGCATAGAGGAACGCATTGCGGAGGAGGGTTGCGCTCTTCACCGGCGAACCGTCGTCGGAGAACCCCACCACCCCTGCGTCCGCGAGCTCACCCAGCGCGGCGAGCCGCTCGCCTGCCCGTCCCACGGTCACGGCGCCGTGGGCCAGCAGCTCAACGGGAGAGCCCGACGCCGTGGCCGCCCCGGCCACCCGGGCGAGGACGCTCGGCTCATCCGCGGCGGGCGTCGTGTTCGGCATCGCGCAGACCGTCGTGAAGCCCCCGTGCGCGGCCGCGGCGAGGCCGCTCGCGACCGTCTCGGCATCCTCGTTGCCGGGCTCGCGCAGGTGGGCATGGAGGTCCAGGAACCCCGGCAGCACCAGGACCCCGTCCGGTCCGATGCCCTCCGCCTCGGCGCCCTCGAGCCACGTCACCGCCTCCAGGATGCCGTCGCGGACGACGATCTCGCCGGGCCCCTCGCGCTCGCCGACCGGGTCCACGAGCCACGCCCGGCTGATGTCGAGGAGCGGGACCGTCTCGCCCACGCGCAGGTCAGGCATTCGTCACGGCCTCCGGGTGTCCGCCGGCAAGGAGGTAGAGCAGCGCCATGCGGACGGCCACGCCGTTCGTCACCTGCTCGGTGATCACGCTCCGGTCCAGGATCGCCACGTCCGGCGCGATCTCCACGCCCTCGTTCATCGGTCCCGGGTGCATGACGAGCGCGGTCGGCCGCGCGAGCGCGAGCCGCTCGCGCGTCAGCCCGAACCGGGCCGAGTATTCGCGCAGCGACGGGAGCAGCCCGGCATCCATCCGTTCGCGCTGGAGGCGGAGGGCCATCACGACGTCGGCGTCGCGGAGCGCCTCGTCGACGTTCGAGGTGACGGTGAAGCCGGCGTGTCCCGGCGCGCCGCCGCCGGTCCAGCGGCCGGCCCAGGCGTCGAACCCGCGCACGATTGTCGTTGGCCCGCAGATCCAGAGGTCCGCGCCTGCCGCCGTCAGCGACCAGACGTTGGAGCGTGCGACCCGGGAGTGAAGGACGTCCCCGAGGATCACGACCTTCTTGCCGCGGACGTCGCCGAGGTGCGCCCGCATCGTGTACAGGTCGAGGAGGGCCTGGCTCGGGTGGGCATGCCAGCCGTCTCCGCCGTTCAGGATCGAGCCGGAGAAGATCTCGGCCGCGAGGTAGGGCGCGCCCGACGTCGCGTGGCGCATCACGATCATGTCGGCGCCGAGCGCCTCGACCGTCCGGATCGTGTC
>DAITNC010000147.1:0-4264 GCA_036834865.1 Candidatus Limnocylindrales bacterium | reverse complement strand
CGCCGGATCGCGTGGTGGTGGGGGGCGGCGTGGCGGCGGCGGGCGAGATCCTCTTTGCGCCGATCCGGGCGGAGCTCGACCGGCGAGTCCGGATGACCGGCTCCGCCACGGTCGAGATCGTGCCCGCCGAGCTCGGGATCTGGGCCGGGGCGATCGGCGCGGCCATCCACGGCGCGGAGGCCGGGGAGCGCGTCCCGGAACGACCCTGACACGGGAGGAGCCGGGCCGATGAGCGATGACGGGCTGGTCCGCGGCCGCCTCGTGCTCGAGGATCGGGTCGAGCCCGGCCGCGTGATCCTGGAGGGCGACCGGATCGCGGCTGTCGAGGCGGATCCGTCCCAGGCGCGCGGCCCGTGGATCATGCCCGGCTTCGTGGATGTCCACGTCCACGGGTGGGGCGGGCACGACGCGATGCGGTCGGAGTCCGCCCTCGACGGCATGGCTCGCGCCCTGCTCCGGCGCGGTGTCACCTCATTCCTCCCCACCGCGGTCACGGCGCCGATGGACGTGCTGGTGGCCTTCGCCGGGCGGGTGCACGCCTGGATGCCCGGTGCGCCCGACGACGGGGCGGCGCCGCTGGGTTTCAACCTCGAGGGCCCCTTCATCTCGCCCCAGCGCGTGGGCGCGCAGAACCCCGCATCCGTGCGAGCCGCGGCCGAGATCGCGTTCGAGGATCTCGAGCGCCTCCTCGGCAGCTTCCGCCTCACGACGATCGCGCCGGAGACGCCCGGCGCGATCGACCTGATCCGGTGGCTCACGGAGCGCGGCGTCGTCGCGTCGCTCGGCCATTCTTCGGCGACCGCAGCCGAGGCCCAGGCCGGCTACGACGCCGGGGCACGCTCCACCACGCACCTGTTCAACGCGATGTCCGGGGTCCACCAGCACGCGCCGGGCCTCGCCGCGGTCGCGCTCTCGCGCGACGACGTCTACGCCGAGCTGATCGCCGACGGCCACCACGTGGACCGGGTGCTCTGGCCGCTGGTCCTGCGGACGAAGCCGTCGGATCGGCTGGTCCTCGTCAGCGACGGGATCGAGCTTGCCGGGACGCCGCAGAAGCACGGCTCCCTCGGCGGCCTGGACGTGGAGGTGCGGGGCGATCGCTGCACGCTCGTGTCCAGCGGCGCGCTGGCCGGCTCCGTCATCGCGCTCGACACGTCCGTGCGGAACCTGGCGCTGTTCGGGGTGGAGCTGCCGCGCATCGCCGCCGCCGCCAGCGCCAACCCGCTGGCGCTGATCGGGGTGGACGATCGCGGACGGATCGCCCCGGGTCTCCGCGCCGACCTCGTCGAGCTGGACGATGCGTTCAACGTGCGACGGGTCATGCGCGCGGGACGGTGGTTCGAGGGACCGCGCTTCGCGTCGCCCCCGGCGTGACCACATGCCGAGTGAAGGACGGTCCATGGAACCCAGGCAGGGCCGGGCGGTGTCGCTCGTGCAGCTCGAGGAGCGACATCTCGTCCGTCCACGCGTGACGCCTCCGCTCGATCGCGGGTTCCGACCAGCGGCCCCCGCGGCCGGCCGGTTCTTCGATCGGGTCCGGGCGTCGCCACACGGCCGACCCGTCTGGATCGCCGTGGAGCAGCCGGGCGGGGCCGTGAGCCATCACCAGGCCTGGGCCTGCGGGGATGGCCCGGACGCGGCCGCCAGCGCGCGGTTCGTCGAGCGGGACCTGAAGTTCCTGTTGTGGTCGCGGGGCGGCCGCCGCGTCTACGTCGACGGTCCCGCCTCCCTGGTGGCGGCGCTGGGCCGGCACTTCGCGGCGGATCCCGTGGGTGCCTTCGATGCCAGGGCCATGGGCCCGACGATCTACGGCGCACCGTTCGAGCTGCTGGCCGCGCCGCATCGCGAGTTCCCGGACGAGTCCGCCGCTTCGCTGGAGATCGGCGGTCACCTCGACGGCTGCCGCATCGGCTTCGACCTGGGCGCGAGCGACCGGAAGGTCGCCGCGGTCATCGACGGCGTTGTCTGCTTCAGCGAGGAGACCGGCTGGGATCCCCGGCACCAGGCGGACCCGGAATGGCACCTCCAGCAGATCAACCAGTCGTTGCGGCGAGCGGCGGACCACCTCCCGCGCGTCGATGCGATCGGAGGCAGCTCGGCCGGCGTGTTCGTGGACAGCGAGCCCCGGCTGACGTCGCTCTTCCGGGCCGTGCCCCGGGACCTGTTCGAGTCGCGCGCGCGCCACCTGTTCCATGAGCTGCAGCACGCCTGGGGCGACGTTCCCCTCGTGGTCGTGAACGACGGCGACGTGACCGCGCTGGCGGGGGCGATGAGCGCCGGGGTTGGGGCGCTGCTGGGCATCGCGATGGGCTCGAGCGAGGCCGGCGGCTACATCACGAGCGACGGCCGGCTGACGTCGTGGCTGAACGAGCTGGCATTCGCTCCCGTCGACCTGTCGCCAGCAGCGCCCCGTGACGAGTGGTCGGGCGATGCGGGCGTCGGGGCCCAGTACTTCTCGCAGCAGGCGGTCGCGCGACTCCTGCCCGCGGCCGGCATCGACCTCCCGGACGACCTCGACCAGCCTGCCCGGCTCGTCGAGCTGCAGCGGTTGATGGCCGAGGGCGACGTACGAGCCCGTTCGGTCTACGAGACCATCGGTGCCTACCTCGGCTACGGCCTCCTGCAATACGCGAGGTTCTACCGCATCGAGCACCTGCTCCTGCTCGGTCGAGTCATGACCGGCGGCGGGGGAGAGGTGATCCAGGAGACGGCGGAGCGGGTGCTCGAATCGGAGCAGGAGCACTCGTCCGTGCAGATCACGTTCCTCACGGCCTCCGAGCACGACAAGCGCCATGGGCAGGCCGTCGTGGCGGCGAGCCTCCCGCGCCTTCGGTAGCGGGCCGCGGGCGGGGCTCGCTTCAGGACAGCAGGGCAGCCGCCTCCAGGTCGACGATCACCCCCAGGTTCGGGTGGCGGCGCAGGTACGAGGCCGGACAGTCGGGGCCCTCCGGGTCGCGGAGGGCGCGACGCAGGATGGCCGCTTTCCGCGCGCCGGTCACGAGGAGCCACACCTCCCGCGCCGCGAGGATGCGGTCCATCCCGAGCGTGATGCCGCCGGTCGGCACGCTCGCGGCGCCGTAGCGGGCCATCGCGGCTTCCCGGCTCGACGCCGCCAGGCGGATGATGCGCGTGGGGCTGTCCGCGAACGATCCGGGCTCGTTGAACCCGACGTGCCCGTTCATCCCGAGGCCCAGCACGGCGAGGTCGAGATCGGCCGCGACGGCAGCGTGCCGGGCGACGGCCACGTCGAGATCGGCCGCGTCCACGTCGATCAGGTGCACGGCCGCGGGCGGAACGGGCAGCCGGTCCAGCAGCTGGGCTCGCAGCCGTGTGTCGCAGCGGGCCGGGTCGCCCGGCGGCAGGCCGAGCCACTCGTCGAGCAGGACCACGGTGGCCCGGGCGAAGGACACCTCGTCGCGCCGTGCCAGTCCCACCAGCGCCTCGTACACCGGCACCGGCGTGGCGCCCGTCGGCAGGCAGACCCGAAGCGCCGGGTTCGCCCGGAGGCGTTCGGCCAGGTCGGCAGCGACCGTGTCGGCCCAGGCCGCCGCCGGCAGGATCCGCGGTGTCGTCACGCGCCGGCGACCACGCGATCGACGAAATCGCCGGTCGCCGGGTCCTTGAGGATGAGCTTCTGGCGGCCATCGGGCAGGATCTCGCGCTTGATCACGACCTGTCCCTCGAACATCTCCGGCGTCTTCGCGATCCGCGGGGTTGTCCCGCCCCGCCAGTCGAGGACGACCGGCTCCCACGCGCGGCCGGCGGCCGAGCGGTAGCAGGCGTCCATGACCGCGTTGACGACGTAGCCGTCGTAGAACGTCTCCTGCGGAACGCCGCCCTCGTCCATGGCGCGGAACATGTCCGTGAACATGTCCACGTAGCCCAGCTCGGAGACCTCGTCGCCGACCGGGAAGAGCCATCCCGCGGTGCTCTCGGCCTTCTCCGCCACGTACCCGGACGTGGTGCCCGCAGAGAAGATCTCGAAGCCCGTCCGCAGGAAGTGGTTGATCCAGATCGTGCCGTGGGTCCCGGCGACCTCGTCGCGCAGGTCCATGCCGCCCCGGAACGTCCAGCTCACCTCGAACTGCCCGATCGCGCCCGACTCGAACCGGATGAGCGCGATGGCGTTGTCCTCGTCCGCGATCGGGTGGACCAGGGTGTCGGTCGTGCACATCACCTCGACGGGCCGGTTCCCCTTGCCCACGAAGCTGCGGATGATCTCGATGCAGTGGCAGCCGAGGTCGATGATCGCGCCGCCGCCGGT
>DAITNC010000146.1:0-4269 GCA_036834865.1 Candidatus Limnocylindrales bacterium | reverse complement strand
GTCGGCCCCGGGCCGAAGCTCGACACCCATGTGGACGCCCCCGGGCGCGGAGACCGGGATGAGGAAGAAGTCGGCGTCCGCCTGGGTGCCGCCGGGGGCATGGGCAGGCATCAATCCGGCCCGGGCGCGGACCGCGAGGACGGGAGCCGCGATGGCCGCCGCGCGCCGTGCCGCGGAGCGTGGTGCGTGCGCATCCAGCCACATCGCGAGCGGGTGGCCGGCGTCCTCGGCCTCGCCCGATTCGATCGCGACCGTCACACGCCGGATCGGCTCGTCCACGAGAAGCGCGGCCCGCCGGGCACCGACAACCCGGGCGACCATCGCGAGGATCGCGGCGAGATGCTCGTTCGCGTCGCCCGGTCCCGCCAGGATGTCCAGCGCTCGACCCAGCAGGGCCCGCTCCTCGTGCACCGCCTGGTCCTCGGCCCGCCGGAACGAAACGCGGCGATCGCGGTTGACGGAGGGCGCCGGGATACGTGGCCGATCCAGGCGCCGAAGGTCCGGGATCGACGGATCGGTGGTAACCATCCGGACAAGGGTGCGCCCATGCACCGGGACCGGCCATCCCCCCGACGGACGCCGGGCGACGTCCGAAGGTACCGAGTAGAGCCGCCGATCGCGTCGGACCGCGCCTGCCCCGCGGCAGCCTCCGTCCGCGGCGCCGTCAGCCCCGGGGCGTGCTCCGCACCGGTCGTCCGATCGCGCGACGGACCACGTCGAGCACCTCGTCCACGTACTCCTGCGCCTCACCCCGCTCGGCCGCAGTCCGGATGCAGCCCTGGACGTGGTCCTCCAGCACCTGGAGGCTGACCGCGTCCACGGCGGCGCGCAGCGCGCTCGTCTGCTGGAGGATGTCCACGCAGTACTCCTCGCGCTCGATCATCCGGGCGATCCCGCGAACCTGCCCTTCGATGCGGCTGAGCCGCCGAAGAAGCTGCGCGCGGTCACGGGAGTAGCTGTGGCGGAACGTGCCGGGCGGCTCGGCGACGGAGGCGGCCGGCGGCATCGCCGCGCCGGCCCCGGCGTCGTGCGCGGCCTTCTCGATGGTCATCGTCTCGCTCTCCCGTTGGTGGACCAGTGCAGTCATGATACTCCCCCCGGGTATCAGCTCGCGGCCGGGCGGCGCCGGGGCCCGCCTGCAGTCAGTCACGGGCACCCGGCCGGCCGTTGGCAGGACCTCGAGCCGACCGGCTAGACTTCCATCGATGGATCTCGACGCGGATCTCGACATCCGGCCTGCGCCGGGCTTCGCCCACGCCAGCGAAGCGGAGCTGGCCCGGATCCTCGACTTCTACGCCGTCGCCTGGGAATACGAGCCGCGGACGTTCCCGATCCTCTTCGACCGGTCCGGCACCGTGCTCGAGAGCTTCAGCCCCGACTTCTACCTCCCCGAGCTGGACGTCTACCTGGAGCTCACGACGCTCAAGCAGCGGCTGGTCCGGAAGAAGAACCGAAAGCTGCGCCGGCTGCGCGAGCTCTACCCCGACGTCCGGATCAAGCTCCTGTATGCGCGCGACTTCCGGGCGTTGCTCTTCAAGTATGGGAAGCTGGCGCTCGCGGATGCCCTCACGGGAGCGGACGGCCAGACCACGCCGCCGAAGGTTCGACCCCCGGGCCCGATCGCCGGTCCGCTGCCGGTCGGGATGACGCTCGCGGCGGCCGCTGCCGAGCCCGGGGACCGCACGACCGACCGCGTGGCACGTGATCCCTCACACCGCGCGGACCACGGCCGGCGTCGCGCCCGGCGAACCCGTTCCGAGGCGCGGGCCCGTGCCGCATCGCGGCTCGCGACCGCTGCCGAGAGCGGTGGCGTGGAGGCCTCGGCGTGACCCGCCGACCGGACCTCACCGCTGACGTCTCCGAGGTCCTGCTGAGCGAGGAGCAGATCCAGGCGAAGGTCCTCGAGCTGGGCCGTCGGATCAGCGACGACTTCGCCGGGCGCGAGCTGACGCTGGTGAGCGTCCTCAAGGGCTCGCTGCCGTTCATGGCCGACCTGATGCGCTCGATCACCATCCCCGTCCAGATCGACCTCATGGAAGTCTCCTCCTACGGCGGGACGGCAACCGAGTCATCCGGGCTGGTGCGCATCCTCAAGGACCTCTCGTCGAGCATCGACGGGCGCCACGTGCTCATCGTCGAGGACATCATCGACACGGGCCTCACGCTCAACTACCTGGTCCGCTACCTCCGCGGCAAGAACCCGGCCTCGCTCAAGATCTGCACGCTCCTCGACAAGCCGGCCCGGCGCCTCGTGGAGATCGCGATCGACTACCGGGGCTTCGAGATCCCCGACCAGTTCGTGATCGGCTACGGCCTGGACTACGGCGAGGCCTACCGCAACCTGCGCTTCGTGGGCGTGCTCCGCCCCGAGGTCTACACGGACCCCGACTGATGTCGCTCCACCGTCGACCGCTGGGCCGCGGACGCTGGGTCGCGGCGTCCTCGGCCGTCCTCATCGTCGTCGGGTGTGTCCTGCCGTGGTTCAGGGCCGGCGGCGACCAGGGGATTCCCGCCCTGGTTGGCAACGGGTTCGCCGGGCCGGGGATCCTCGCCTTCCTCGCCGCGCTGGCGACCCTTGCCCTCGTCGCGCTGCCCTACGCGATGGGCGACCGGCCGGTGGCCGTGGACCGCTGGTGGGTCTACGCCGTGCTGGCCGGGATCGCCGCGCTGGGCGTGCTCCTCCGGGCGCTCGCGATCACCATCGATTCGGGCGGCTTCGGCACGCTGCTGCCCGATCGCGCGCCCGGGATCTGGCTGACAGCCGTGGGGGTCGTCGGTCTCGCCTTCGCGGCCGCGGAGCGTCTCGGGGCGCGGCCCGAGTAGAGGCCGGACCCGGGTGATCCCCAGGTTCAGCCGCCCAGGTAGGCCTTCTGGACCTCGGGGTTCTGGCGCAGGTTCGCCGCCGTGTCCGCCAGGACGATCCGGCCGGTCTGCAGGATGTAGCCGCGGTGGGCGATCCCGAGCGCCATCAGGGCGTTCTGCTCCACGACCAGGACCGTCGTGCCCTGGGCGTGGATGTCGCGGATGACGTCGAAGATCTGCTCGACGAGGATCGGAGACAGCCCCATCGACGGCTCGTCGAGGAGCAGGAGCTTGGGGCGGGTCATGAGGGCCCGCCCGATCGCGAGCATCTGCTGCTCGCCGCCCGAGAGCGTTCCACCCGCCTGGCTGCTCCGCTCGCGGAGCCGGGGGAACAGCGCGAAGACGCGCTCGAAGTCCGTCTCGAGCTCCTTCTTGTCGTTCCGCGTGTAGGCGCCCATCTGGAGATTCTCGAGGACCGTCATCCGGCCGAAGATCCGGCGGCCCTCGGGGGCGTGGCCCACGCCGATCCGCACCAGCCGGTGGGCGGGGACCATGGTGACGTCGGCGCCGTCGAACGTGATCGTCCCGGACCGTGGGTGCATGAGGCCGCTGATGGTGCGAAGCGTCGTCGTCTTGCCCGCGCCGTTGGCGCCCAGGAGCGTGACGATCTCCCCGGGGAAGACCTCGAGCGTGATCCCCTGGAGCGCATGGATGTGCCCGTAGTACGCGTGGATGTCGTGCGCCCGAAGGAGCGGCTCCCCTCGCGGGGCGCCGACGGGCGTCGGGGTCCCTGCCGTGGCGGTCACGCGCTCGCCCCCTTCCCGAGGTACGCCTCGATCACGCGCGGGTCGCGGCGGACTTCGGCCGGCGTGCCCTCCGAGATCTTCTCGCCGTGGTCCAGGACCGTCACGCGGTCGCTCACGCCCATGACGACGTGCATGTCGTGCTCGATGAGCAGGATCGTGAGTCCCAGCTCCGTCCGGATGCGCCCGAAGAGCGCGGTCATCTGGGCAGTCTCGGACGGGTTCATGCCGGCGGTCGGCTCGTCCAGCAGGAGCAGCTTGGGCTGGCTGGCCAGGGCGCGTGCGACCTCCAGCCGGCGCTGGTTGCCATACGCTAAATTGCGGGCCGTCTCGCCCTCGAGGCCCTCGAGGCCGACGAACGCGAGCCAGCGGCGTGCCTGCTTCTCCGCCTCCTTCTCCTCGCGATGGTGGCGCGGCAGCCGAAGGGCGGCGTCCAGCGGGCTCGCGTGGAGCCGGGAATGCATCCCCACCTTGACGTTCTCGGCGGCCGTCATCGTCTTGAAGAGCCGGATGTTCTGGAACGTGCGGCCCAGGCCCGCCACCACCATGTCGTTGGGGCGGGCGCTCTTGAAGATCCCCAGCCCGTGGAGCATGCGCTCGTAGATCGGCGGCCGGATGATCGCCAGCAGGAACATCGCGATGAGGAGGAACAGCGCGACCAGCA
>DAITNC010000145.1:0-4291 GCA_036834865.1 Candidatus Limnocylindrales bacterium | reverse complement strand
TCTTGCCGATGTCGTGGACGTCGCCCTTGACCGTCGCCATGACGATCCGGCCCTTTGCCTGCGGCGCTCGGCCGCCTGCCGCCTGCTCGGCCTCGATGAACGGGACGAGGTGCGCGACGGCGGTCTTCATGACCCGCGCGCTCTTGACGACCTGCGGAAGGAACATCTTGCCGGCCCCGAAGAGGTCGCCGACGCGGTCCATGCCGGCCATCAGCGGCCCCTCGATCACGTCGAGCGGGCGCGCGGCCCGCAGGCGCGCCTCCTCGACGTCCGCGACGACGAACTCCGCGATCCCCTCGACCAGGGCGTGGGTGAGCCGCTCCTCCACCGGCAGGGCCCGCCAGGCCAGGTCGGGTCCGCTCCCGTGGGCGCCGCCGCGGGCCGAGTCGGCGATTGCCAGGAGGCGCTCCGTCGCGTCGGGGCGCCGGTTGAGCACGAGGTCCTCGACCCGGTCGCGGAGCCCCGGCTCGATCTCCGAGTAGATCGCGAGCGCGGCCGGGTTCACGATCCCCATCCCCAGCCCCGCCCCGATCGCGTGGTAGAGGAAGACCGCGTGGATCGCCTCGCGGATCGGGTCGTTGCCGCGGAACGAGAACGAGACGTTGCTGATGCCGCCGCTCACCAGCGAGTGCGGGAAGCGCCGCCGCAGCTCACGGGCGGCCTCCATGAACGCCGTCCCGTAGCCGGCGTGCTCCTCGATCCCGGTCCCGATCGCGAAGACGTTCGGGTCGTGGATGACGTCCTCGTCGTCGAAGCCCGCCTGCTCCACCAGCAACTGGTGGGCGCGGGCCAGGATCTCCACCTTGCGCGCGACGCTGTCGGCCTGGCCCGACTCGTCGAAGGCCATGACGACCACCGCGGCGCCGTACCGGCGGGCCAGGCGGGCCTGGGCCAGGAACGGCGCCTCGCCCTCCTTGAGCGAGAGCGAGTTGACGACCGGCCTGCCCTGCACGGCCCGCAGGCCGGCCTCGATCACCGACCACTTCGACGAGTCGATCATCACGGGCACGCGGGCGATCGCCGGCTCCCCGGCGATCAGGTCCAGGAAGCGGGCCATCGCCGCCTCCGAGTCCAGCATCGCCTCGTCCATGTTCACGTCGATGACCTGGGCGCCGTTCTCCACCTGCTCGCGGGCGATCGCCACCCCCGCCTCGAAGTCGCCGGCGAGGATTCGCTTGGCGAACGCGCGCGACCCCGTCACGTTGGTCCGTTCGCCCACGTTGACGAAACGCGAGTCCGGCCCGATCTCGACCGCCTCCAGGCCGGCCAGCCGCGTCGTGCGTGGCAGGACGGGGACGGCGCGTGGCGCGATGCCGTGGACCACCGCGGCCACGGCCCGGACGTGGGCCGGCGTCGTGCCGCAGCAGCCGCCCACCAGGTTCACCAGGCCGTCGCGCGCGAAGCCGGCGAGGATGCCGGCGGTCTGGTCGGGCGCCTCGTCGTAGCCGCCCAGCTCGTTCGGAAGGCCCGCGTTCGGGTAGGCGGTCACGCGGACATCGGCAACGCGTCCCAGCTCCGCGACGAACGGCCGGAGCGCGGCCGCACCCAGCGCGCAGTTGAGGCCGATGCTCCACGGTCGGGCGTGCCGGACCGAGTACCAGAACGCCTCCGGGGTCTGCCCGGAGAGCGTCCGGCCGGAGAGGTCGACGATCGTGCCGGAGAGCATCACCGGCAGGCGCAGGCCGGTCGCCTCGAAGACCTCCTCGAGCGCGAAGATCGCGGCCTTCGCGTTGAGCGTGTCGAAGATGGTCTCCACGAGGAGAAGGTCGGCACCGCCCTCGATGAGGCCGCCCGCCGCCTCCACGTAGGCCGCGCGCAGCTCCTCGAAGCGGACGTTGCGCGCTCCTGCGTCGGCCACGTCCGGGGAGATCGAGGCCGTCCGGTTCGTGGGTCCCAGCGCGCCGGCGACCCAGCGGGGCCGGCCATCACGCGCTTCCGCCGCGTCCGCGGCGGCGCGTGCGAGGCGGGCAGCAGCCACGTTCATCTCGCGAGCCAGGCCGGCAAGCCCGTAGTCGGCCTGGCTGATGGCGGTGGCGTTGAACGTGTTGGTCTCGATGACGTCGGCGCCCGCGTCCAGGTAGGCGGCGTGGATCGCCGAGATGATGTCCGGTCGCGTCAGCGAGAGCAGGTCGTTGTCGCCACGGAGGTCTCGCCGGTGGCCGGCGAAGCGCGCCCCCCGGAACTCGGCCTCGCTCAACGCGTACTGCTGGATCAGCGTCCCCATGGCGCCGTCGAGGACCAGGATCCGCTCCGCTGCCGCGGCGTCGAGAAGCGGTCGGCGGCCCTCGCGGGTGAATGGCTCCATCACCCGAGTGTAGCCCGCCCCCGAGGGTCAGTCGTGATCGAGGTCGAAGTCCGCGGTGAGCTGCGCGCCGGCTTCCCAGTCGGCGAGGTGCTCCTCGCCCATGCGGCGCGCCTCCCGCGAGGCCCAGGCGGCGATGGCCGGATGCGCCTCGCGGAGCGCCTCCGTGCGGGCGTAGCGCCGCTGGAGCGCGGCCAGCATTGCCGCGTGGAGCGCGCGCGGCGACAGCGCCGCGATTCGCTGCTCGGCGCCGGGCGAGAAGTCGATCGGCACCTTCATCCGGGCGAAGAACGCGCCGACCTCGCCCGTGAGCGCGTCCACCGACTGGCTGTGGCCCGTGGAGCGCACGATCGGCGCGGGCGACTCGAACACGACGATCGTGGTCTCGGGGTCGAGCGCCGCCACCGTGACCTCGCCGCCGAAGCTCAGGAACGAGTTGAACGCCTCGACGCGGTCCACCGCCCGGATCGTTCCCCAGCTGAAGGGTCCCTGGAGCGGGATGGCCGTGGCACGGGTGATCTCCACGAGGCGCCCGCGCCCGCCGATGGCCGCCCAGTGCTCCACCAGCTCAGCATCGAAGTGCTCGAGCGTGGGCCGGCTGCGCAACGCCACGAGGAGCTGGGCCGTCCCCGCCTCCTCCGGATGCGAGCCGCCGACCACGACGAAACCCAGCCGGGCCAGCCGCTCCGCAGCCAGCCGGAGGTCGGGGCCCGCGGTCATCGCGTCGCCGTCAGCCTGATCATGGCTGCCAGTCTGGACCGTCGAGTACGGTGCGGCAGCCGCCGGATCGGCTGTTCCCGCGGGCCAGTCGGCCCGGACTGCGGGCCGACATCGCGATGCCGGCCCCCGCTGTTATAGGCTCACCGCGGTGATGCGGCGCGCGCGAATCCTCGCCTTCCTCGCCGGCGATCCGCCCGAGCACCCGCCCGAGGCGATCGACCGCCGCACGTTCAGCCTGGTCGGGCTTCGGCTGCCCGCGCTCGCGACGACCGCGATCCTGCTGGCCAGCCTGCTGCTTCTCCTCCAGCACAACCACGACATCCTGCCGCGCTTCGGACCGGTCGATCCGCGCAGCCTCCGCAACCAGGCGATCGAGCGGTTCGTGCTCTTCGGGCTGGTTCCGCTGGCGTTGCTCCTCGCCCTGCGCGAGGACCCCCGGCGCTATGGCCTGCGCATCGGCGACGCGCGGCGCGGGCTGATCCTGCTGGGGGTGCTCTCGGTTGTCAGCCTGCCCGCGATCGTGCTCGTCGCGCGGGTCCCCGAGATCCGCGACTGGTACGCGCCCTCGATGTCGACGACGGGCGGCGTGGCCATCTCCAACGTCCTGGACCTCGTGTCGACCGAGTTCCTGATCCGGGGCTTCCTCCTGTTCGCGCTGCTTCGCGCGGTGGGGCCCGTGGGGGTCGTCATCGCCGTTGTCCCGTTCGCGTTCACGCACATCGGGAAGCCGGACATCGAGCTGCTCTCGACGCTCGGCGGCGGGCTGGTCTTCGGCTGGCTCAACTGGCGGACCGGCTCGATCTGGTACAGCGCCGTCTACCACGTGCTGATCCAGACGACCGTCATCGTCGCTGCGGCGGGCTGGGCGGCCGGCGGCTGACGCCGGCGGATCGCACGCTCCGGATCACGAGCACCCCGACGGGTACCATGCCGCCGGCGCGAATTGCGCCCGTGAAGTACCCTCTTCCCAACGTGTCGCGGATGGACTAACGTGCACGCGCAAGCCCGCGAGGCGGGCACAGGAAATCCGGCAGACACGATCGCTCCCACTCACGGACTCCCGCGAGACAGTCGGTCAAGGGTCGCGGGCGCCGGCGAGCACAGAGGAGCGGTTTTCTTTGTACAGCGACAAGGTGATGACCTGCGCGGACTGCAGCCAGGACTTCGTCTTCACGGCGCGTGAGCAGGAGTTCTACGCAACCCGCGGCTTCACGGAGCCGCGCCGTTGCCCGTCCTGCCGCGCAAGCCGCAAGGCGGCCCGCGGCGACA
>DAITNC010000144.1:0-4309 GCA_036834865.1 Candidatus Limnocylindrales bacterium | reverse complement strand
GCTGTCGGGGCTGATGTACGGCGCGCTGATCGTCTTCTCGGTGCCGATGCCGCTCGTCGCGGGCTGGCTGTCCGACCGAATCGGCCGGAAGCCGCTGATCATCGGCGTCTACCTCGGCGGCGCGATCGGGTTCGTCGTCTTCCTCGTCTCGGGGTCGAGCCTGGCGGGGCTCTGGGCCGGGATCCTGCTCATGGGCCTCTTCAGCTTCGCCGAGAGCCCCCAGCTCCAGGCACTCCTTGCCGACATCGCCCGGCCGTCGATCCGGGACGCCACGTTCGCGCTCTATTTCACGCTCGCCTTCGGGGTCGGGTCGCTGTGGGTCGCGATCTACGGGGCGATCATCGGCGCCGCCGGCAACGCGACCGGGCTGCCCATCGTGTTCATCCTGATGGCGGTGACGTTCGTGCTGGCGGCGGCCGGGACCGTGCCGATCAGGGCCGAGCAGCGGGCGCACGAGAACGCGGCCCACGAGGCTTCGCTCGGGGGGCTCTGACCCCGCTCGAGCGAGCCGCTCCTACGCCCGGCGGGCCAGCGCCTCGCGCTGGATGGCGAGGATCGAGAGCGCATCGGCAATCCGCCCGTCGAACGTCATCTCGAGGGCCTCACCGAACGGCACCCACCGCGTCTGCAGCTCCTCCGTGCCCTCGGGAGACGCCGCGCCGTCCTGGAGGTCGGTGGCGACGAAGAAGATCGCGAGCTCGTCCGTCACGGAGTTCGAGAGCGCAGCCCCTCCGAGCTCGCGCCACGTCCCCGCCCGGAACCCGGTCTCCTCGACCAGCTCGCGCCTGGCCGCGTCGAGGGCGGACTCGTCCGGGCCCCCGCCCCCCTCGGGGATCTCCCACGAGTATTCGTCCAGCGGATACCGGTACTGGCCGACGAGCAGGACGCGATCGCGATCGTCGATGGCCAGGACCCCGATTGCCCGGTTGACGAAGTGCACGATGCCGTAGATCCCGGGCGCGCCATCGGGCCGGATGACGTCGTCATGCCAGACGGTCAGCCATGGGTTCTCGTACGCAACCCGGCGAGCCACGCGTCGCCAGGGGTTGCGCGCCCCAGCCGGATCGTCGCCGTCGCGAGCCGCACCTGGACCGATGTCGGCTCCTCTGCCTCGTGGGCTGGACACCCCGCCATGGTACGCGGCGCGGCCGACGCGCGGCGCGGGCGGGCTAGAAGACGGAGTACCGCTCCACCGGGCTCCATGTGCTGTTGGCGCTGGTCAGGGTCGGGTCGGCGATTGCGCGCACGTACCACTGCCCGCGCGTGGTGAAGGTCCAGGCCAGGTTGGCGCGACCGCTGGCGTCGGCGTACACGTCGCGCTTCGTGACCAGAACCCAGTGTCCGCTGACCTGGCGCCAGAGCTGGAACGTCACCTTCGCCGGCGCCAGGGTCGGGCCGATCGGTCGGACGGTGCCGGTGAAGGTGACCTTCGTCCCGGCCGGGACGCTCCTGGTGTGGCCGAGGTTCGTGGGTCGGAGGATGAGCAGCTGGCGCACGACGACGCGCGCCGGCGCGCTGGCACCCGGACCCAGGTCGGCTCCGCCCGCGAAGACGGCCTGGAACTGCGTGTTGACGGGCGGCCGGTAGCCGAACGTGGCGTGACCCGAGGCGTCGGTGGTCAGGGTCGCGATGTCGACCCATTGCGTCTCGTTTGCCTGCATCCGCTGAAGCGTGAGTGGCCGGCCTGCCCCTGGTCCGGCCACGTCGACGGCGAGGGTCACGGTCTGCCCCCAGCTGATGACCCCAGTGCTCGGGGTCAGGGTGAGCTGTGCGGCGGGGAGGGTGGCCGTGATCGGGAGGGGAGCGCTCGTGCCGCCGCCGGGTGGCTGGTTGACGACCGTCACCGCGAACGTCCCCTGGGTCAGGGCGGCCGGGATGAGCGCGGTGAGCACCGCCGGCGAGACGAACGTGGTCGGCAGCGGCGCCCCGTTCCAGTAGGCGGTCGAGATCCCGGAGACGAAGTTGGCCCCCTGGAGCGTGAGGTTCACCTGTGCGCCCCCGGCTGCGACCGTCGCCGGGGCGACCGCCGTGAGCAGCGGCGGCCCGGTGGGAGGCAGGCTGGCGTAGTTGAACGTGACAGGGGTCAGGTCCGTGCCGTTGTAGCGGTCGAGGTCGACGCAGCCCGGGATGCCTGCCACCGAGCCGCAGTCGTCGTACTGCCAGAACGTCCAGCTGTGGCCGCCCCAATTGTTGGCGGGAACGTGCACGCTCGGGACGAACCAGTGGGCGACCCACAGGACGGAGTAGCCCTGGTCGGCGAACATCGTCGTGTCGCCCATGGCGTTGGCCCAGAAGCTCGGGCTCGTGTAGATCATCGGCCTGACCCCGAGCCTGGCATAGACCTCGCCGAGCCACGCGCCGACCCACGCCTGGAGGTCCGTCACGGAGAGCCCCCCGGTCTGCTCGAGGTCGAGTGCGGGAACGAGGTCGCCGGGAAGCAGTGCCGCATTCTGGGTGAACCAGTCCGCCTCGAGGACCGCGTCGCCCGAGGAGGCCGACGGGGTCGCGAAGTGGTATGCCGTGACCTGCAATCCGGCCGCCCGCGCACCCGCGTGATTCGTGGCGTAGGTCGGATCCAGGTAGGTCTGGCCCAGCGTGGCCCGCATGATCGCGAAGCGCTTGCCGGCACCGGCCACCTGCGCCCAGTCGATCGTCTGCTGGTACTGGCTGGTGTCGATCCCCTCGACGTAGGGATCCGGCTGCGGGACTGCCGCCTGGAAGAGCCCGGTGGCGGCGTACGCGACGCTGACGCCGTAGCGGGACGAGATGCTCACCCCGTTCATCGCGACGATCGCATACCAGGTGTTCCCCGAGACGTCGGTCACGCACGTTGCCGACCACGGGTCACCCTGGACCGTCCCGGTCACGGTGACGACCGCCCCCGTCGGGATCGTGACCAGGGCCGCGGCGGTCATCGAGGGCGAAGCGCGGAGGCGCGCCGAGCAGGCCGCGGCATAGTCGGAGCTGGCACGGGCGATGCCCGGTGCGACTGGGACGAAGGCCATCGCAACAAGGACGGCGACGGCGGCCGGGAGCCAAGGTCGATGCAGGTGCACTCGAATCCCCATTCTCGTCGGGTGGAGCGGCGACGCGACGCGGCCCGGGTCGAGCCGAACGACGGGGGAGCACGAAGCCCCGACACCAAGGGAAGGCACGAGCCCTCGGCGTCTGCGGTGATCCTACAGAAGATCGCGGGTGCTGTCAGGAGTCCGGCAGGGCCGTGGTGCGGGGTGTACCGGGTGGGGCCGCTCTCTCCTCCGCGAATTCGAGCACGAAGACCGGGATCTGCCGGTCGGTCTTCGCCTGGTACGTCGCGTAGTCGGGCCACGCGTCCACCGCGCGCTGCCACCAGGCGGCCTTCTCGTCGCCCGAGACCTCACGCGCCGTGTAGTCGCGCCTGGTGGCGCCGTCCTGCAGCTCGACGTGCGGGTTCTTCTTGAGGTTGTGGTACCAGGCGGGATTCCTCGGGGCGCCGCCGAGTGACGCGACCACGGCGTAGCGGCCCTCGTGCTCGACGCGCATCAGCGCAGTCTTGCGAAGCTTGCCGGTCTTCGCGCCGACCGAGGTCAGCACGATCACGGGACTGCCGCGCAGGTCACCGCCCTTCTCGCCGTTGGTAGCCTCGTAGAGCTCGGTCTGCGCGCGCGACCAGGCGGATGTGCCCGGTAGGTACTCCCCGGTGAGTGGCATCGCCCCATTCTCTCGCAGACCGGCCTCGGACGCGATCGGGCCTGACGACCGAGCAGCTGATCGCCGCCGGACGGGCTGGCGGTTGGCTCGGCGTTGCCGAACTCGGATGCGACGTACCATCAGACGAACGGAATGGGCTTCTTCGTCCGCCGGCTGCAGTCGATGTCTCCGGGCACCCCACGCCGCGGCGGCGTCTCCTCCTCTGAGATCGTTTGCCGACAGGCCCGAGCACACAGGGCAGCCACGGGAGGGACGACGACGGTGCTTCTCGAGGCGAGAGCGAACCGGTCCATGTCTGCAGCGAGCCGAGATACCGATGCCGCCCTTCCCGCATGGTCAGCCGACGGCCCCCAGAGCCGACGGGTGGCGCGACCGGAGCCAGCGATCGCGGGAACGCCCGGGAGGCACCGTGGCCGCTGACAGGGTCCTGGAGATCGACCACATCTCGAAGCGCTACGGGGACGTGGTCGCCGTCGATGATCTCTCCCTGGACGTCTCCGCGGGTGAGCTCTTCGGGTTCGTCGGGCGCAACGGCGCGGGCAAGACGACGACCATGCGAATCGTGCTGGGCGTGCTCGCGCCTGATGCCGGCGTGGTGCGCTGGCTGGGCGTACCCCTG
>DAITNC010000143.1:0-4327 GCA_036834865.1 Candidatus Limnocylindrales bacterium | reverse complement strand
CTCCAGCAGGCGTTCCTCGACAAGGGCGCCGTCCAGTGCGGCTTCTGCATCCCCGGCCAGCTCGTGGCGGCCCACGCCCTCCTGGCGGAGAACCCCCATCCCACCGTCCCGGAGATCCAGGAGGGCCTCGCAGGCAACCTGTGCCGCTGCGCGTGCTACCAGCAGATCACCGAGGCGGTCCTCGCGACCGCCGAGGGGACCGCCCGATGAGAACGGATCGAATCGGCGGCTCCCCCAACCGCGTCGGCGGCATCGGCCGGGTCACCGGCAGCCAGCAGTACGTGGCCGACATCCGGCTCCAGGACGCGCTCGAGGTCAAGCTCGTCACGCTTGACTGCGCGCGCGCCCGGATCATCTCCATCGACACGAGCGCCGCCGAGGAGGTGCCGGGCGTCCGCCTGGTCATGACCGCGGCAGACCTCCCCCAGCCGGTCCCGCGCTTCGGGCCCCAGTTCTCCGACCGCCCGATCATCGCCGTGGGTGAGACGAAGTACCACGGCGAGCCCGTGGCCGCGGTGGCGGCCGAGACGAAGGACGCGGCCGAGGCAGCCGCGCGCCTCGTCAAGGTCGAGTACGAGGAGCTGCCCGCCATCTTCAGCGTGGCGGCCGCCCTCGACCCCGCGGCCGTCCTCGTCCAGGACCCGGCGCTCCGTCCGAACGACCCCCTGGCCGGGACGAACGTCCTGCGCGAGCATCGCTTCGGCTGGGCCGACGTGGAGGCAACCGGGGCCGATCTCGTCGTCGAGAACGCGTACACGTTCCCGATCGTCACCCACTTCGCGATCGAGCCCCACGCGTTCATGGCCGCGCCCGACGGCGACGGGATCGCCGTGTGGAGCTCCATCCAGCACCCGAACTGGCTGCAGAAGATCCTGTCGCAGATCCTTGGCCTTCCCCTGGCGAAGGTCCGGGTTTACGCCCCAGACCCGGGGGGCGGCTTCGGGGGCAAGCAGCACACCAAGCTGGAGCCGCTCGTCGCGTTCATGGCCCTCCGGACGGGCCGGCCCGTCCGGCTGATCCTGACCCTCGACGAGACGTTCCAGGCAGTTCGCCGCACGTCCGCGGAGGTCCGCGTCCGGACCGGGTTCATGTCCGACGGCACGCTCGCCTTCCAGGACGTCGAGGCCAACTACCTCATCGGGGCCTACGCGGACATCGCCGACCGGGTGGTCAGCAAGGGCAGCTATCCCGCGGCCGGGCCCTACCGCGTCCCGGCGGTGCGGATCGTCTCGCGGAGCGTCCTCTCCCACACCACGCCTGCCACCGCGTTCCGCGGGTTCGGCAACCCGCAGGTCAACTGGGCGGTGGAATCGAACATGGACGAGGGGGCCCGGGCGCTCGCGATCGATCGCCTGGAGATCCGCCTGCGGAACCTCGCCCGCAAGGGCGAGGCCTTCATCCCGGTCGACACGCCGGCCGACGGCGACTGGGAGCAGACAGTCCGCCGGGCCGCCGAGCTGATCGGGTGGGGGACGCCCCTGCCGCCCGGCCGCGGTCGCGGGCTCGCCCTGGGGATCAAGTCGGGGCCGACCACCGGCCTCTCCTACGCCACGGTCCGGCTCCTGGCCGACGGCAGCGTCATCGTCTACGCCGGCACGTCCGACATGGGCCAGGGCGCCCGGACGGTCTTCGCCCAGATCGCCGCGACCGAGCTCGGGGCTCCCCTCGACTGGATCACCGTCGTCATGGGCGACACCGCCGTCGTCCCGTACGACCAGCAGACCTCGGCCAGCCGGTCGACGGTCCTCATGGGGAACGCCATCCTGCGTGCCTGCCAGAGCATCCAGGCGCAGTTGCGGACCATGGCGGCGCGGCTCCACGGGATCGACGAGGCCGACATCGTGGTCGAGGGCGGCGTCGTGCGCCTGCCCGACCGCGAGCTCCCCATCATCGACGTCCTGGAGCCAGGTCTTGGGCGGCTCGGCGGCGAGCTGGTCGGGAATGGCGAGATGCGCAAGGACGCGGAGCCCAACCATCCGCTGAGCGGCAGCGCGGCCTTCTTCGAGTTCAACTGCACGGCTATCGAGGCCGAAGTGGACGAGGACACCGGCGACGTGGTCCTCGTCCGTCACGTCACCGTGTCCGACGTCGGGAAGGCCCTCAACCCGCTCCAGGTCACGATGCAGGACGAGGGCGCCGCGATCCAGGGCCTCGGCCACACCCTCATGGAGCACTTCATCTTCGACGACAAGGGCCGGATCCGGAACCTGGGCGCCATCGACTACCGGATCCCGACCAGCATGGACCTCCCCCTCGACATGCAGAGCGCGATCGTGGAGAACGCGGACGGACCCGGCCCGTACGGCTCCAAGGGGATGAGCGAGGGCGCCCTGCTCTGCGTCGCCCCCGCCGTCGCGGCCGCCGTGCGCGACGCGACGGGCGTCGCGATCCGCGACCTGCCGCTCACGCCAGAGCGCGTCTGGCGGGCCCTGCGGGACCGGTCGACATCATGAGCTGCCAGGAGGGCGCGGGATGACCACTCCGTCCGACATCGGTCCCATCGGCGGGCTGCCGCCAGACCAGGTCATCCGAGCCGCCGGGCTCGTCCGCGAGGGGCGGATGATCTCGCTGGCCGCGGTGCGCTACCCGGGGATGCCTCTCTTCCCGGGCCATCCCCCGTTCCAGGTCCTCAACTACCGGACCCCGCGCGGGATCCGGGTGACTGGCGCCCAGCCGTGGGGGCCCGTCAACGACGCCGGCCTTGGCTACATGGCCGAGTACGTCATGGCGACGTCGCACTCCGGCGCCCACATGGACGCCCTCGCCCACATGACGGTGGGCGACGACATGCACTGGTACGGCGGCGGCAACGCGGACGAGCACCTGACGGACTTCGGTCCAACGCACCTCGACGCGTCCACGATGCCCCCGTTCTTCACCCGCGGCGTCCTCCTCGACGCGGCCGGCCACCGCGGCGTCGACTGCCTGCCGAAGGGCGCGCCGATCGACGCGGCTGAGATGGAGGCGATCTGCGCCGCGCAGGGCGTGACCGTCGAACCATGGGACGTCGTGGCCATCCGGACCGGGTACATGGGCCTGTGGCCCGATGTCGAGCGGATGGCCGCCCACAAGACCGCCGGGCCCGACATCTCGGCGGCCCGCTGGCTTCTTGAGCGGCGCGTCGTCGCGACCGGCACCGACACGGAGACCTACGAGGTCCAGCCGGCCCCCGACCCCGGGCCAACCGGGAACCCCCAGCCCGTCCACACCCTGCTGCTCATCCAGAACGGCATCTACATCATGGAGAGCCTGGACCTCGAGGAGCTGGCTCGCCAGCACGTCTACGAGTTCCTCTTCGTCGCCCTCCCAGTCAAGATCCGCGGCGCTACCGGGTCGATGGTCGATCCGGTAGCCGTCATCTGAAGGAGAACGTCATCGTGCCAGCGACCATGCAGGCTCTGGTGATCCTCGAGCCGAACAAGCTCGAGATCCAGGAGGTTTCGGTCCCGACGGCCGGGCCGAACGAGGTCCTCGCCCGCGTGCGGGCCGTGTCCATCTGCGGGACCGACGCACACCTGATCCGGGGCGACTACCCAGGCTTCTGGCCGCCCTCGTTCCCCTTCATCCCGGGCCACGAGTGGGCCGGCGAGATCGCCGCCCTCGGGCCCGGTTCCGAGCTGTACGGCTGGAAGGTCGGCGACCGAGTCGCGGGCACCTCCCACGACGCGTGCGGCGTCTGCCAGAAGTGCGTCGAGGGCCGCTACAACCTGTGCGAGAACTACGGGCGGCCGGGGCTCCACAAGCAGTACGGCCACAGCGTCCAGGGCGCCGACGCGACCTACGTGGTGCAGGGCGTCAAGACGATCTTCCCGCTGCCGGACGGCCTCTCCTTCGACGAAGGCGCGGTCATCGACCCGGCCTCGATCGCCCTCCACGTCGCCAATCGCGGCAACATCGCGCCGGGCGACACCGTCGCGATCACCGGCGCCGGTGCGATCGGGCTCCTCGGCGGCGATGCGGCCCGGATCCGCGGCGCGGCGCGCGTCATCCTCATCGAGCGCAACCCGGGCCGGCTGGCGAAGGCCGCCGCCATGGGCTTCGAGACGGTCGACTCGAGCGCCGGCGACCCGGTCGCCACGGTGCGCGAGATGACGGGCGGCTTCGGGGTGGACGTCGTCCTCGAGTGCGCCGGGGTTCCGGCCACGGTGCAGTGGGCACTCGGCATGCTCCGCCGCGGCGGTCGTTGTGCCGCGGTTGGGATCCCGACCCAGGGCGTGGAGATCGCGATGCAGCGGCTCGTCCTCGATGAGCTGGAGCTGGTTGGGTGCCGCGCCTCCGCGGGCGAGATGCGCCGCGTCATGCCGCTGGTCGAGCAGGGCCGGATGCG
>DAITNC010000142.1:0-4339 GCA_036834865.1 Candidatus Limnocylindrales bacterium | reverse complement strand
GGCGAGCCAGCTCCGGATGATCGGCTGCCACGATCGCCACCGGCTCGCCCGCGTACCGGACCACGTCCCACGCCAGAACCGGCTGGTCGGCGAACTCCAGCCCGAAGGTGCGCGTCGCCGGCAGATCGGCGGCCGTCAAGACGCTGCGGACGCCATGCACCGCCAGGGCCCCCGCCACGTCGATCGAACGGATGCGGGCGCTCGGGTGAGGGCTCCGAACGGTGGCCCCGAACAACATCCCCTCCGTCGACAGGTCGCTGCCGTACTCGAAGGACCCCAGCACCTTGGGCGTGCCGTCGATACGGGGCGCGGACGTTCCGACGCCGCTGTCGGCACGCTGGGCGAAAGCCGGTCTCCGGGTTGCGGTCTGCATGCTCACCGACCTCCGTCGCCCTGGCCAGCGATCCGGCGGGCAACCCGGTGGCCTTCCGCGGCGAGCGCTGCTTCGTGGGCCGTCACCAGGGTCCCGTCCCGCACCACGAACCTGCCCTCCACGAGAAGGTGACGCACCCGCTGCGGCCAGGCGAGGACGATCCCCGCGACGGGATCTGCCTCCACCCCTGCGGTCGCAAGCCCGCTCACGTCGAACAACGCGACGTCGCCCCGTTTGCCGGGCTCTATGGAGCCCAGGTCATCGCGACCCAGGCACGCGGCGCCCCCGCGGGTGCCGAGCCACAGCGCCTCGCGTACTGCCATGGCACCGGGGCCGCCACGGCCGCGCGCGACCAGCAGCGCCTGGCGCACCTCGCCGAGCACGTGGCCACCGTCGTTGGACGCGGAGCCGTCCACCCCGAGGCCCACCGGCACCCCGGCATCGAGGAGCTCACGGATCGGGGCCATGCCGGAGCCGAGCCGCAGGTTCGAGGTGGGACAGTGCGCGATGGCGGTACCGGTCGCGGAGACCCTGCGAATGTCCTCTCCCGACAGGTGCACCCCGTGGGCGAGCCACACGTCGTCGCCAAGAAAGCCGAGGCGCTCGAGGAGCTCGATCGGACGGCAGCCGAAGCGCTCCAGGCAGAACGCCTCTTCGTCGGCCGTCTCGGCGACGTGGGTGTGGAGCCGGACCCCGAGCCGGCGGGCCAGCAGCGCCGACTCCTTCATCAGCCGCTCGCTGGCCGAGAACGGCGAACACGGCGCGATCGCGACGCGGAGCATGGAGCCCGGCGACGGGTCATGGAACCTGCTGACGGCTCGCTCGGTCTCAGCCAGCGCGGAATCGGTGTCCTCGACCACCGCGTCGGGGGGGAGACCGCCGTCCGACGCTCCCAGGTCCATCGAGCCGCGACACGGATGGAATCGCAGGCCGATTTCGTGTGCGGCCTCGACCTCCGCTTCGAGCAGGTCGCCGGCTCCCGCCGGAAAGACGTAGTGGTGGTCGGTCGAGGTCGAACAGCCCGAAAGGGCCAGCTCGGCGAGTCCCGCGGCGGCGGCCACCCGCACCCATTCGGTGTCGAGCCCGGCCCACACCGGGTAGAGCTCCGTGAGCCAGCCGAACAGGCCGTGCTGCTGGGCGCGCGCCCTCGTCAGCACCTGGTACAGGTGATGGTGGGTATTGACCAGGCCCGGGATCGCCACGCACCCGCGGCCGTCGAGCGCGTCGGCACCGGCGATCGCGGCGGCAGGCGGGACGCCCGCGCCGACCCAGCGGATCACGCCGTCCTCGACCAGGATCGACCCCCCGGCCAGCTCGGTCCCGGCGTCGTCCATGGTGACGACGACCTCGCAGCCGGAGATGAGGAGCCTGCTCATGCGGTCCCACCTGCCATCCGTTCGGCCGCCAGGCGCACGGCGTCGAGAATCTTCTGATAGCCGGTACACCGGCATACGTTCCCGGACAGCGCCTCGCGGATGACTTCCTCGGGCGGCTCGGGATCCCGGCGCAGCAGATCGCTCACCGCCACCACCAGGCCTGGCGTGCAGAAACCACACTGCACGGCTCCGGCGTCCAGGAACGCCTGCTGCACCGGGTGCAGCTCGCCCTCGCCGGCCAGCGACTCCACGGTCGCCACGCGCCGGCCGTCTGCCTGCGCCGCCAGGACCAGGCAGGAGCAGACCACCTCGCCATCAAGCCAGACTGAGCAGGAACCGCACTCCCCCTGCTCACAGCCATTCTTCGTCCCCCACAAGCCAAGGTCATCGCGGAGCATCGACATCAGGCTGGCGCCCGGCCACACGTCGGCTTCCCGCCATTCGCCGTTCACGTTTACCCGAACCTGCATGTCCTGCCCCTGCCTCGCCACGCCTCAGCTCGCCAACGCGCGTCGATCGTCCAGCGCCCACGTCAGCGCCCGGCGCGCGAGCACCGCACAGGCATGGCGCCGGTATGCCGCCGTGCCCCGAATGTCATCGATGGGGCTCGCGGCCGCGGCCGTCAGCTCGCCGAAACGGGCGACCGCGTTCGCTGGAACCGTCGCTCTCGGATTCGCCCAGGCGCCGGCCTCCTCGAGCACGCCTGCGCCGAAGGCCTCGGCCTCTGTGGCTCGCAGGATCGTCGGACCGACCGACTCGAGGGCCACGCGGAGACCGCGCGTCTCCTCGTCGACCTGGAGGCAGAGCCCGGCGATCGCGATGACCATCGCGTTGCGCGTGCCGATCTTGGAGAACGACCCGGGGCCCCGGGGCGCGTTCCACTCGACCCCCACGATCAGCTCGTCAGGGGCGAGCGCGTTTCGCTTCGGCCCGACCAGGAAGTCCCGCCAGGAGAGTTGGCGCGAACCGGCGGCCGAGGCCAGCACCACCGCCGCGTCGTACACGGCGAGCGCCGGGAGGGCGTCGCCGGCCGGCGAGGCCGTGCCGAGGTTGCCTCCCACCGTGCCCCGGTTGCGGATCTGCGGCGACCCGACCGAGCGCGAGGCCTGGGCGAGTGCCGCCTGGTCGGGAAGCTCGCGCATGATCCGGGCATAGGGAACGCCGGCCCCGAGGAACACCGTTGCGCCCTCCCGCCGGATCACCCGCAGCTCGGGGAGGCGAGAGACGTCAAGGATCCCCGCCGGACGGCGCCGACCGAAGTTGAGCTCGACCATCACGTCGGTCCCGCCGGCGATCGGGAGCGCCTCGGGGTGCGCGGCTCGAATCTCCAGGGCCTCGGGAAGCGACGATGGCCGGTAGACCTCCACGCTCAGTACTTCCCTCCGGCGAACGCCTCGATCGTCGCGGGCACGTCGCCGAGCGGGTAGAGGATCGGGCACGTGCAGCCGGCCTCCACGTACTCGCGTACCTTCGCCCGGCACTCGTCGGGCGTCCCCGACGCCGTGATGAGCTGCACGACCTCGTCGGGCACAAGGGCCATCGCCCGCTCGACCTGCGCGGGAGTGGCCGGCCAGGACAGCACGCTGCCGATCTCGTCGATCAGCTCCTGGCTGACCCCCGACGCCTTCGTGATGTGTGGCTGCTGACCCAGATACTGGGTGAGCAGCTCGCGCGCCCGGTCCAGCGCCGTCGAGCGGTCGGCGTCGAGGGAGCACACGATCAGCTGCGGACGGTCGATGTCCTCGACGCGCCGACCGGCCCGTGCCGCACCGGTTGCCAGGGCCGCCATCGCCTGCGCGTTGTAGACGGGCGAGACCATGTAGTTGAGCAGCACGCCGTCGCCGATCTCGCCAGCAAGCTCCATCATCTTCATCCCGGTGGCGCCAACGTAGATCGGCACCTGCTTGGGCGAACGATCCCCGTGCATGATGTCGATCTCGATGTCGTTCACGTGCACGAACGTGCCCTCGTAGGTCACCCGCTCCATCGCGAGGAGCCGGCGGGTCACCTCGACGACCTCTCGCATCGCCTGCACCGGCTTGCGCATGTCGACCCCAACCTTGGAGGCCAGGGGCTCCCACCATGCCCCGAGCCCCAGGATCACGCGGCCCGGCGCGAGGTCATCGAGCGTCGAGAACGTGGCAGCCAGGAGGCCGGCGTTCCGGGTCCACGTGTTGACCACGCCGGCGCCGACCTTGATCCTCTCGGTGACGGCCGCAAACGCAGCCATGGGGACCGTCGCCTCCCGGGCGAGGCGGCTCTCGGCCTGCCACACGGCTTCGAACCCGTGCTCCTCGGCGAGGATCGCGTAGGCCATGCCCTCGCGGATCGTGTGGTTGTCCTGGAGGTAGAGCGCGACTCGCCCCTCGCTCGTTACAGCCACCGGCGAACCCCCCGCCGGCTTCATCCCGCCCGCCCGGCCAGCCGTGGCAGGGCTGCCCGCGCAGCCGCCGAATCCCGCATGGGCAGGCGCGTCCGGCGCACGCCATCGAAGGCGTACAGAGCGCCAGCCACCGCCGACGCAGTTGGGACCAAGCACACCTCACCGACGCCCTTGGCTCCGTAGGGTCCCTCGGGCGAGGGCTCCTCG
>DAITNC010000141.1:0-4340 GCA_036834865.1 Candidatus Limnocylindrales bacterium | reverse complement strand
AGATCCTCCACTACCTCTCCGGCTGGAAGAACTTCGGGCTCAAGACCTTCCAGGCGGAGGACGAGATCGCGGCGATCGGCGCCGCGCTCGGCGTGAGCTACGGCGGAGGGCTTGGGTTGACCGGGACGTCCGGGCCCGGGATGGCCCTCAAGGCGGAGATGCTGGGCCTCGCGGTGATGGTGGAGCTGCCGCTCGTGGTCGTCGACGTGCAGCGCGCCGGCCCGTCCACCGGGATGCCCACCAAGACGGAGCAGAGCGACCTGCTCCAGGCGCTCTTCGGTCGCAACGGGGACTCGCCGATCCCCGTGGTCGCGCCGGCCACCCCCGCGGAGTGCTTCGACTACGCTATCGAAGCCTGGCGGATCGCGCTCCGCCACATGACCCCGGTCGTCTACCTGTCCGACGCGCTTTTGGCCAACGGCTCCGAGCCGTGGCGGATCCCGGACCTCGACGGGATGCCGGACCTGCGGGTCGCCAACCGGACGGAACGCGCGGGCTTCTACCCCTACGAGCGGGATCCGGAGACGCTTGCCCGGCCGTGGGCCGTCCCGGGCACGCCGGGCCTCGAGCACCGGATCGGCGGCCTCGAGAAGCTCGACGTCCTGGGCACCATCAGCTACGACCCCGACAACCACCACCGGATGCAGCTCCTGCGCGCCGAGAAGGTGGCCCGGATCGTTCGCGACATCCCGCCGCTGGAGGTCTTCGGGCCGCCCGAGGGCGAGCTCCTCATCCTGGGCTGGGGCAGCACCTACGGCGCGATCCGGAGTGCCGTGGAGCGACTCCAGGAGCAGGGCCGCAAGGTCTCGCACGCGCACCTGCGCCACCTCAACCCGTTTCCCGCGAACACCGGCGACGTGGTCCGCTCCTACCGGCGGGTCCTGATCCCCGAGCTCAACATGGGCCAGCTCCGGATGCTGATCCGGTCGATGTTCCTCGTCGACGCGGAGGGCTTCAACCTCATGCGGGGCAAGCCGTTCCAGATCGGCGAGATCCTGGCGAAGGCCGAGCAGGTGCTCGGAAACCTGTGAGGCCGACGACATGACCGACCAGCTCGTCCCGTCCGCCGCCGACGCGGCCCCCATCAAGCTCACCCGCAAGGACTTCGCCAGCGACCAGGAAGTCCGCTGGTGTCCGGGCTGCGGCGACTACTCCATCCTCGCGCAGACCCAGAAGGTGATGCCCGATTTCGGCGTGCCGAAGGAGAACATCGTCTTCATCTCCGGGATCGGCTGCTCCGGGCGCCTGCCGTACTACATGAACACGTACGGCTTCCACTCGATCCATGGCCGCGCGCCGACGATCGCGACCGGGCTCAAGGAGGCCCGCCCCGAGCTCATGGTGTGGGTGGTCACCGGGGACGGCGACGCGCTCTCGATCGGCGGCAACCACATCCTCCACTCGATGCGCCGCAACGTCGACATCCGGGTGGTGATGTTCAACAACCGGATCTACGGGCTCACGAAGGGCCAGGCGTCGCCCACGTCGGAGTTCGGCCAGAAGACGAAGTCGACCCCGACGGGCTCCGTGGACTATCCGATCCACCCGCTCATGGTCGCCCTCGCGGCCGAGGCGAGCTTCGTCGCGCGGTCGGTGGACACCCAGACGGAGCACCTCCAGTCCGTCCTCGAGCGGGCCGGCTTCCATCGCGGGTCCGCCTTCGTCGAGGTCCTCCAGAACTGCAACATCTTCAACGACGGCGCACACCGGGCCTTCACGGACCGGGACGTCCGCGAGGACCGGATGCTCCAGCTGGAGCATGGCCGGCCGATGCTCTTCGGCAAGAACCACGACATGGGCCTGCGGCTGGACGGGCTCCGGCCGGAGATCGTCCGGATCGGCGAGGACGGCATCACCGAGGCCGACATCCTTGTCCACGACGAGACGAGCGAGGATTCGACGATCCACAACATGCTCGCCCGGATCTACTGGCCGGAGTTCCCGGTGCCGATCGGCGTGATCCGGAACGTGCCCCGGCCCACGCACGACCAGCTGGCCGACGCGCAGGTGAGCGAGGCCATCGCCAGGCAGGGCCCGGGCGACCTGGCCAAGCTCCTCCGCTCCGGCGAGACCTGGACGGTCACGTGACCCCCGCGGGGGGCGGCCGGGAGGCCGGCGCCCTTCGCGTCCTCGTCCTCGCTGACGACCTCATCTGGGCGACGCGGCTGGTCGCCCAGCTCCGGACGCTGGGCGCGGATCCCGTCCGCCTCCGGTCGGCCGACGCGTTCGCGGCTGCCCTCGCCGGCGTCGCGCCGGCCGACCTCCCACCCGCCGAACCCGCGGACGAGCGGGCGAGGCACGCGGTCGTGGACCTGACGGCGCGCTCCTACGACGGTCTTGCCGCGGTCCAGCTCGCGGCCGCAGCCGGGCTCCGGGTCCTGTGCGTCGGCCAGCACGACGACCGAGCGTTGCGCCGCGCGGCGCTGGCCGCGGGCGCCGAGCGCGTCTTCGCCTATCGCACGCTCTTCGAAAACGGCCACGCGACGCTGGCGGCGTGGCTCGGCGTCCCAGCGCCCGCGGCCGGCTCGCTCTCGGCACCGGCCAGCTCCGAGGTGTCAGCCCGATGACCGGACCCGTCGCTCCCGTCTCCGTCGCGCCCGCCGTCCGGCCGCGGATCCCCGTTGCCCGCTTCGGCGAGCGGCTCGCGCGCGCCCAGGAGGGAGTCGCGGCTGCCGGCCTGGGGGCGCTGCTGGTGGGTGTCGGCCCGGACCTCGTCTACCTTGCCGGCTACGAGGCGATGCCGCTTGAGCGGCTCACCATGCTCGTGATCCCCGCGTCCGGCCGGCCGACGCTCGTCGTGCCGCGGCTGGAGGTGGCACTCGCCCAGGCATGCCCGGGGGCGGTGGGCGGCTCCGTGGACCTCGAGACCTGGGAGGAGATCGAGGACCCGGTGCAGCGAGTGGCCGGGCTCGTGGCCCGCGGCGCCGGCGCCGGGTTTGCGACGGGCGCAGGCCCGGACCGGGCGGCGGTCTCGGACCGCCTCTGGGCGCTGCACCTCCTGCGGCTGCAGGCCGCCCTGCCGGGTGTCGGGTTCGTGTCGGCCTCCCTGGTCCTGCGCGAGCTTCGGATCGTCAAGGACGCCGACGAGATCGCGCTGCTGCGCCTGGCCGCCCAGGCGGCCGACCGCGTCATCTGGGAGATTGCCCACGGTCGGCTGGTCGGCCGGACGGAGGCCGATGTCGCCCGCGAGGTCCGCGACCGGCTCATCGCCGAAGGGCACGACAGCGCCGAGTTCGCCATCGTCGGGTCCGGGCCGAACTCGGCCTCGCCTCATCACGGCGCCTCGGAGCGGGTCATCCAGGCGGGCGAGCCGATCGTCCTGGACATCGGCGGCCCGTACGGCGGCTATGGGAGCGACACGACGCGCACGATCTGGGTGACCGGCGGTGACGCCACCCGCGGCCCGGACGACGAGTTCCTGCGTCTCTACTCCGTGCTCCGCGCCGCGCAGGCGGAGGCGACCCACGCGGTCCGGCCGGGCGTCGCCTGCGAGCGGATCGACCTGGTTGCCCGGGAGCTGATCTCGGCCTCGGGCCACGGCGCCCACTTCTTCCACCGGACCGGCCACGGGATCGGCCTGGAAGGGCACGAGGATCCCTACCTCGTGGCCGGCAACCCGGAACCGCTCCGCCAGGGGATGGTCTTCTCCGTGGAGCCGGGGATCTACCTCGCCGGTCGGTACGGAGCCCGGATCGAGGACATCGTGATCTGCGGCGAGGACGGCCCGATCGTCCTCAACGGCCTGGACCGCGACCTGCTCGTCGTCACCGGGTAGGCGTCGGTCAAGCGCGGGAGCGCCGCATCCGCCTGGAGGGGACCGGCGCTATGATCCGGCCATGATCGAGCCCACGCTCGGACCGTCCACTCCCGGCGCCGCGCCCGCGGCTGAGGCCTCCGCCGCCGCGGAGCCCACCGACGTCGCAGTCGCAGCCTGCACGCAGGCCCAGCTCCGCCGCTTCATCAAGAGCCGCCCGTACGTGCCGATCCATGAGCTCCGCCGCCGTTTCGTGCTCACGGGCGATGACGACGACGTCACCGGCTTCGACTCGGCGGGCCAGCGCATCTTCGTGGGTCTGCCGGCACGCGAGGCGCGCATGCTGGGCGACCTGGTCGCCTCGGGCGACGTCGGCTACGAGCTCCTGCTGGACCCGGTCAGCCCGCTCATCGTGGGGGTCTTCCCGGTCCGGCCCGTCCAGCGCTCCTGACGCCTCACGCTCACCGGGGCTGTCGTGGAGAAGACAGGTGAGGGGTCACAACGACTCTTTACCCAATTCGTGACGTGGCGCATCCTGCGCAACACAAGGCAGCGGGCGACGACGAAGACCCGGGCCAGGAGGTCA
>DAITNC010000140.1:1486-4354 GCA_036834865.1 Candidatus Limnocylindrales bacterium | reverse complement strand
ATCGCCTACGTGCCCGAGGACCGCCACCTGGACGGCCTGGTGCTGGACTTCTCGATCGCGGACAACATCACGCTGCCGATCCTGCCCCGCCTGTTCCCTCGCCTGTTCGTGCGGCGCTCCACCGAACGCTCGCTTGCGAAGGGATACACGGACCAGCTCCAGGTCCGGATGACGGGCGTCGACCAGCTGGTGCAGGCGCTCTCCGGCGGCAACCAGCAGAAGGTGGTCATTGCCAAGTGGCTGGCCACGAAGCCCCGGGTGCTCATCCTCGACGAGCCAACCCGCGGCGTGGACATCGGCGCGAAGGTCGAGGTCCATCGCATCATGTCGGACCTCGCCGCGTCCGGCCTGGGCATCATCCTGATCTCCAGCGAGCTGCCCGAGATCCTGGCCATGAGCGACCGGATCCTGGTCCTGCACGAAGGCCGCATCACCGCCGAGATCGCGCGCGCGGACGCGACCGAGGAACGCGTCATGTTCGCGGCGACCGGCCAGCTCGAGTCGTCGGACGCCCCGTCCTCGACCTCGCCTGCCGTCGCGGCCGGCACATCTCCGTCCGGCCCGGCCGGGGCCACCGATGTCGGCTGAAGTCTCGGCCCGCCCGTCCGGGCCCGGCGCGGGCGCGCGCATCCTCAGCACGGTTGGACGCTCGCGCGAGCTGACCCTGGCCGGCGTGATGGTCGTGCTGTGCCTCGTCGTGGCGCTCCTGGCGCCGCACTTCCTGTCGCTCTCGAACCTGAGCCAGGTGGCCACGCTTGCCGCGATCATCGCGATCGCGGCGGTCGGCGAGTCGATGGTCATCATCACGAAGAACGTGGACCTGTCGGTCGAGTCGACGATCGGCCTCGTCGCGTTCGTCGTGGCCGACGTCCTCCGCCAGAAGGCACTGCCCGTCCCGATGGCGTGGCTCGTGGGCGTCGGCCTCGGCCTCGTGCTCGGCATGGCCAACGGCGCGATCATCACTCTGCTCCGGGTCCCCTCGCTGGTGGCCACGCTGGGGACGCTGAGCATCTTCCGCGGGCTCGACTTCTTCGTCGCCGGCGGCCACGAAGTGAACCTGGCGGACCTGCCGCCCGGTTACTCGGACGCGGCGACCTCGGCGTTCTTCGGCGTGCCGCTGTTCGTCATCCTCGCGATCGTCGTGGTCGTGGTGGTCGCCCTGGTCCTGCGCCTGACTCGATTCGGCCGGCAGCTCTACGCCGTGGGCAGCAACGCCGAGGCCGCCATGATCATCGGCATCCGATCACGCCTCATGGTCTTCGGCGCCTTCTCCGCCTGTGGCCTCCTGGCCGGCATCGCCGGGGTCCTCTGGGGGATGGAGTTCGGGACGATCTACGCGACGTCGGCATCCGGCGTGGCGCTCCAGATCATTGCCGCCGCGGTCGTCGGCGGGGTCACGATCGCCGGTGGTGCGGGCACGGTCGTCGGCGCGGCGCTCGGCGCGCTCTTCCTGGGCCTGATCAACAACTCGCTCCTTCTGCTCCAGATGCCGCAGGAGCTGCTCCAGGTGATCTACGGCGCGGTGATCCTGGTGGCCGTCACGGCCGATGCCCTCATCCAGCGTCGCGAGCGACGCGTCGCCGCCGAGCACGCATTCCGATGACCAACCCGCGCCGCGCCTCCCCGAACCCCGGCGCCACGGCAGCCGGCGCGCCGGTGGCTGCGAGCAGGCCGCTGTTCCAGCGCGCGTCCGGCCTCCTGCGCTGGGAATCCGTGCTGCTCGTGATCCTGGCGCTCCTCGTGGTCGAGGGCACCCGGCTCTCGAAGTTCTTCCTGACGGGCCCCAACTTCGCGAACCTCGTCAGCGCGGTGATGGAGGTCGCGATCGTGGCCCTGCCCATGACGCTGATCATCATCACCGGCGAGATCGACCTCTCCGTCGAGTCGATGATCGGGCTGTCCGGCGCGATCCTCGGCTGGCTGTGGGCCGCCGGCGTCCCGATCGAGGCCGGGATCCCGATCGTCCTCGTGGTGGGAGCGCTCGGCGGCCTCCTCAACGGGCTGCTCGTGGCCCGGATCGGCCTTCCATCCCTGGTCGTCACGCTCGGCACGCTCGCCCTGTTCCGGGGCCTGGCGAACGTGGTCCTGGGGCCGACCGCCGTCAGCAACTTCCCCGCGGGCTTCACGGCCTTCGGCTTCGGCAACATCCCCGGCACGCCGGTCCCCTGGACGCTGATCGTCTTCGCAGTCCTCGGCGTCGTCTTCTACCTCGTCGCCCACCGGACATGGATCGGCCGCCAGGTGTTCGCGGTCGGCAAGAACAAGGACGCGGCCCGGTATTCCGGGGTCCGGGTCGGCACCCTGAAGGCCGCGCTCTTCGTCCTTTCCGGTGTGATCGCCGCGCTCGCCGGCGTGATCCTCGCCGCGCGCTTCTCCAGCGCGAGGGCCGACAACGGGACCGGCCTGACGCTGGTCGTGGTCACCATCGTCCTGCTGGGCGGCGTCGACATCAACGGCGGCAAGGGCACCATCACGGGCGTCATCCTTGCCGTGTTCACCCTTTCCGTGCTGCAGAACGCGCTGCGGCTCGCGGGCGTCTCGAGCGAGTATCAGGCGGTTGCCGTCGGGCTCCTCCTGATCGGCTCGGTCACCGCTCCCTACCTTGCTCGCCAAACCAGGTCGTACAGTGATCGAGCTCGCCGAGGCCGGCACCCGCCGGCCGGCTCGGTCGAACGTGGCGAGGTCGTTTGATCAGACTCGAGGAGGAGACAGTTACATGATCTATCGCGCTCAGCGGCTCGCTGCGGGAGTGGCCGTCCTGGCCCTTGTCGTGGCAGCCTGCAGCTCGTCCGCAACCACGGCCCCGTCGGCGGCCCCATCCGTCGCCGCCCCGTCGGCGGCGCCCTCGGCCGCCGCCCCGTCGGCGGC
>DAITNC010000140.1:0-1386 GCA_036834865.1 Candidatus Limnocylindrales bacterium | reverse complement strand
CCCCATCCGTCGCCGCCCCGTCGGCGGCGCCCTCGGCCGCCGCCCCGTCGGCGGCTGCCCTCAACGTCGTCGTCATCCCCAAGCAGATCAACAACCCGTACTTCGACGTCGCCTTCAAGGGCGCCCAGAAGGCGGCCACCGACCTCGGCGGGACCGTCACGCAGGTCGGCCCGAGCGCGGCGGATGCCACGCAGCAGGTCCCCTTCATCCAGACCGCGACCACCCAGGGCGTCAGCGCCATCGTGATCTCCGCTGACGACGCGACGGCTGTCGCGCCGGCCCTCCAGGCCGCCATGGCCGCGGGCGTCAAGGTCGTCGGCTACGACTCCAGCCCGGCCGTCGGCGCCTACAACGTCTTCGTCAACCAGGCCGACACGGCCGGCATCGGCAAGGGCCTCGCCGACATGGCGTGTGACGAAGCCCCCAGCTGCACCGGCGAGATCGCCGTCCTCTCCGCCGCGCAGTCGGCGACGAACCAGAACGCCTGGATCGACGCCATGAAGACCACGCTCAAGGATCCCAAGTACAAGGGCCTCGTGCTCGACGGCGTCGTCTACGGCAACGACGACCCGCAGGTGAGCACCACGCAGGCCCAGGGCCTGCTCCAGGCGCACCCGAACCTCAAGGTCATCATCGCCCCGACCACCGTCGGCATCGTCGCCGCGGCCCAGGTCGTCAGGGCGGCCAAGAAGACCGGCTCCGTGTTCGTGACCGGTCTCGGCACGCCCAAGGGCATGCAGGACTACGTCAAGGGCGGCGAGGCGCCGGAGTTCGCACTCTGGAACGTCACCGACCTCGGCTACCTCGCGTACGCCGTCGCGGCTGACCTCGTCAACGGCACGATCAAGGGTGCCGAGGGCGAGACCTTCACGGTCAGCAGCCTCAACAACGGCGCGCCCTACACGATCGGCAAGGACAACGTCGTTGTCCTCGGCCCGCCATTCGTGTTCAACAAGGCCAACATCGACCAGTTCGTCGCGTCGTTCGGCTTCTAGCCCGAACGCACTCGCGGAGGGCCCCGGCGGCCAGCGGCCGCCGGGGCCCTCGCACTCAGCGGCACGAGGAACGCCATGGAACGTGTCGCCTTCACGATGAAGCTCCTGCCCGGGGCGGAGGCCGAGTACCGGCGCCGCCACGCGGCCGTCTGGCCGGAGATGCTCGAGGCGCTCCGCGCGGCGGGCTGCCGCGACTACTCGATCTACGTGCGGGACGACGACCTGTTCGGCGTCTTCGAGGTGGACGATTTCGGCCGCTTCCGGGCCATGATGGACGCGGCCCCGGTCAACGCCCGCTGGCAGGCTGACATGGCCTCCCTGATCGATCCGTGCACCGACCCGGCGACGGGCTTCCACCGACGCCTCGAGGAGGTGTTCCGCCTTGACTGAC
>DAITNC010000139.1:0-4432 GCA_036834865.1 Candidatus Limnocylindrales bacterium | reverse complement strand
TCCGGGTTCAAGTCCCGGCTCCGGCACCAGGAGGATTGCCTCCAACCCGGCTGGCCGTCGGGCGCCCGGGCGCGAACAACCGGAGGGGTCTCGCGATGCGCCGCACCATGTCGTTGATCGTGACCATCGTGTTGGTGCTCGGCTGCTCGTCCGGCGGGTCCGGGCCAGCCGCGGGGGCCTCGAGCTCCGGCTCGTCCGGCGGCGCGGCGTCGAGCGCGAACGTCGGCGTCCCCGCGGGAGGCGGCGGGCTGTCGGCGGGCCAGCGGGCAAGCGGCGCGAAGGTGCGGATCGTCAATGCATACGCGCCGCTGAACGGCGATCCTGGCCCGATCGACGTGTACGCGGCGCCGTTGGCTTCCCCCGGTGACACGCCGCTGCTGTCGGTTCCGTACGGGACGGCGAGCGCGTTCTTCGACCCGACCGTGTCGGATGCCGCCGGCGACATGTCGCTCTCCTTCTACTGGGGGGGCACCACCGGGAACGGCAGCCAGCTGGCTTCGCAGGACGAGACGCTCAAGGGCGGCGAGGTCATCACGTTCATCCTGACGACCGGGGACACGACCCAGGATTCCGGGCGCAGGTTCGCGGAGATCCAGCCCTTCTTCCAGCAATCCAGCGGTGGCACGTTTGCCCAGACGACGCCGGCCCCCGGGAAGGCGCTGCTTGTCGTCGACTCGAACGGGTTCGACCAGGTGCTGCCGGCGGCGGCCAACTCGACCTGGTACTTCAGCACCGGGAACGGCTGCACCAAGACGGTCGGTGACGACGCCAACTCCCTCACCGCGGCCGGGCCAGGCGGCACCGGGACGTACCAGCTCGACCCCGGCTCCTACACCGGATCGATCCACGCCTACGCCAGCGACGCGACGGACCTCCCGACCTGTGACAACAGCCCGCTGATCGGCAACATCGCCGTCAAGGCCATCGCCGACCGGACCGTGGTCCTGCTGATCTACGGACCGAAGGACGGGGACTTCCGAACGCTCTTCATCCCGCTCGACAACTAGCACGCGCCGGGACCGCCACCGCGTCGCCGCGACGTGAAGCGTGGCGCGACCGGCGGGCAGAGCCTGCCAGATGGCCCCCCAACCGCGGGACAATCGGCCCTCTCCGGCGGTGCCCGCGACCAGCGATCCTTGCAGCAACGCCTCTGCTGCCCTTCCCCCCAGGGCTGTGGAGGCGTACTCGTGTCCGGCCCGACCGGGTCCCGGAGCACGCTGGAGTACGCTTCCGACCGCGAACGCCGCACGTCGGCGATTCCCCGATCCGTCCCCCGAGGAGATCCCATGAGCATCTTCCATCGCCTGCTCGGAGGCAGCGCCGAGCCGGACCCGCGCCTCCAGCCCGGCGCCGACGCAGCGCCCGGGATGATCCACGGCGCGACCGAGCCCGGGAACGGCGAGGCGCGGCCGGGCGGCGTGCCGGGCGCGGACACAGCCACGGTCCGTCGCATCGTGTCCCAGCTTGAGGCGCTCCCGCCGGAACGGGCCCGTTACCTCGCGGCCGCCTCGTACGTGCTGGCCCGCGTGGCGAATGCCGACCTCGTCATGAGCCCCGACGAGACCGCGTTCATGGAGCGGACCCTGGTCGAGGAGAGCGGGATCGGCGAGGCCGAGGCGGTCCTGGTGGTCGAGGCGGCGAAGCAGCAGGCCCGCCTGTTCGGCTCCACGGAGGACTACCTGGTCACCCGCGAGTTCAAGCAGATCTCAGACCCGGACCAGCGCCTCCGGCTCCTCCGCGCGTGCTTCCTCGCCGCGGCCGCGGACGCGTCGATCTCGTCCGCCGAGAGCGCGACGCTGGACGAGATCGCGAGCGAGCTCGACATCGAGGCCCCGGCGCTGCACGCCCTCCGGAGCGAGTTCGGCGACCGGATGTCCGTGGTCCAGGCGATGCGGGCGGCACAGGATTCCGAGGTCGCCCGCGGCTGACGCCGAGTCAGGCCGAGGCACCCAGGGCGTCGTCGGAGAGCACGAGCTCCAGCACGCAGATCTCCGGGCGGAGCCGGCGGCCGACGTCCGCGACCAGGTCCGCGTCGTAGGCGACGCCCGATCGCAGCTCCATGGGCAGGGCGGCCCGGCCGGGGCCCTGCGGGAGGTGCACCGTGACCCGGGTCGTGCCAGGCCGTGATCGGAGGAGGTCGCGGACGGTGGCCATGGCCCCCGCGAGGACATCGGGCTCGACGCCGGCCCCGAACCGGACGTGGAGGCGACCGGCCGGTCCGGCCTCGATCGGCACGGTCGGCTCGGCGGCGGACGCGATCGCGCGCGGGCGCGCTTCCTCCGGGAGCGCCGGCACCTCGAAGTCGGGGGCCGCGGCCTCCAGGTCCGCCGGCTCCGACGACCCGGGGAGCGGTTCCGGCGGCATCGCGCCCGGGGCGCCGGACGGCTGCTCGCCCGGGTCCCCGGACCGCAGCTCGCCCTGATCTCGGGCAGCCTGCCCGCCGCTGGCCCACGCCGCCCCGGCATCGGCCCCGCGCTTCGCGGCTGCGCCCTGGCCGTTGCCGTTCGCGCCGTTGCCGTTCGCGCCGGCCCCGCGGGAGCCAATCGTCCGGCCGCGCCCGCCGCGCGAGCCTCGCTCGCCCGCCGCGACTTCCGCCGCGAACGCGTCCTGGCCGCGCGCGGCCGCCGCGTCCCACTCCCAGGCCGCGTCCGCCAGCAGCGAGACCTCCTCGCCGCGGTGATCGATGCGGCCGGCAACCAGCAGGATCACGCCCTCGGTCCACGTCCCGATCGTCTGCTCGTGGAGCCGCGGGAAGACGACCACCTCGATCGCGCCCTGCAGGTCCTCCAGCGTGACGACGGCCATCGTCGCCTTTGCCTTCGTGACCACCGTGCGGCTGCCCGTGACCACGCCGCCCACCACGACCCGCTGCCCGTCGAGTGTCTCGTCCTTCAGGTCGCCGGAGTACGCGGTCACGAAGTGGCCGATCCGCTCCGCCACCTCGCCGAGCGGATGGTCCGAGAGGTAGAGCCCCAGGAGCTCTTTCTCCCAGCGGAGGCGCTCGCGGGTAGGGACCTCGGGCGCGGCTGGCAGCGGCGCCTCGAGCGCCGCGGGCTCCGAGGCAAGGTCGAAGAAGCTGATCTGGCCCGAGGCACGCTCGCGCTGGTCGGCCTGCGCCGTGGCGAGCGTCTCGTCGAGCGCATCCAGAAGCCGGCCGGGGTGGCCGAACGCGCTGAGCGCGCCGACCTTCACGAGGGACTCGAGGACGCGCTTGTTCGTCAGCCGCAGGTCGATCCGGTTGCAGAAATCGGCGAACGAACGGAACGGCCCGCCCGACTCGCGCGCCGCGATGATCGACTCGATGGCGCCCTGGCCGACGTTCTTCACGGCCAGCAGCCCGAACCGGATCGCCGAGCCCTCGACGGTGAACTCGAGGTGGCTGGCGTGCACGTCCGGCGGCAGGACGGAGATCCCGAGGCGCCGGCACTCGGCCACCGCGGCGGCGACCTTCTCGGCGTTGTCGCGGATCGCCGTCAGGACGCTGGTCATGTACTCGACGGTGTAGTTGGCCTTGAGGTAGGCCGTCTGGTAGGCGACCAGGCCGTAGCAGGTGGCGTGGGCCTTGTTGAAGCCGTAGCGCTCGAACGGCTCGAAGGCCTTGAAGACGGCGTCGATCGTCTCGGGCCGGACGCCTCGCTCGGCCGCCTGCGTGACGAACTTGTCCTTGAGGGAGTGAAGGACCGAGGACTTCTTCTTCCGGATCGCGTAGCCCAGCGTGTCCGCTTCCGGCCCCGTGAAGCCGGCCAGGCCGACCGCCGCGGCCATGATGTCCTCCTGGTAGACGAAGACGCCGTACGTCCGGTCCAGGTACGGCTCCAGGAGCGGATGGAGGTAGGTCACCGGCTCGCGCCCGTGCTTGCGGGCGATGTAGTGCGGGATGTTGTCCATGGGACCGGGCCGGTAGAGCGCGACCATCGCCGCGAGGTCGTACACCGACGTGGGCTGCAGCTCGCGGATGTAGCGCCGCATCCCCGCCGACTCCAGCTGGAAGACCCCGGTCGTCTCGCCGGATGCCAGCAGGTCGAACGTCCTCTTGTCATCGAGCGGGATCCGGTCCAGGTCGATCTCGACGCCGCGATGCGCGCGGACCAGGTCCACTGCCTGGCGCAGGATCGTCAGGTTCGAGAGGCCCAGGAAGTCGAACTTGAGGAGCCCCAGCGCCTCCACCCCGTGCATCTCGCACTGGGTCATGGTGGCGTCCGAGTTGGTGGCCTTCTGGAGCGGCATCAGCTCGGTCAGCGGCTCGCGGCTGATGACGACGCCAGCAGCGTGGGTGGACGCGTTCCGGGCCACGCCCTCCAGCTGCTTCGCGAAATCGATGATCCGGCGAACCGGGGGCTCAGCCGCGTACATCTCGTGGAGCTGCGGGCTCAGCGCGAGCGCCTCGTCGAGGCGGATGCCGAGCTGGTTCGGGACCGCCTTCGCGATCCGG
>DAITNC010000138.1:0-4470 GCA_036834865.1 Candidatus Limnocylindrales bacterium | reverse complement strand
GCGGCGCACCGGCGCGGAGCGCATCTTCGAGATGCCCGCGCGCTGCCCGGTCTGCACCACGCCGATCGTCCGCGACGATGGCGCCGTTCGCCACTACTGCCCGAACCAGGGCTGCCCGGCACGCGTCATCCACGAGTACGCCCACTTCGCCGGTCGCGGCGGGATGGACATCGAGGGCGCCGGCTGGGCGGTGCTCGTCCAGCTCCTCCAGCGCGGGATGATCCACTCACGGGGCGACTTCTTCCGGCTCGACGTCGCCACCCTCGAGTCTCTTGACCGGTTCGCCCGGAAGAGCGCGGAGAACCTCGCCGCGGCGATCGAGCGTGCGCGCCGGCGGCCGCTGGCCAGGCTCCTCAACGCCCTGGGCATCCCGCAGGTCGGGGAGCAGACCGCGATCGACGTCGCCGCCTGGCTTGCCGGCCGGGTCCGGCCCGCCGAAAAGGCGCCGATGGGTGGACCCGACGGCTGGACCGCGCGGGTCGCAGCCGAGCTCCGCCGCATCGCGAACGACGAGCCGGCCGCGTTCGAGGAGGTGCCCGGCGTCGGGACCGCCGTCGCTGCCAGCCTGGCCCGCTTCTTCGCCGACCCGGCGACCGCCGGGATTCTCGACGATCTCGTCGCGGCGGGGGTGGAAGCGGAGCGCCCCGTGGCGCGCCCCGCGATCGGCGAGGGACCGGCCGGAGCGCTTGCCGGGAGGACGCTCGTGGTGACCGGCACGCTTTCGGGCCTCAGCCGGGCGGAGGCCGAGGACGCGATCCGTGCCGCGGGGGGCAGGGTCGCGGGCTCCGTTTCGCGAAAGACGGACTATCTCGTCGCCGGCGAGAATGCCGGCTCGAAGCTGCAGAAGGCCCAGGAGCTCGGGGTGCCCGTCCTCGACGAGGACGCGTTCCGGCGGCTCCTGGCGGGTGAGGAGACGCCGACGTGACGAGAGGCATTGAACCGGCCGACGGCAGGACCCCGGACAATCTGGCGGATCCGCAGGGCTACCAGCGGCACCTCGTGGGGCTGGTGGGGTACGACGACCCGGCCGCGGTGCAGGCGTCAGCGGTCGCGGCATGGCGCGCGATGGTCGCCGAGGCCGGGCCCGATCTTCGGGCGCGCCCTGCACCCGCCGAATGGTCGGTCCTGGAATGCCTCGGCCACGCCGTCGATGCGGAGCTCGTCATGAGCGGCCGCTACCGTTGGGCGCTCGCCGAGGACGACCCGGAGATCGTCGGCTACGACCAGGATCGCTGGGTCGCCGCGCTCGACCACGGGCACGCCGACCCGGAGGAGCTGCTCCGGCTGTTCGAGGCGCTCCGGGTGGCGAATCTCGCCCTCTGGAGTGCCGCCGCGCCGGATCGGCGGTCGCGCGCCGTGCGCCACCGGGAGCGCGGCCCGGAATCGCTGGGACTGATGTTCACGATGACGGCCGGCCACGACCGGTTTCACCTCGCCCAGGCGCGTCGGGCGCTCGCCGCCGTGCGCGGGGGCTGACCACCGAGGTCGGCTATCATCGAGCGCCATGGGCAACCTCTCGCGCGGCGACGTCGAGCACGTCGCCCACCTCGCCCGCCTCGGCCTCGCCGACGACGAGCTCGCCCGGCTCGAGGTCCAGCTCAACCACATCCTGGACCAGTATCTCGTGCTGGCCCGGCTCGACACGGACGCCATCCCCCCGACCGCCCAGACGATCGAGCTGGAGAACATCCTCCGCGAGGACGTGGCGCGACCCTCGCTCTCGCAGGCCGAGGCGCTGGCCAACGCCCCGGACCGGGACGGGAGCTACGTGGTGGTGCCCGCCATCCTCGGCGGCGACTGAACGTCCGATGACCGACACCCGGCTGACCCGCCTGACCGCCGCGGCGATGAGCGACCGGCTGCGCGCCGGCGACCTCTCCTCGCGCGACCTCGTCGAGGCCCATCTCGCCCTCGCGGAGCGCGAGAACCCCGCCCTCAACGCGTGGCTGGTCATCGACCGTGCCGGCGCCCTGGCCGCCGCTGACGACGCCGATGCGCGGCTGGTCGTCGCTCGCGGAGAGGGCGCGACGGCGCTCGCGGCCCTGCACCCGCTCTGCGGCGTGCCGGTGGGCCTGAAGGACCTGGTCTCGGTCCGCGGCGGCCAGTGCACGGCGGGCTCGCGGATCCTCGCCGGGTACATCGCCCCGTACGACGCCCACATCACCGAGCGGCTGCGTGACGCCGGTGCGGTGGTCCTCGGCAAGCTGAACATGGACGAGTTCGCGATGGGGTCGTCCACCGAGCACTCGGCCTACGGCCCGACCGCCAACCCGTGGGACCTGGGCCGTGTGCCCGGGGGCAGCTCCGGGGGCTCGGCGGCGAGCGTCGCGGCCGGCCACGTGCCGCTCAGCATCGGCACCGACACGGGCGGCTCCATCCGCCAGCCGGCGGCCATGACCGGGATCGTGGGACTCAAGCCCACCTACGGCAGGGTCAGCCGCTACGGGATCGTCGCCTTCGCCTCCTCGCTGGACCAGGTCGGGCCGCTTGCGCGCGACGTGCGCGACGCAGCCATGCTCCTTCACGCGATCGCGGGCCGCGATGAGCGCGACTCGACCTCGGCCCCGGTCCCGGTCCCGCAGGCGCTGCTGCACCTTCCCGTCTCGAACGACGAGGCCGCGGGCCACGTCCGGGGCCTTCGCCTGGGTCTGCCGCGCGAGTACTTCGTGGCCGGCATGGAACCGGGCGTGGAGGCCCGCGTCCGCGAGGCGGTGGCGGCTCTCGCCGCCGGGGGCGCGGAGATCGTGGACGTGAGCCTGCCCCACACTGACTACGGCCTGGCGACCTACTACATCGTCGCGCCGGCGGAGGCGTCGGCGAACCTCGCCCGGTACGACGGGATCCGCTTCGGCCACGCCGTCCACGACGGCGACGTGCTGGCCAACTACCTCGCGACGCGCGGTTCCGGCTTCGGTCCCGAGGTGAAGCGCCGGATCATGCTGGGGACCTACGCGCTCTCGGCAGGCTACTACGATGCGTACTACCTGAAGGCCCAGAAGGTCCGCACGCTCATCAAGGCTGATTTCGACGCGGCCTTCGGGGCGGGAATCGACGCCCTCGTCGCGCCCACCAGCCCGTTCGTGGCCTGGCCGTTCGGGGCCAGGCTGGAGGATCCCGTCGCGATGTACCTATCCGACGCCTGCACGCTCCCGGTCAACATGGCGGGCCTGCCCGGGATCAGCATCCCGGCTGGCCTCTCGGACGGCCTGCCCGTGGGGCTCCAGCTGATCGGCCCGGCCTGGAGCGAGCTGGCCCTCTTCCGCCTCGCACGGGCCTACGAGGCGATCACCGCGGAAGCCGATTGGCGACGCCTGGAGCCGGCAGGCCTCGCCGCCCTGCGCCAGCCCGTGGGGAGCGTCCAATGACAACCTCGAAGCCTCGGCCCCCGCTCGCGGAGCGGGCCCTCTCGGCGCGCGTCCGGGCCGTGCCCCCGTCCGGCATCCGGCGCTTCTTCGACATCGCCGCGACGATGGACGACGTGATCAGCCTGGGCGTGGGGGAGCCGGACTTCGCGACGCCGCCGCAGGTGATCGAGGCGGGGATCGCGTCGCTGCGGGCGAAGCGGACCCACTACACCAGCAACTACGGGACGCTGGAGCTGCGGACCGCGATCTCCGAGCACCTCGAGCGGCGCTATGGCGTCCGCTACGACCCGGCCCGGGAGATCCTCGTCACGGTGGGCGCCTCCGAGGCCGTGGACCTGGCGCTCCGGGCGACGATCGACCCCGGCGACGAGGTGATCCTCCACGAGCCGTCCTACGTCGCGTACGTCCCGGCGGTCGTGTTCGCCGGCGGCACGGTCCGCCACGTCGCGACGCGCTTCGAGGACGACTTCGCGCTGGACCCGGCCGCTGTGGCAGCCGCGGTGACGCCGCGGACGAAGGCGCTCTTCCTCGGGTTTCCGTGCAACCCGACCGGCGCCGTCCTTCCCGAGGCCGTCCAGGACGAGCTTGCGCGGATCGCCGTGGCGAACGACCTGCTGGTCTACTCGGACGAGATCTACGACCGGCTGGCCTACGGGGGATACCGCCACCGGGCGATGAGCGCGTTGCCCGAGATGCGCGAGCGCACGATCCTCATCGGCGGCTTCTCGAAGGCCTACGCGATGACCGGCTGGCGGGTCGGCTACGCCTGCGCACCGGCCGGCATCCTCGACGGGATCGTCAAGGTCCACCAGTACGGGATCATGTCGGCGCCCACGACGGCGCAGGACGCGGCGCTCGTGGCGCTCCAGACCGCCGACGCGGACGTCGAGGCGATGCGCGCCGAGTACGACCGTCGCCGGCGCCTCCTCGTGGACGGCCTGAACGCGCTTGGCCTCGCTACGTTCGAGCCGCGCGGAGCCTTCTACGCGTTCCCGCGCATCACGTCAACCGGCATGGACGACGAGGAGTTCGTCGAGCGCCTCCTCGCCGAGGAGCACGTGGCGGCCGTGCCGGGGAGCGCCTTCGGGCCGTCAGGCGCCGGCCA
>DAITNC010000137.1:0-4478 GCA_036834865.1 Candidatus Limnocylindrales bacterium | reverse complement strand
AGCGCGACCGGCAGGATGGCCACGGTGAGGCCGGTGACCACGCCGAGCGCGACTTCGCCGCCGTAGATGTTGCCGAAGAGTCGCATTGACAGCGTGACAGGCTTGATGAACTCGAGCAGGAGCTCGATCAACCCGACGAACAGGGCGATGACGCCGGCGCCAACGCCGTTCCTGAACTCGTAGAGCGGGAAGAACTTGCCGAGGTAGCCGCCGACGCCCAGCTTCCGGAAGCCCTCCACCTGGAACACCGTGAAGCTGACCAGCGCGAGGCCCAGCGTCACGTTCACGTCGCTGGTCGGCGCGCGCAGCTCCTCGAGCTTGCCGACCGGCGAGATCAGGCCGATCCAGTTGCCGGCCACGATGAAGATGAAGAGGCCGGCGAACCACGGCACGTACGGCCGGGCACGCTCACCGCCCAGCGAGAGCGCGAAGTTCTCCAGGGATTCGTAGGCCAGCTCGGCCGCGTTCTGGAGGCGTCCGGGGATGACGTCGCGCCGCCGCGTCATGGCGATCGACAGGCCCAGCACGAGGAGGATGACGATCCACATCGTGAAGAGCGTGCTCGTGATGCTGGGCCAGAAGCCCACCACGAGCGGCCCGGTCGGCGTGGGGTTGGCCGGGTCCAGGTCCACGATCACGTGCGGCGCGGGGAGCTCCAGGTTCCCGTTGATGAAGCAGACGGGATACGCACAGGCCGTCCCGGACGCCGCGGCCGGCTCTGCGGGGGGCGCGACGAGGTAGGCAAGGATGTCGACGGCCAGCACGGCAAGCACGAGGACGACAAGGGTGCGCCGCGTCAGGAACCGGCTCACGCCGCCGCCTTCGCGGGCGCCCTCCGCGGGTGCCTCCATGTTCCGCTGTCAGCCACGCTGTCTCCACGCCCGGGAGCGCGGCCGCGCCACGCTCTCTCGGGTCAGTCGTCGAAGGTCGCCAGGAACCTGCTGATGAGCTGGTAGACGGCCCGGGCGCCCGCTCCGAGCCCGAGGAAGAGCCCGACGAGGACGAAGATCGGCAGCGTTCGCAGCTGCTGGTCCACCCAGTATCCGCCCAGCACGCCCACCAGGACCGTCACGAGGAGCACGAGGCCGATCTCGGAGAAGAGTGCGAAGTAACCCCAGGCCCGTTCGGGCACGGCGATTCGGCTCCCTGGCGAGGCCGCGCGAGTATAGCAACGGGAGCGCGGCGCGGGCAACCATCACCGGCCGGACGCCGCCGGAGTCGAGGCCGGGCGTGACTCTCGCGCCGCGCTCGGGCGCGGGGTCCCGGTTGCGGCCGGACCGGTGAGGGTGCCGCGGTCCGAGCCGTGGATCGGCGGCGTGACCTGCGGCGCCGCGCCGGTGGTCCGGGCAGTGGCCGCCGGGGAGGAGGCGGGCGACGACGTGACGCCGAGGACCCCGCCCTGCGGCGCGGGACCAGGCGGGGGAAGGAAGCCCACGGCAAGGACCGCGAGCACGCCGACGAACAGCACCGCGGACGTGTCGCGCCAGAGCTGCCGGCGCGGCGAGATGTCGGTCGGATCCGCCTCCGGCAGCTCCTGGTCGGTCGGCGCCGCGGTCGCGCGCGGGACAGCCGACCCCGGGCGAGAAGGCAGGGGTCCGGCCACCCAGTCGAGACGCTGCCAGATCAGGCGCTCGGCGCGCCTTCGATCCTCCAGGCATATGCGCTGACGCCGACCGCGCTCGCGGGCGACCAGCGCAACCCCCACCGAGAGCACGGCAAGCGCGACGGTCGCGGCGAGGACCGCGATCGCCAGTACCGTCATCGCCCTCCCGCCTTCGGTGCGCGGCCGCTCTCGGCCGGCTCGGCCCTCGCGGCAGCCAGGGCGTCGGCGGAACCCGATGCGATGAGCGTCTCACCCCCGACGAGCCGGCGGTCATCCGGCGGGTTCGCGGCGTAGCGGTTGTCCCCCGCGAGGATCGCGAGCACGAAGAGCCCGCGCTCGCGGAGCTCGACGACGCTGACCCCTTCCAGCGGGCCGCCCGCCCGAACGTGGAACTCCTCGAGGCTGAACGAGAGCTCGCCGTGGGAGAGCGCCGCGTCCAAAAAGTCCACCACCCGCGGGCGCACGGCAAGCTCGGCCAGGCGCCGACCGGCCATCGTGTAGGGCGAGACCACGCGGTCGGCGCCGGCCCGCGCCAGCTTCTCCTCGGCGGCGGGCGTGCTGGCCCTGCCGACCACGAACAGCCCCGGGTTGAGCGCCCGGGCCGAGAGGATGACGTAGACGTTCTGGGCGTCGGAATCGATCGTCGCGACCAACCCCTTCGCGCGCACGATCCCGCCGGCACGGAGGGTCGCATCGTCGGTCGCGTCGCCCTCGACGACCAGGCAGCCGTCGTCGCGGGCGCGCTTCAGCGACTCAGGGTTGACGTCGATGACCACGAACCGCTCGCCGTCATGGACCAGCTCCCGGGCGACCGTGGAGCCGACGCGGCCGTAGCCGCACACGACGAAGTGCTCCCGGAGCTCCTCCACCTGGCGTGTCATGCGTCGTCCGACCCTCCGTCCGCTCGTCGCCTCGGTCACGAGGTACTCGGTCACGAGGCCCACGCTGCCGAAGATGAGGACAACCCCGAAGCCGATGACCAGCATCGTCCACAGCCGGCCCACCGCGTCAAGGTCGCGGACTTCCCGGAAGCCGGCCGTGGAGACGCTGATGACCGTCATGTAGAGGGCGTCGGAGAGCCCCCAGCCCTCCAGGATCATGTATCCGGCGGTCCCGATGGCCAGCGCCGCGCCCACGATCGCCAGCCAGGTCCGGAGGCCGGGCGCCTCGACCAGCGCGACGACCGCATCGAGCGCCCACGACTCCTGCCGCGACCGCTTCACGTCTGCACCTCACGGCGACCGCGTCCGGCCGGCGGGCCGGGCGCACCAAGCGTAGCGCTCCTCAGCCGGCCTCGTCCCCCCCGGCCGCGCGGCTCAGCAGGAAGAGCGCGAGCCCGAAGATCACGAAGACGCCCAGGAACGCGTACAGCTGGCCGGTGCCGGAGAGGAGCAGCGACAGCACCGCCAGCGCGATGCAGACCGCGTAGATGGCGAGCACCGTCTGGGCGTGGGAGAGGCCGAGCTCCAGGAGCCGGTGGTGGATGTGGCCGCGATCCGGCGAGAACGGGGACCGCCCCTCGGAAAGGCGCCGGACGATGATCCAGAACGTGTCGATGATCGGGACGCCGAGGACGAGAAGCGCGACCGCCACCTTGGCGCTGCCGAGGATGGACAGCAGCGCCAGGACATAGCCGATCACCATCACGCCGCTCGTCCCCACGAAGATGGAGGCCGGGTGGAGGTTCCAGCGGAGGAAGCCGAGGAGCGCCCCGGCCAGCGCGAAGCAGAAGAGCGCGACGACGGGCTGGTCGATGGGGCCGGTCAGGCTGATCGTCCCGAGCGTGAGCGCCGCGATCAGCGCCACGCCGGACGAGAGCCCGTCGAGCCCGTCGATGAAGTTGATGCTGTTGATCATGCCCAGGATCCAGAGAACGGCGAAGGTGGCCTCGAAGATGCCGCTGAGATGGATGAAGCCGGGCCCGAACGGGTTGGCGAGCAGCGTCACGGTGATGCCGAGCCCCACCGCCAGCCCGGCGAGGATCAGCTGCCCGGCCAGCTGCCAGCGGGCGCGAAGGTCGAACCAGTCGTCCAGGCTGCCGAGGAAGGCGGCCAGCGCCGCCCCGCCGACCAGCGCGACGACCTCGCTCGCCGCCGGCGCGTCCGAGGCGGGCCAGATCCCGACCATCGAGTGGGCGACCAGCAGGCCGAGCGACGTGATCACGAAGGCGAGGGCAACCGCGATGCCGCCGCCGCGCGGGACCGGCGCGGTGTTGACGCGTCGCTCCCCGGGATGATCCATGACCTCGAACCGGCGCGCGAGATGGCGGACGATCGGCGTCAGGAGCAGGGCGAGGATCGCCGCGGTGGCGAACGCGGCGAGGGCCGGAAATGCGACGCCCTCGCTCACCGGGTCACGCCTCGGGCAGCCCCGGAACGGGGAAGCGCGCGCAGACGTCGCGAACCTCGGCGGCGATCTTCGCCTGCTCGGCGGGCTCGTCCCGCGAGGTGAGAGTGCCCACGATCAGCCGACCGATCTCGCGCATCTCGGCGGGTCCGAACCCGCGCGTCGTGGTGGCGGGCGTCCCGATCCGGATCCCCGAGGCGATGTTGGGCGGGTTCGCGTCGAACGGGATGGCGTTCTTGTTGACCGTGATCCCGACGTCGTCAAGGAGTCGCTCGGCTTCCCGGCCGGTCACCCCGAACGGCGTCACGTCCACGCTCATGAGGTGGTTGTCCGTCCCGCCGGTGATGAGCCGGCCGCCGCGGGAGCCGATCTCGGCGGCAAGCACCCGGGCGTTCTCCACCGTGCGGCGCTGGTCCTCCCGGAACGCGGGCGTGGCGGCCAGGCGCAGGGCGACCGCCTTCGCGGCGATGACGTGCATGAGGGGCCCACCCTGCGTTCCCGGGAAGACGGCCTTGTCCACCTGCCTGGC
>DAITNC010000136.1:0-4495 GCA_036834865.1 Candidatus Limnocylindrales bacterium | reverse complement strand
CGGATCCCGCGCGGCGTGCTCCTGGTGGGCCCGCCGGGAACCGGCAAGACCCTGATGGCGCGGGCGGTTGCCGGGGAGGCCGGCGTGCCGTTCTTCTCGATCTCCGGCTCGGAGTTCGTGGAGATGTTCGTGGGGGTCGGCGCCAGCCGCGTTCGCGACCTGTTCGACCAGGCCAAGCGGAACGCGCCGTGCATCGTGTTCGTGGATGAGATCGACGCCGTCGGGCGCCAGCGCGGCGCCGGCCTCGGCGGCTCCCACGACGAGCGCGAGCAGACGCTGAACCAGATCCTCGTCGAGATGGACGGCTTCGACACCGCGACGAACGTGATCGTCGTGGCGGCCACCAACCGGCCCGACGTCCTGGACCCGGCGCTGCTGCGGCCCGGCCGCTTCGACCGGCAGGTGATCCTGGACCGCCCCGACATGCGGGGCCGCGTCGAGATCCTGCGGGTGCACTCGAAGGGCAAGCCGCTCGACAAGGCATTCGTCGTCGAGGACGTCGCCAAGCAGTCACCGGGATTCTCCGGCGCGGACCTCGCGAACCTCGTCAACGAGGCGGCGATCCTGGCGGCACGCCGGAACAAGAAGCTCATCGGGATGCCCGAGTTCCAGGAAGCGCTGGAGCGGATCGTGGCCGGCCCGGAGCGCAAGAGCCGGGTGATCTCGGATGCCGAGAAGCTGATCATCGCGTACCACGAGGGTGGCCACGCCGTGGTCCAGCGGATCCTCCCGAAGTGCGACGCGGTGGCGAAGGTCACGATCATCAGCCGCGGCATGGCGCTCGGCTACACGATGGCCCTCCCGTCGGAGGATCGCTATCTCCAGAGCAAGACCGAGTTCGAGGACAAGATCGCCGGCATGCTGGGCGGCAACGCGTCCGAGCGACTCGTCTTCGGGGACACCACGACGGGCGCCTCCAACGACATCGAGAAGGCCAGCGAGCTTGCCCGCCGGATGGTCACCGAGTTCGGGATGAGCGAGAAGCTCGGGCCCCTCGCGTTCGGGAAGCACGACGAGATGGTCTTCCTGGGCCGCGGGATCGGCGAGCAGCGCAATTACTCGGACGACGTGGCTCGGCAGATCGACGACGAGGTCCGGGCGATCATCGACAACGCGTACGCACGGGCCCAGGACGTCCTGACCCGTCACCGCGACAAGCTCGATGCGCTCGCCGCGCAGCTCGTCGAGCGTGAGACCCTCGACGCAACGGAGTTCGAGGCGCTCTTCGCGGACCTGCCCCCGAAGGAGCCCATCCACGGTGTCGTGCCGAAGCTGGATTCGGTGCCCGCACCGCAGCCTGCCTGAGACCGCGAGCGGGGAGATCGAGGCGGCGCCCGGACGGCCGACCGGCGGGCGGGCCGCACCGCGCCACGCCCGCCAGGAGTGGAGCACGCCATGACGATTCCTGCACCTGCCAGCTCCCTGGCAGCCTACCTGGACGCGACCGCCGAGCGGCGCCTCGCGCGCTACCTGGAGTTCCTGCGGATCCCCAGCATCAGCGGGATTCCCGAGCACGCCCCGGATTGCCGGCGAGCCGCCGAGCAGCTGGCCGCCGACCTGCTGGCCGGCGGTCTGGAGCACGTCGAGGTCAGCGAGACGGGCGGCCACCCGATCGTCTACGCGGACTGGCTCAATGCGCCCGGCGCACCGACCGTGCTCCTCTACGGCCATTACGATGTTCAGCCGGTCGACCCGCTCGACGAGTGGCTGGCGGCGCCCTTCGACCCCGTCGTCCGCGACGGTCGCGTCCTGGCCCGCGGCGCGTCGGATGACAAGTCGAACATCTCCATCGCCCTGTCCGCGGTCGAGGCGGTCCTTGTCACCCGCGGCGCACTCCCGCTGAACCTTCGCCTCCTCTTCGAGGGGGAGGAGGAATCGAGCTCCGTCCACCTGGAGCCGTGGCTGACCGCCAACGCCGCCCGGCTGGCTGCCGACGTGGCGCTGGTCGCCGACTCCGGCTTCTTCGCGGGCAACCTGCCCGCGATCACCGTGGGCCTGCGCGGCCTCGCGGCCGCGGAGATCCACGTCCGGGGGCCCTTCCAGGACGTCCACTCGGGCGCCTACGGCGGCGCGATCGAGAACCCGATCAACGCGCTCGCCTCGATCATCGCCAGCCTCAAGGGAGCGGACGGCCGGGTTCGCATCCCCGGCTTCTACGACGACGTGGTCGCGCTTTCCGACGCGGAGCGCGCGGCGATGGCCGCCCTCCCCTTCGACGAGGAGGCGCTCCGCGTCGAGCTGGACGTGCCGGCGCTCGTGGGTGAGTCGGGCTGGACGACCATGGAGCGTCGCAGCGCGCGGCCGACGCTGGACGTCAACGGCATCTGGGGTGGCTTCTCGGGCGAGGGGACCAAGACCATCATCCCGGGACGCGCCCACGCCAAGATCACGTGCCGGCTGGTCGCCGACCAGGACCCGATCCGCATCTTCGAGCTCCTCCGCGACTACGTGCGGGAGGTCGCGCCGCCCGGCGTCCGCGTGGACGTGGTGGCGATGGGGGGCGGACGGCCGACGCTCACGCCCGAGGATCACCCGGCGACGCAGGCCTATGCGCGTGCCCTCGCGGCGACGTTCGGGCGGGCGCCGGTCTTCGTCCGCGAGGGCGGTTCCGTCCCGGTCGCGGCCAGCTTCGAGTCGATCCTGGGCCTGCCGGTCACGGTGATGGGCTTCATGCCGCCGAACGGCAACTTTCACGCGCCCAACGAGTGGATGGACATGGCCAACTTCGAGACCGGCGTCCGGGCACTCGCGTGCTTCTTCGACGAGTTCGCCGGCCGACCGGCCGGCTGAGCGGGCGATCGCGCATCCGGCAGGGAGTCCCGCCGGAGGTCGGTTCCGAGAAGTGATTCGCGGTCCCGCGAGTGCTACGATGGCCGTACGGGGACGATCCCGTTGCGTCCGCATGCCAGGGGAGCGTGAGACCGCGTGAGCACCGAGATGGAGCGCCCTGCAACCCGTGAGCCCCAGGCCGAGTGGCGATACGACGCGGCGACCGGGAGCCTGGTCCCGCGCTCGGCGCTCGACGTGCTGGTGGACCTGAACGACCGTGTCGCGAGCGGGAACCTCGCCGAGTACCAGGCGGTGCCGCTTGGCTTCACGCCGCTCGACAAGACCATCGGGAACGGCATCCGGCCCGGCGAGCTGCTGCTCATCGGCGGCGCGCAGGGAACCGGCAAGACCACGATGGCGCTCCAGATGGCGCGCAACGTCGCGTCCGGCGGCCAGGCCAACGTCCTCTACATCTGCTTCGAGCACGAAGAGCACTACCTGCTCAACCGGATGATCGCCATGGAATCGGCGCTCGCCCACCTGCCTCACAAGACGGGCGCCATCAAGGTCCAGGATGTCCGGCGCGAGATCCTGGGGTCATGGGTCGCCGAGGGCGAGGGCGGACCCGTGCTCGCCTCGAACCCGCGGCTGCGGCCGAGCCTGGACCGGATCGGGCGCTACGGGCAGAACCTCTTCCTGATGCGCGGCACGCAGACGGCCAGCACGGTCGACAATATCCGGCTGCTGGTCCAGAAGCACCGGGCGCTCTCCGGCGACCGCCAGCTGCTCGTGATCGTCGACTACCTCCAGAAGGTGCCGCAGTACCCGGAGCCCACCTCCGAGACCGAGAAGGTCACCTTCGTCGTGAATGGCCTCAAGGACATCGCGCTCTCGGAGCAGGTTGCCATGATCGCGATCGTTGCCGCCGACAAAGAAGGCCTCAAGGCCGCCCGGCTCCGCAACCACCACCTGCGCGGCTCGTCGGCCATCAACTACGAGGCCGACATCATCCTGATCATCAACGAGAAGTACCAGATCGTCGCCAAGGTCAACATCGAGTTCAACCCCTACCAGGCGCAGCGCTTCCGCGACTGGGTGGTGGTCTCGGTGGAGAAGAACCGGGGCGGCCAGGACAACGTCGACGTCGAGTTCGAGAAGCACTTCGAGTTCTCATGCTTCGATCCGAACGGACGGACCGTCCAGGAGAAGCTGATCGAGGAACGCCTCTACAACGACTGACCGCGGCGAGACAGGCCGGTGCGGGCCGGGTGGCGTATCGTGCCGCAATGACCGCATCCCATCGCGCCGACTTCCCGGGCACCGTCGACATCATCGTCGAGATTCCCCGGGGAAGCCGCAACAAGTACGAGTTCGACGAGGAGACGGGCGTGTTCCGGCTGGACCGGGTCCTGTCGTCGGCCGTCTTCTACAACTTCGACTACGGCTTCATCGCGGACACGCGGGCCGCCGATGGGGACCACACGGACGCGCTCCTCATCATCGACGAGCCCACCTTCACCGGCTGCCATGTCTGGGCCCGTCCGATCGGCGGGCTCGAGATGAGCGACGAGAACGGCTTCGACTTCAAGGTGCTGTGCGTGGCGCTCGGCGATCCCCACCAGGCGCACATCAACCGCCTCGAGCAGGTGCGCCCGCATCGGCTCGTCGAGATCGAGCACTTCTTCCAGACCTACAAGCTCCTCGAGAAGAAGGAGACCGAGGTCGT
>DAITNC010000135.1:0-4511 GCA_036834865.1 Candidatus Limnocylindrales bacterium | reverse complement strand
GCCTCGACGACGTGGCGGGCGATCGAGAGGCCAAGCCCGGTCCCCCCGACGCCGCGCGTGCGCGCCCGGTCACCCTTGTAGAAGCGCTCGAAGACGCGTGGCAGGGCCGCGCGCGCGATCCCCTGCCCATGGTCCACCACCGCCACGACGACCTCGTGCGCGGTCGCGGTCACCCTGACGACGACCTCGGTGCCGGTCGGGCTGAACTTCACGGCGTTGTGGAGCAGGTTGAGGAGCGCCTGGCCCAGCCGTTCGCCGTCGCCGCGGACGCGCGGGATCGACTCGACGACGTCGATCACCAGCCGCACACCCTGGCGCTCGGCGAACAGGCTCAACCGTTCCAGGGTCGCGCTCGCCAGGTGGGCGAGGTCCACGTCTGCGAGGACGAGGGCGGTGCTGCCGCTCTCGATCTTCGAGAGGTCCAGGAGCTCGTTCACCATCTGGACCAGGTGGCCGGTCTCCACCTCGATCTTCGCGATCCGCTCGGCCGTCCGCGGCGGGAGCTGGTCGGCCTCCAGCGCCAGCGTCTCGGCGAGGAGGCTGACGGTGGTCAGCGGCGTGCGGAGCTCGTGCGAGAGGTTGTCGATGAACTCGGTGCGGATCCGCTGGAGCCGGCGCAGCTCGGACACATCCTCCAGGACGAGCCAGGCATCGCCGCTCGCCATGCGGCGCGCGCGGAGCAGGAGCGTGGGGGCGTCGGCGGTCCGGGCGGTCAGCTCGCCCGCTGACGACCCGTCTCGCAGCGCGGTGCGCACGATCTCCTCCAGGCGGTGGTCGGTCGACGCCTCCATCACGCTGCGACCCGCCAGCCCGGCCGTCCGCCGCCCGAGCAGGTGCGCCGCGGTCTCGTTCGCGCTCACCACCGTCAGGTCGTCCGTGACCCGGATGATCCCGCTCCCGACCAGGTCGGCAAGGATGTCCACGTCGCGCGAGGCGGCCGCCTCGCGCTCCTCGGCCGCCGCGACCCGGGCGCCGGCCTGCGCAGCCTCCGCGGCGAACCCCGCCCCGCCGGACGCCATCGCCGAGGCGCCGCGGCGCTGGAGCCCGACCGCGAGGAGGATGGCTGCAGCGCCCAGCAGGCCCAGCGCGACGAGGGCGACGGGGTCCACGGCGGCGCTCGCGGCGCTCAGCCGCGGAGGCGCGCCTCCACGTCGGCGAGCGACTCGATGGAGCGCTCTCCGGTCGCCCGGACCGTCACCTCGACGCCGCCCGCGGCGAGCGAACGCGGGCTGACGGTCAGGATCAGGGGCATCCCCAGCAGCTCGGCGTCGGTGAACTTCACCCCCGGCGATTCGTCGCGGTCGTCCCACAGGATCTCGCGACCGGCCTCCAGCGCGAGGTCATGGAGCCGCCCGGCGACCTCGGCCGCGTGCGGGTCTTTCGCGGCCCCCAGGGACACCAGGTGGGCGGCGTACGGCGCGACCTCGGCCGGCCAGGCGATCCCCTTCGCGTCGTGATGCGCCTCCACGACGCAGGCCAGGGCGCGCCCGACGCCGATCCCGTAGCTGCCCATCACGATCGGATGGCGTCCGCCGTCCTCGCCCAGGTATTCGGCACCGAGCGCGGTCGTGTACTTCGTGCCGAGCTTGAAGATGTTCCCGACCTCGATCCCGTTCCGCAGGATCACCGGCGCGCCGCAGGTCGGGCAGCCGTCGCCCTCGCGTGCATTCGAGAGGTCCGCGACCACGTCCGGCGTGTAGTCGCGGGGGACGTTGACGTTGCGCAGGTGGAAGCCGGCACGGTTCGCGCCGGCGACCAGGTTCGACGAGCGGGCGACAAGGTCGTCGACCACCACGAAGGTGTCGTGTGCCCCGATGGGCGACGCGTAGCCGGGCACCATCCCGGCGGCTTCGATCTCCTCGGTCCGGGCCGGCCGGAGGTCAGCAGCCCTGGCCGCGTTGGCGAGCTTCGTCTCGTTGACGTCCATGTCGCCGCGGACGATGGCGGTGATGAGCCGGCCGTCGCGGTCGACGAAGAAGGTCGCCTTCGCCGTCTCCTCGGCGCTCACCCCGAGGAACTCAGCGAGGTCGGCGATCGTGGCCGCGCCGGGCGTGGCAACTTCCTCCAGCGGACGCGGCGGTTCGGCCGGTGGCTCCGAACCGCGGACCGTGGCGACCTGGCGGTTGGCCGAAAAGCCGCACGTCTCGCACAGGACCAGCACGTCCTCGCCGTACTGGTTGAGGACCATGAACTCGTGGGCCTGCGAGCCGCCCATCATCCCGACGTCGGACGCGACCGCGATCGCGTGGAGCCCCAGGCGCTCGAAGATGCGCGTGTAGGCCTCGTAATGCCGCTCGTAGCTGACGTCGAGCCCGGCCAGGTCCAGGTCGCAGCTGTACGAGTCCTTCATGACGAACTCGCGGACGCGGATCAGCCCGCCGCGCGCCCGCGGCTCGTCGCGCCACTTCGTCTGGAAGTGGTAGACCATGATCGGGAGCTGGCGGTACGAGCGGACGATGTCGCGGAGCAGGTCGGCCACGACCTCCTCGTGGGTCATTGCCAGGACCATGTCGCGCCCGGCACGATCCTTGAAGCGGGCCATCTCGGGTCCGATCGCGTCGTACCGGCCGGTCTCGCGCCAGAGCTCCGCCGGGTGCACCACCGGCATCTCCATCTCCTGGCAGCCGATCCGGTCCATCTCCTCGCGGATCACCTGCTCGACCCGCTTCGCCACCCGGAAGCCGAGCGGCAGCAGCGAGTAGATCCCCGACCCGAGCTGGCGGACGTAGCCCGCCCGGACGAGGAGGCGGTGCGACGGCATCTCGGCGTCGTTGGGATCGTCGCGGAGGGTCGTGAAGAACAGCTGGCTCAGGCGCATGTTCCAAGCATAACGGGCGGCGCGGCACCGGCGGCGCCGCGGGTGAACGGCCCAATTCCGGAGGCGCGATACTTGGCGGCGATGCCCGCCCGATCCGCCCCCAACCACGGTAAACGCTGCCTTACGGATAGGATCCGGTGACCGCGTCCCTCGTCGTCGTGCTCGTGCTGGCGGTCGTCTTCGACTACATCAACGGCTTCCACGACACTGCCAACGCGATCGCGACCTCGGTGGCCACGCGGGCGCTGCGTCCCCAGCACGCGATTCTCATGGCCGCGGCCTTCAACTTCATCGGCGCGTTCGCGGGGACGGCTGTCGCGAAGACGGTTGGAGCGGGCCTCGTCAATGAGGCCACCACGTCGCAGGCGATCGTGGTGGCGGCGCTCCTCGGCGCGATCGCCTGGAACCTCCTGACGTGGCGCCTGGGCATCCCGAGCTCCAGCAGCCACGCCCTGATCGGGAGCCTTCTCGGCGCCACGATCCTGGCCGCCGGCATGGGCGCCGTGAAATGGACCGGCGTCGTGGGCAGCGTGCTGGTCCCGCTCGTGTCGTCGCCGGTCCTGGGCTTCATCGGTGCCTTCTTCCTCATGATCGCGCTCTACTGGATCTTCCGGCGAGCGCGGCGACGGCCGATGACGCGCGGCTTCCGCCGGCTCCAGGTCCTGTCCGCCGGCTACATGGCGTTCGCCCACGGCTCCAACGACGCGCAGAAGACGATGGGGATCGTGACTCTCGCGCTCTTCTCCGCGGGCGTCATCCCGACGGTTGACGTCCCAGTCTGGGTGATCGTCATGGCCGCCAGCGCGATCTCGCTGGGCACGGCCGTCGGGGGCTGGCGGATCATGCGGACGATGGGCCGCAAAGTGGTGGAGCTGGAGCCGATTCACGGCTTTGCCGCCGAGACGACGGCCGCCACCGTCCTGCTGGTCACGGCTCATCTCGGGATGCCCGTCTCCACCACGCACGTCATCTCGAGCGCGATCATGGGCGTCGGCTCGAGCAAGGGGCCGCGCGGCGTCCGCTGGGGCGTGGCGCGCACCATCCTCATCGCCTGGGTCGTGACGATCCCAGCCACCGCCGTTGCGGGCGCGCTGGCCTGGGGCGCCCTCGCGGCTGTCGGCGTCCGGTAACTGGCTGCAAGGGAGCTTCCGCATGGTCCGCCTGATCCCCCGCGACGAGGAGTTCACGAAGATCTTCATCCGCGACGGCGAGAACCTCCTCGCCGCGGCGCGCGCGCTCGAGGAGCTGGTCGTCTCGTACAACCGGCTCGACGAGCGGGTCGCGGCGATCCAGGCCCTGGAGCACGAGGGCGACGAGATCGACGCCGAGATCGCCGTCCGGTTGGAACGCGCCTTCATCACGCCGTTCGACCGGGAGGACATCCACGAGCTGACCAGCCGCCTGGACGACGTCGTGGACGGGATCCAGGAAGTGGCCGAGATGTTCGTGATCTACGGCATCGCGCAACCCACGCCGGAGGCGCGCCAGCTGGCCGGGATCATCGCCGGCCAGGGCGCCGAGCTCATCGCGGCGCTCCGGATGCTCGACAAGCCCGAGACGATGCAGGCGCACCTGAGAGCCGTGCACACGCTCGAGAACGAGGCGGACGGGCTGTCGCGCGCGGCGATCGGCCGGCTGTTCCGCGAGCGGATGGATCCGCTCGACGTCATCCGGTTCCGCGACCTCTACATCG
>DAITNC010000134.1:0-4522 GCA_036834865.1 Candidatus Limnocylindrales bacterium | reverse complement strand
GCCGAGATCCGCCGCGCGCTCGTGGCGCATGCCCGGGCCGAATACCCGAACGAGGCATGCGGCCTCATCGCGGGGACAGCCGCGGCCGCTGCCGGCGGCTCGGCGACGCGATGGCACGCGACCCGCAACCGGGCCGCGTCGCCGCTCCGCTACGAAATCCACCCCGACGACCTCCTGCGGGTCCTGCTCGCGATCGACGATGCGGGCGAAGCGATCTGGGCGATCGTGCACTCCCACGTCCGGTCGCCCGCGCGACCGTCGCCGACCGACGTGAGTCTCGCGTTCTACCCGGACGCGCTCTACCTGCTCGTCTCGCTGAGCGCCGCCGAGGCGGACCCGGTCACCGGCGCAGAGAGCGTCCGCGCCTGGCGGATCGTCGACGGGCAGGTCTTCGAGGTGGGTCTGGATACGGCGTGACGCGACACGTCGAGACGACCGGCTCGCCGGTACGCCGATCGACCCCCTGGCGAACGAGCGTCGAGACCCGGCTGCGGCCGTCCAGGACCGCGGCGATCCTGGCCCCTGGGCGGCGCGGGCCGCACCGCGGGTCACGTCCCGCGATCACCTGCCCAGGCGAGCACGCTCAGCAGCCGCGCCCTCCACGCGCGGCGTGTCGCCGCCGGATGCGCGGGCGAGCGGTGGAGCATCTCCAGGCACTGCAGCGCGGCCATGAGATCGAGGCGCGCGGCGGTTCGCGGCCCGTCGTCGAGGCCGGCCGCGAACAGGAACGCCGGACCGGCCGCGGCCCAGCGTTCCGGGTGGTGATGGCGCAGGATCCAGCGCCACCAGGCGGCGTCGAACAGGGGATGCGCGAGGCGGGCCCGCTCGAGGTCCAGCAGGGCGACGGCGTCCCCATCGCGCAGGATGACATTGACCGGCGCGAAGTCGCCGTGCGCGAAGACCGGCGCATGGCCGCCGAGCTCGTCCGGCAGTCGGTCGAGCAGGCGGTCCAGGACCTGCCTCGCCGGCGGCCCGAGCTCGGTCGGGGCCCCGTCCAGCCACCGGCGGGCCGCGGTCGCGAGCCGGTCCGGGTCGCCCCACAGGCCGGACAGGCGCACCGCCCGGGTGGGCACCCGCGCAAGGTCCCTGGCCAGCTCCCCCATCCGCCGTCCCAGCAGCTCGGCGCCCGCATCGTCCGCCAGGAGCTCGCGTCCCGAGACGCCGGGGACAAACCGGGTGACCGCGAACGGCGCCGGCGCAGCAGCGTCGCCGGCCAGCACCTCCGGCACGGGCACCCACGGCGCGATCGTCGGAAGGAGCCGGCCCAGGCGCAGGCGTCGGCCGAGGGCGCGCCGATCACTCATTCGCTGGACGACCACGCGATCGCCCCGGCCCAGGGTGACGACTTGCGTCCCGGTCCTCGTTTCCCACGGCGGGGTGACCTCGACGACGGCGACGACCCGGTCCCCCAGGAGCGCCTCGAGCCACAGCAGCTCGGCGGCGTCGGCCGACCCGGGCGACATCGTCATTTGGGCGCGGGGCGGCCCGCTTGGTCTGCCCTCGTGCGACGGTCCGCGGGCCACCCGACGGTGTCCCCGCCTACAGCCCTTGATCCACGAACAGGCCGCCGGCGTCGAAGCGGATCGGGTGGAGCGGCTCGACCACCTCACAGCTCCCGCCCGCCAGCACCTCGGGCAGGGCGGGCGCGCTGACGTAGAGGAGCTCGAGGTGCTTGGTGTCGCGCACCCGCACGATCCTGGCGTCCCCCGGCGTGACCCGCAGGCAGCAGGCGAGCGCCACGGCGAGCGCCTCCCGGTCGGTGTCCACCGTCAGTGCGACCCGCGCACCCTCCGGCGTCTTGGCGGTGATGCAGTTCATGTACGTCTTGCGGTGGTCGATTCGCTCGACCGCGCGGCGCAGGACCACGTCGGCCATGCCGATGCCGACCGCGTTGCCCTCCGTCTCGTCGGTCAGGTCGCGGACCACGATGCGCTGGATGGCCGGGCCGGCCCCGGTGGGGCCCGTGTAGTAGCGGCCAACCACGTTGGAGTCCATTCCCAGCCCGCTGATGTCTTTGCCGATGAAGTCGAGCACCAGCAGGTCAATGGCGGCGAGCGGGAGGCGGGCCATGGCGTTCCGGGCCATGACCAGCAGCTCGCGCTCGCGTTCGGCGATGCGACCGGCGAGGACCGTCTCGACGTGCATCAGCCGAGCGAGGCCGTTCTCCACCAGCGCCAGCCCGAACGGGATGGGGGCGTGCGCCAGCGTGTACGTCGCGACCGCCGGGATGAGCTCGTGGAAGGTGGCGAACCCCTGGCGATGGAACGTGTCGGCGCCCTTCTGCTTGCCCAGGCCGATGGCGATCATCTTCAACAGGCCGCTCTCGATCTCACCGGTGAAGTCGGTGTGCGGCTTGACCCGGTTGATCGGCACGATCAGGTCCGCGTCCTCGAACGCGTGGCGGTCCACGAACACCGGCACGCCGGGGCGCACCTCACCGAGCTCTATGCTCTCCATGCTCGAACGGATCTCGCAGCCGATCGACTCCGGGGTGATGCCGTAGGAGGCGAGCACCTCGAGCTGCCCCTCGGCGGTGGCACCGCCATGGCTTCCCATGGCGGGCACGATGAACATCTCGGCGCCTGCCTCGCGCATCCGTTCGACCGCCGCCGCCACGACCTCGTCGATCCGGTCGATGCCGCGGCTGCCGACGGCCAGGCAGACCCGCGCGCCCGGCGTGATGGCGGACATGACCGGCTCGAGCGCCGCGCGCACCGCAGCGCGCACGTCCCCGATCTCGGCCGCGTTCATGCCGTGGCGCACCAGGGCCCACTCGGGCAAGGTGCCGTGCATGAACTCGGCGAAACGGGACCCGCCGTCGGGCGGACCGGTCGCTTCGCCTGGCTCGCGCAGGGTCGGCGGATCGCTCAGCTTCCCGCTGCTCGTATCCGACCGGCGACGATCGGCCTCGCTCATCCGCCAGTCTCCCTGCTCCGCGGCATGTCCGCGGCCTACCTCTGGATCCGCGCCGAGCCGCCCTGCGCCAGCGCCTGCACCTGCCCGAGCGTGGCCATGGTGGTGTCGCCCGGATAGGTCGCGACGAGAGCCCCGTGGGCCCAGCCCAGGCGCAGCGCCTCGTTGGGCTCGGCGCCCGTGAGCAGGCCATAGAAGAAACCCGCGGCGAAGCCATCGCCGCCGCCCACGCGATCGTATACGTCGAGCTCCATGGTCGGCGCCACGTACGACGCGCCGTTCACCCATGCCACCGCGCCCCAGGAGTGCCGGCTCGTGGAGTGCACCTCCCGCAGCGTGGTGGCCACCACCTTGACCCGCGGATAGCGCGCCACCACCTGCGAGATCATGCCCAGGAAGGCGCTCGGATCCATGCTCGAGGTCGCCGCCTCGGGGCCCGGGATGCCCAGGCCCTTCTGGAGGTCCTCCTCGTTGCCCACCAGGACGTCGACCTGCTCGACGATCCGCCGCATGACCACCTGGGCCTGCGCCAGCCCGCCCTGGGCCTCCCAGATCTTGCCGCGGTAATTGAGATCGAAGGAGACCACCGCACCCGCGAGATGGGCGGCCGTCATGGCCTCCACGATGAGGTCCGCGCTGGACGGCGAGAGGGCGGCGAAGATGCCGCCCGCGTGGAACCAGCGCACGCCGCCGCCGAAGATCGTCGCCCAGTCGAAGTCGCCGGGTGCCAGGCGCGCCGCCGCCTCGTCGGCTCGGTTGTAGAAGACGACCGGCGCCCGCACGCCGACCGGGCGATCGCTGTACACGGTGGCGATGTTCGGCCCGCGCACGCCGTCGTGGGCGAACCGGCGGTAGAACGGGGTCACGCGCATCGAGCGGATCCGTTCGTCCACGAGATCGCCGATCGGGTAGTCCACCATGGCGGTGGCGATCCCCGTGCGCAGGCCGAAGCAGTCCGCCAGGTTGGCGGCCACGTTGTACTCGCCGCCGGAGACATGGATCGCCACCTCGCGCGCCCTGCGGAAGGGCACGATGCCGGGGTCGAGGCGGATGGCCATCCCCCCGAGCGCCAGGAGATCGAGGGCGCCCCGCTCGGGGATGACGAGTCGATCTTCCATGGTGCTCAGCTCCTCTTCTCCAGGTGCCCTCCGAAGCCGAAGCGCATCGCCGACAGCACCTTGTCGCCGAAGTCCGCCTCGCCCCGGGACGTGAACCGCTCGTACAGCGCGGTGGTCAGGATCGGGGCCGGCGCGCTGACGTCGATCGCCGCGATGCTCGTCCAGCGGCCCTCGCCCGAGTCGGACACGCGGCCCGAGAAGTCGGCCAGATCGGGGCTCTGGAGCAGCGCCTGGGCGGTCAGGTCGAGCAACCAGGACGCGACGACGCTGCCGCGGCGCCAGACCTCGGTCACCGCCGGCAGGTCGAGGCGGTACTGGTACAGCTCCGGCTCGCGCAGCGGCGACGTCTCGGCGTCGATCTCGCGCTGGTTCAGGCCGGCGTCAGCATGGTGCAGGATGTTGAGACCCTCGGCGTACGCGGCCATGAGGCCGTACTCGATGCCGTTGTGGACCATCTTGACGAAGTGGCCTGCGCCGGCCGGGCCGCAGTG
>DAITNC010000133.1:0-4628 GCA_036834865.1 Candidatus Limnocylindrales bacterium | reverse complement strand
CCCAGCGGGACGCCCAGGTAGCGGCAGATCTTCCGCGCAAGGCCGTCGTTGGCGTTGCCCGTGTAGACGTCGAACGAGTCGGAGTACACGAACGCCTCCTCGGCGCCGAATCCCGTCACTCTCCAGACGGTTCGCCACCCGGCCCGGTCGGCCCCGCGTCGGGAGCGCCATTGTCGCCGATGCCCTCCCGCTCCGCCAGCCCTTCGCGGAACGCGGCGATGCCCACGACCCGATCGCCCTCGTTGAGGCGCATCGTGATGACGCCGCGTGCCCCGGAGGAGTACCGGTTGATCGTCTGGGTCTCGGTCCGGACCACCTGTCCGCCGGCGGAGATGAGGAGGAGCTCCTCGTCTGCCTCGGTCACCTGCTGGACGGCCGCCACGCGACCGGTCTTGCGTCCCTCGAGCGGGATCAGCATCACCCCCTGGCCCCCGCGGTGCTTGCGCCGGAACTCGCGCAGCGCCACGCGCTTCCCGTAGCCCGTCTCGGTCAGGACCAGCAGGTCCGTCCCCGGCTGGACCACGCTCATCGCCACGACCTCGTCGCCGGCGCGTGCAAGACGGATCCCGATGACGCCCGCGGCGTCGCGGCCCATGGCCCGGACCTCGCTCTCTGCGAACCGGGCCAGCTTGCCCTGGGCGGTGGCGATGATCACGTCGTCGCTGCCCGCCGCGACGTCCACCCAGGCCAGCTCGTCCCCGCCCGCGAGCGTGATCGCCCGGATCCCGGACGAGCGGACCTTCTCGAACTGCTCCAGCGGCGTCTTCTTGACCGTCCCCTTCCGGGTCGCCATCACGAGGAACGACCCGGGCGTGAAGTCGGGCACCATGAGCGTCGCAGTCGGGACCTCGCCGGCCTCCACCTGGACCCCGGGCAGGTTGATGATCGGGATCCCCTTCGCCTGCCGGCTCGCGTCCGGCACGTTGTGGACCTTGGCCGAGAAGACGCGGCCGCGGTTGGTGAAGAAGAGCGCCCAGTCGTGGGTGTTGGCCACGAGCAGGCTGTCGACCGCGTCCTCCTCGCGGGTGACGTGCCCGATGATCCCCTTGCCGCCGCGGCCCTGGCGCCGGTAGGTCGCCACTGGCTGCCGCTTGATGTAGCCGCGGCGGCTGATCGTGACCACGACGTCCTCGTCGGCGATCAGGTCCTCGTCGGTCATCTCGCGCGAGGAGTCGTCCACGACGCGCGTGCGCCGCTCGCCGGCGTATTTCCGCTTCAGCTCGGTGAGCTCGTCCTTGATGATCGCGAGGATCCTGGCCGGGTTGGCCAGGATGTCCTCCAGCTCGGCGATCAGCTGGATCACGGCGAGGTACTCGTCCTCGATCTTCTTGCGCTCGAGGGCGGCGAGCCGGGCGAGGCGCATGTCCAGGATCGCCTGGGCCTGAACCTCGCTCAGGGCGAAGCGCTCCATGAGGTTGCGCCGGGCGGCTTCGACGTCGGCCGACTCGCGGATCGTCCGGATCACCTCGTCGAGGTGGTCCAGGGCGATCTTGAGCCCCTCCAGGATGTGGGCCCGCTCGCGAGCCTTGCCCAGGTCGAACTCGGTCCGCCGCCGGACGATCTCGCGGCGGTGGTCCACGTGGTGCGCGATCACGGCCTTGAGGGGCAACGTCTGCGGCTGGCCGTCGACCAGCGCCAGCATGTTGAGGTTGAACGCGAGCTGCATCGGCGTGTGCTTGAACAGGTTGTTCAGGACCGTGTGCGGGTTCGCGTCGTTCTTGACCTCGATGTAGATCCGCATCCCGTCCCGGTCGGACTCGTCGCGCAGGTCCGCGATCCCGTCGATGCGCTTGTCCTTGACGAGGTCCGCGATCTTCTCGAGGAGCGACGCCTTGTTCACCTGGTAGGGCAGCTCGGTGACGATGATCGCCACCCGGTCCCGGCGAGCCTCCTCGAAGGCGACCTGCGCCCGCATGACCACCCGGCCGTGCCCGTGGGCGTACATCTGCCGGATCGCGTCGACCGTCTCCGTCACGCCGGTGAGCGCGTTCTTCTGCTGCTCGAAGCGGAAGATCGAGCCCGCCGTCGGGAAGTCCGGCCCCTTGATGTAGGCGCACAGGTCGTCGGAGGTCAGCTCCGGGTCGTTGATGAGCGCGATCGTCGCGTCCACCACCTCGCCCAGGTGGTGCGGCGGGATGTTCGTGGCCATCCCGACGGCAATGCCGGAGCTGCCGTTGACCAGCAGGTTCGGCAGCTTCGCGGGCAGGATGACCGGCTGGCGATGCTGACCGTCGTAGTTGTCGACGAAGTCGACCGTGGCCTTGTCGATGTCGGCGAGCATCTCGGCGGCGATCGGGGCGAGCCGGGCCTCCGTGTAGCGCATGGCGGCCGCCGAATCGCCGTCCACGGACCCGAAGTTGCCCTGCCCGTCCACCAGCGGATAGCGCATCGAGAAGTCCTGGGCCAGGCGGACGAGCGTGTCGTAGATCGCCTGGTCGCCGTGCGGGTGGTACTTGCCCATCACCTCGCCGACGATGGCCGCGCACTTGCGGTAGGAGGCGTTCGACGCCAGGCCCATCTCGCCCATGGCGTAGAGGATCCGGCGATGGACCGGCTTGAGGCCGTCCCGGACGTCCGGGAGCGCCCGGGCCACGATCACGCTCATGGCGTAGTCGAGGTAGCTCGTCCGCATCTCGTCCTCGATGCGGATCGTGCGGATATCGCCCAGGTCGTCGGTCACGGGATGGCTCTCCGGTTGCGCTCGGGTGGGTTGGGCGAGGCGCCGGCCTCACGACCCGCCCGGAGGAAGGCCGCGGCGGTCGCCGAGGCGGCGGACGTGTTGGCGGCGCCGGGCCTCCGGCGGACGCCGGCGAGCAGGGCGCGGATCCCGGCGGCGTCGGCGGGGGCCAGCTTCGCGAGCGTGTCGCGCACGACCCACGCGCGATCCCCATCTGCGGTCGCGGCGGCCCGCTCACCCTCGCGCCAGCAGAAGCCGGTCACCCCGGCGGGGTCGATCGCCGCCATGTTCCGAAGCGCCCAGCTGAGCGCCCTCTGGACGTCCGGTTCGGGATCGCCGATCAGGAGGCCGACCATCGCCAGGCCGCGGGCGGCAACCTCCGGCATCCGGCCGGCCGCCCGATCCGCAAACGGGATCGTGGCGACGGTCGAGCCGACGAGCCGCCGCTCCCAGCGGCCGGGGCTGTAGACCAGCTGTTCCAGCTCGGCCCAGCGGAAGGGCTCGCGCAGGATGCCCGGCGCGATGGTCGCCGCCATCGTGTCGACGCTGATCCAGTCGTCCGCCTCGGCGGCGAGCCGGCGAATCACCTGCCAGGCGCCCTCCGGGTCGTCCGGCATGATCCGGCCGAGGAGCCAGCACGAGAACCAGCGCAGCTCGCGGTATGGCTCGCGGGCGAGCGCCTCCGCGACCGGAAGGAGCCGCGCGGCCCGAACGCCTCGCAGATCGTGGACCAGCGCCCGGTACACGGACTCCAGGAGCGGCATTCGGACGCCCAGCAGCGGCCCGATCCCCGGCGCCACCAGCCGCTGGCCGGCCAGGCACTCCGGATCGGCAAGCATGGTCAGGCCGTCGCGGATCGCTGCCAGGAAGCTCCCCGCGTCGTCGACCTCGTCCGCGAGCCGGTGTCCCAGGGCGCGCCCGGCGTTTATGTGCGTCTCGACGAACACAGTCGCCGCACGGGTCGTCGCGCTGGGCGCCCGCGTGACACCGCCGGAGGTCATCGGGCCGCCTCGCCGCGATCATCGAGCGTGCGCGCAGACGGCGAGTCACCCTCCGGGATCAGCCGGAACCGGTACCGATCCTTCAGTGCCTGCTTACGGTCCGGTGGCGCCGCCACGTAGAGGGCATCGGCGGTGGCCAGCAGCTCGCCTGTCTCCGCGTCCACGAGCTGGGCGCGGGTGGTGAGGAGCCGGCGGCGGCGCTCCACCAGCCGTCCCTCGGCGCGCAGCCGACGCCCGATCGGCGTGGGGCGGCGGTACTCGATCGTCAGCTTCGCGGTGTATCCCCACGAGTCGGCGCTCGCCAGCGCCCAGCCCATCACCTCGTCGAGGATGGTGGCAACGATCCCGCCGTGGGTGATGCCCTCCCAGCCCTGAAAGTCGGGCGCCAGGGTCGTCTCGGTCCAGCAGGTGTCGCCGGCGACGTGGAGGACGAGGCGAAGGCCGACGGCGTTCAGCTCGCCGCACGCGAAGCAGCTGTGGGGTGCGACCTCGAACCGGCCTGCCGCCGTCACGACCTCAGATGTCAAGGTTCTGCACCTTCCGCGCCTCGGACATGATGAAGCTCTTCCGCGGTGCCACCTTCTCGCCCATCAGCATCGTGAAGATCGCGTCCGCCTCGACGCCGTCCTCGATCTCGGCGCGAAGCAGGGTCCTGGTCTGGGGGTTCATGGTGGTTTCCCAGAGCTGGTCCGCGTTCATCTCGCCGAGGCCCTTGAAACGCTGGACGGAGATGTTCTTGGCGTTCAGCTTCTTGACGGCCGCCTCGCGCTCCTTCTCCGACTGGGCGTACAGCGTCTGCTTGCCGGTGCTCACCCGGTACAGCGGGGGCTGCGCGATGTAGAGGTGCCCGTTCTCGATGATCTGGCCCATGTGCCGGTAGAAGAACGTGAGCAGCAGCGTCCGGATGTGGGCGCCGTCGACGTCGGCGTCGGTCATGATGATGATCCGGT
>DAITNC010000132.1:0-4689 GCA_036834865.1 Candidatus Limnocylindrales bacterium | reverse complement strand
TGATCTTCAGCTGGCTCGGCAATCCCGGGGTGGGCGGCCTCAACGCGATCCGGCGAGTCACGGAGGGCGCCGACGCGTCGCTGGAGCTCGAGGAGTACAGCCACTTCGGCATGGTGGCTCGCTATGCGGCGGGTGCGGCGAACCTCCCGTTCATGCCGCTCCGCTCGTACTTCGAGACGGACCTGCCGGCGGCGAACCCGCTGATCCGGCCCATCGAGAGCCCGTACGGCGACGGGACCGTGTACGCGGTCCCGCCCCTCAAGCCGGACGTCACGGTGATCCATGCGCAGCGCGCGGACGCCGCCGGCAACACCCAGGTCTGGGGGCTCCTCGGCTGCCAGAAGGAAGCCGCGTTCGCGGCCGACCGCGTGATCGTGGTCGTGGAGGAGCTGGTCGACGAAGCGGTGATCCGGGCCGACCCCAACCGGACCATCGTGCCCGGGATCATCGTGGACGCCGTGGTCGTCGAGCCGTGGGGGGCCCATCCGTCCTACGTCCAGGGCCGTTACGACCGGGACAACCGCTTCTACCGCGACTGGGACCCGATCAGCCGGGATCCTGCCGCCACGGAGCAGTGGCTGCGGGACTGGGTCCACGACCTGGACGGTCGTTCGGCGTACGTGGAGAAGCTGGGCGCGGAGCGACTCCGCGAGCTCCTGCCGAGCGGCACCGCGCCCTCCGGCGCGGTCGACTACGGGGAGTACCGCTGATGGCCGCCGAGCGCCCGGCCGGGCCGCGGCCGGCCGACGGTGGTGCGGCCGGCGCCTTCTCGAAGTCGGAGATGATGATCGTCGCCGCCGCCCGCGAGCTGGCCGGGCAGCGGGTCTGCTTCGTCGGCGTGGGCCTCCCGAACATCGCGGTCAACCTCGCCAAGCGAACGGTGGCCCCCGAGATGGAGCTCGTGTACGAGGCCGGCGTGTTCGGGGCCCGGCCGGCGCGCCTTCCGCTCTCGATCGGCGACCCGACGATCGTGACGGGCGCCACGGCCGTCACCAGCATGTGGGAGCTCTTCGCCTTCTACCTGCAGGGAGGGCTGATCGACGTCGGCTTCCTGGGCGCTGCCCAGATCGACCGGTTCGGCAACATCAACACGACGGTGATCGGGGACTACTCTCACCCGAAGACGCGCCTGCCGGGCTCGGGCGGGGCCTGCGAGATCGCGATCAACGCGCGCCAGATCTTCGTGATCATGCGCCAGTCGGCGCGCTCCTTCGTGGAGCGGATCGACTTCCGGACCTCGCCCGGCAACCTCGGCGGCGCCGAGAAGTCGGAACGCATCCGCCGCGAGCAGGGCTGGCTTGGCCGCGGCCCGTCCGTCGTCGTCACCGACCTGGGGATCTGGCACTTCGACGAGACCGGCGAGATGCGGCTGGACTTCCTTCACCCGGGTGCGACCCTCGACGAGGTCCGGGCGACGCTGGGCTGGGAGCCGCACATCTCCCCGGCCCTCGCCCCGACGCCCGAGCCGACGCCCGAGGAGCTCCGCCTGATCCGCGACGAGCTTGACCCGGAGGGGATGTACACGAGATAGGGCCGCCCGGGATCACGCCCCATCGTCCGTCCTGCCTGACGCCGCGCCGCCGGCCTCGGCGGCGCCGGCCTGGCTAGCCGCTCGAGCCCGAGAGCACGTGCGTCGGTCGCACCACCATGACGGGGCACCGCGCGTGCCGGACGACGTGGTGGGAGACGCTGCCCAGGAAGAGCCGCCCCACGGTGCCGCGCTCGTGCGTTCCCACGACGATCAGGTCCGCGTGTTCCGCGGCGGCGGCCTCGACGACCGACTCGCCGGCCTCGCCGGTCCAGGTCAGGCCGGTCGCGGTGGCGCCCGCGGCCCGTGCGCGCTGGACGACACGCTCCACCGCGACGAGACGCGCGGACCGGAGCTCGGGCGAGCCGTACACCGCGGAGACGATCACGAGCCGACTGCCCAGCCGGACGGCCAGCTCGATGGCCTGCTCCTCCGCCGCCTCGGACGCGCGCGAGACATCGGTCGCGAGGAGGATCGTCTCGATCTTCGACATGTGGGCCCGCGCCCTCCAGGGGATTGCCGGGACGAGGGGCGCTATGTGCCCTGGTACGCCTTCGCGACGGCGCCCACCATGGCGTCGACGTCCCGGGCGGTCGGCAGGACGATGAGCGTCACGGTGTCCATGGGCCGGCATGGTACGCGGCCCGAGCGTGGCTCCGATGGGACCTTTGTCACAATCGCCCGGGTCCCAGGGGCAATTCCATGCGCATGCACGCACGTGGCAGCCGTCCATGGTTCCGGATCGAGGGTCGCGGTCGGACGCGCACCCGTTCCGCGGCATGGGCGTTGCCTGCTACGCTCGCTGCTGTGACCGCCGCCGACCGCCGTGCCGCCGATCCCGATGGGCCGTCGCCCCGCACGCCCGCCGGCGAGGATGCGCCCGGGCAGCCCGGCGTGGAGCAGCGCGACCTCGCTGCGGCCCTTGCTGCCCTGAAGTTCGCGGAGGAGCAGCGGTTCGCCGCGTTCGACGCGTCGATCACCGCCATGGCGGGGATCCTCGCCGTGGACCGCGCCCTCCAGGTGATCGTGGACCGCGCCCGCGACCTCGTGGGCGCCGCCTATGCGGCCCTCGGGATCGTGGACGGGGAAGGGGTCATCGAGCAGTTCATCACCAGCGGGATGTCGCGCTTGGAGCGATCCCGGATCGGTCCCCACCCGCGCGGCCTCGGCATCCTGGGCCTGATCATCCGGGAGAACCAGTCCTACCGGATCGCGGACCTGATGCAGGATCCGCGACGCCACGGCTTCCCGCCCCACCACCCGGCCATGCACGCGTTCCTGGGCGTGCCGGTCACGATCCGCGGCCGCACAATCGGGAACCTCTACCTGACCGACAAGCCGGGCGGCTTCAGCGAGGCCGACCAGCGCCTGGTCGAGCTATTCGCCGGCCACGCCGCGATCGCCATGGAGAACGCCCGGCTCCACGACCAGGTCCAGCGCCTGGTGGTCGTCGAGGAACGCGAGCGGATCGGCCGCGACCTCCACGACGGCGTGATCCAGTCGATCTACGCCGTGGGCCTCTCCCTGGAGGACGTCCCGGACCTGATGGTCGAGGATCCCATCGAGGCGAGCCGGAGGGTCGAGCGGGCCATCGAGAGTCTGGACCAGACGATCCGCGACATCCGGAACTTCATCTTCGGCCTGCGTCCCCAGCTGCTCGACGGCATCGAGCTCGTCGAGGGGCTGGCCGCGCTCGCCGACGAGTTCCGGGTCAACACGATGGTCGACGTGGAGCTGCGGGCAGGCCCCGAGATCGACGGGGTCCCGCTGGGTCCCCAGCGGACGCTCGAGGTCCTGTCGGTGGCCCGGGAGGCCCTCAGCAACATCGCGCGCCATGCGAAGGCCACGCGGGCGGAGATCCTCGTCGCGACGAGCGCCGACGGCGCGGGAATCACGCTCACGGTCGTCGACAACGGCGTGGGGTTCGACCCGCAGGCGCCGCGCGGCCTGGGCCACCTGGGGCTGGCCAACATGGACGCCCGGATGGCCGGGGTCGGCGGAACCCTCGTGGTCGAAAGCTCACGGGACCGCGGGACGCGTATCATCGTGGACGTTCCCCGGGAGCCCTTGGCCGGCGAGGCTGAGGAAGTGCCCGAGGCGTGAGCTGGAACGGAGGCCCACCCGCACCATGACCGAGCAGTCCGAACCGCGTCCCCTTCGCCTGCTCGTCGTGGACGACCACGAGGTCGTGCGCCAGGGCCTCGTGGCGTTGATCGATCGCCGCGAGAAATTCCAGGTCGTCGCGGAGGCCGGCACCGTCGCGGAGGCCCTCGATGCTGCGCGCCGGTTCCAGCCCGACCTCGTGATCATGGATGTCCGCCTCCCGGACGGCTCCGGCATCGAGGCCTGCCGGGAGATTCGGGCGGAGCTGCCGAACACGCGCGTGGTGATGTTGACCAGTTATCCGGACGAAGAGGCGGTCCTCTCCGCGATCATCGCGGGCGCGTCCGGGTACCTGCTCAAGCAGATCCGCGCCCGGGACCTCGTCAGCGCCCTGGAGGCAGTCGGCCGCGGCGAATCCCTCCTCGACCCGGCGGTCACGGAGAAGGTCCTGGAGCGTGTCCGGAGGATCGCCTCGGGGACCTACACGGACGAGCTGGCCCAGCTCACCGCCCAGGAGCAGAAGATCCTCCAGCTCGTCGCCGAGGGGAAGACGAACAAGGAGATCGCCTCGGAGGTGTTCCTCTCCGACAAGACGGTCAAGAACTACGTCAGCTCGATCCTGTCGAAGCTGAACCTGCAGCGTCGCGCGCAGGCCGCAGCGTTCGTGGCGAAGCACCGTCTCCCCGGCTCGGGCACGTAGCGCTGGGACCGCGTCCGGCCGTCCCGTTCAACGTCCGACCGCCCGCGTTCAACGCCGCCGGAAGAGCCCGCGGGGTTCCTCCGCGCGCTTCGTCTCGCCCCGTCGTCCCGCCCGCCGCAGGAGGCCGTCCAGCTCCTCGCGGTACCGCCGACCGATCGACATCCGGTCGAGCCATTCCAGGTACGCGACATCGACGCGGGCGATCTCGCCGAGTGTCCACCCGGCATACCGTCCGAAGTCGAGCCGCGACCCGGACGGGTTCCCGGGAGGCTGGGCGACCGCCACCGGCTCGGCGTGGTGGGCGACAGCCGCTGGCCCGGGTGAGGCGCCGCCGGCCGCCCGGGAACCGGCGGACGCG
>DAITNC010000131.1:0-4694 GCA_036834865.1 Candidatus Limnocylindrales bacterium | reverse complement strand
AGCTCACAGAAGTAGCCGCTCCAGCCCCAGACCCGAACGATCAGGTCGCGGTGGTTCTCCGGATGCGCCTTCGCGTCCAGGAGCCGCTCGGCGTTGAGCGCGTTGAGCTGGAGCTGCTGACAGCCGAGGCGGGCAAAGGTGCGCACGAGCAGGGCGACCTTGCGGATCGACTCCGGGTCGCGGAAGACCGAGTCCGAGAGCTCAAGCGTGATCGGGCCGCCGTTGCAGACGCGCCGGTAGTCGATCGCGGCGTAGGACTGGAGGACGCTGATCGGTCCGCGGAGGTGGGTCCCGGGCGTTGGGGCGAGATTGGCGCCGAACGGGTCACCTCGCCGCCGCCCGTCGGCCGTCGCGCCGACGACCGGTTCCGCGAGCGGCCCGCCGTCCCGTCCCCGGGCAAGCCAGAGGTAGTACATCGCGGACCCGGTTCCCGGGCGCACGATCGCGCCGGACCGCGGCGTCTCGGCCTCGCAGGCGTCGGCCAGCTGGTCGTAGAGCAGGCGCATGAGGTTGTCGGCGGCAGACTCGTTCAGGCCGACCCGGGGGCTCTCGTCGGCGAGACGCCGACGAAGGGCCTCGTGGCCGACGAAGTCCGCGTCGAGCGCGGCCAGGAGCTCGGCCGGGTCGACGTCGGCGAGCTCGAAGACATGCCGGCGAACCGCCCCAAGGGCGTCGGCGGCGCTGGCGGCGGCGGCGCCGTGGATCCCGAGGTTCCGGTACCGGGCGCCCTGGCCGTGATCGACGCCGGCCTCGAGGGCCCCGGTCATGAGCGCGGAGTAGTAGGGCGCCGGCGCCCAGAGAAGCCGTTCGTACGGGGCGGTCCGCTCGTGGACCTGGCGCCCGGTCTCGGCGCCCGTTCGAGCCAGGATGGCCTGGAACGTCGCCCCTTCGGCGAGCCCCTCCCGGACCGCGACGTCGGCGGCCGCCGGGAAGGAGACGGCGCCAATGTTGACCACGTCCATGCCGCGGCCGGGGATGATGAACTCCCAGCACGCGGCCACGGTGTAGTCGCGCGCGTCCTCGAGCGCATAGCCGTGCGCGGCCAGCGCGGGGATCACCACGTCGTCGTTCGCATACTGCGGGAAGCCCAGGCCCTTGCGGGTCAGGTCGCTGGCCAGCTCGAGAAGCGCGAGCTCGGTCTCGCCCGTGATCCGCAGGTTGACCTTCGGGTCAATGAGCCCGACGTCCCGCGCGACCCGAAGCGCCATCCACGTGAGCGGGTTCTCCGCGGCGCGCCCGTCGCGCGTCAGCCCCCCGAGCGTGATCGTCTGGCCGTTGTCACCCTGCTGGATGCCGGGGTAGAGGTCGGAGTCGCGGTTGAGCGCGATGAAGAACTCGGCCAGCAGCTCCTCGGCGGCCGCGGTGTCGAGCGTTCCGGCCGCGAGATCGGCGCCAAGGTAGGGCCACAGGTACTGGTCCAGACGGCCGAGCCCCACGTGGTGGTGCCCGGAGAGCCACACGACCGCGTGAAGCATCCGGAGCGCCTGCAACGCCTCATGGAACGTGCGCGGTGGCTCCGCCGGGACGCGCTCGAGCACGCTCGCGACATCGACCTTGCCGAGCCGGCGCGCCTCCGTCGCGTACCGTGCGGAGAGCGCGAGCACGGCATCGATCGTCTCGACCGCGGCATCGAGGAACTCGATCACCGTCGCGTGGCCGGTCGATGCCATGCGGTCCCGCGTCTCGCGTGCCACCCGGCGCCGACCGAGGAGGCCCTGCCCAAGCGCCATCCCCCAGTCGGCGCACACGTTGTTGATCAGGCCGCCTTCGTGAAGCGTTCGCCCCACGGTCAGCGCGGCCTCGTCCCCGGCCGAGTAGACCGGCGGGACCGTCGTCAGCGTCCGGGTGAAGACGATGAGCTCGTCAGATTCAATGACGACACGCTCGGCCTCGCACATCCGGCGGGTCAGGCGGGCCATCCGCCTCGGCCACGAAAGGCGCTCGTGATTACATTCGGCCACGAGATCGGGCCCGCCGGGCTGGCGATACCGGCGATAGTGGCCGTCGCGGGTCCTCGCCCGGAGGCCTTCAAGCCTCTCGTTCATGCGACTCGCACCTCGATGCCCGCCCGTCGGAATGGGCGCACGTCCACGTTCGGGGGTCGGTCCTCGTCGAAGCCGGGCAGGAATGTCATCCCGCAGGCGGGGTACTTCCCGCCGGCGGCGCGGTTGTACGGCAGAAGGTCGACCCGCACCAGCGTCGGCTGGGATGCCACGGCCGCTGCGATGGCCGTCAGGTTCTCGTTCGTGTCGGTGACTCCGGGCACGAGCGGGACGCGGGCGACGAACGGTCGCCCAAGCTCCGCCAGCAGCGCCAGGTTCCGGAGGATCGGTGCGTTGTCCTGGCCGGTCCACCGGCGATGCGCGACCGGATCCATCACCTTCAGGTCGAAGTGCACCAGGTCGGCGCGTCGGGCGAGCGCCATGAACGCGTCCTTCCCGCCGAAGCCGGACGTGTCGACCACGATGTGAACGCCCGGCAGAAGGTCGATGACCTCCGCCACGAACCGGGCCTGTGCGAGTGGTTCACCGCCGGAGAAGGTCACCCCGCCCTCGTTGGACTCGAGGATGCTCGCCTGCCGAGAGAGGAGCTCGCCGAGCTCCGCTGCCTCGTAACGCCGTCCCACCGTTCGGTCGCCCATCGGCGAACGCATGACCTGCGGGGCATGGTCAAGCCCTTCGGGGTTGTGGCACCAGGTGCACGCCAGGGGGCAGCCCTTCATGAAGACCGTCGTCCGGATCCCGGGCCCATCGTGGATCGTGAACTCGCGGACATCGAACACGATCCCGGTCGTCAATTCCGTCACTCCCGCGTCCCGGACCGCCCGGACGACGTCGCCCAGGGAACCGGACCGTCAGTCCGCGACGACGGACGCCGCCGGCTGGGCCGATCGCGCAGCTGCCCGGCCGGCCGCCCCGCGCAGGCGGCGCAGCGTCTTCATGACGTCCACCTCTCCTCGCCCGAACAGGTCATGCAGGCGGACATACTCGAGGTAGAGCTCGTCGTAGGCGGCGCGGTGGTCGGGGTTCGGGCGGTAGCTCTCGTCGCGCAGGCGGGCCATCTGCCGAGATGCCTCGACCACCGTCGCGTACCCGCCCGTCTCCGCGCCGGCGGCCACCGCGGCGAACATTGCCGACCCGAGCGCGCTCGTCTGCTGTGAGGCCGCGACGCGGAATTCGCGGCCGGTGACGTCGGCGTAGATCTGCATCAGCAGCTTGTTGCGCTCCGGAAGGCCGCCGGTGGCCACGACCCTGTCCACGGCCACGCCGCGCGCCGAGAACGAATCGATGATCACCCGTGTCCCAAACGCAGTCGCTTCGATCAGCGCCCGGTAGATGTGGTGGGCCCGGGTCGCCAGCGTGGCTCCGACGAGCAGTCCGGTCAGGTCGGCGTCGACGAGGATTGAGCGATTCCCGTTCCACCAGTCGAGCGCCAGGAGGCCCGTCTCGCCGGGAGCGAGCTGGGCGGCCTCCGCTTCGAGCACGGCGTGGACGCTCAGCCCCTGGCGGCGGGCGCGCTCGTGATACTCGGGCGGCACGCCGTTCTCCACGAACCAGGCGAAGATGTCGCCGACGCCCGACTGGCCGGCCTCGAACCCGAACAACCCGGGCACGACACCGTCCTCGACCACGCCGCACATGCCCTCGACGTCAGCGGTGCGCTCGCCGAGCACGATGTGGCAGATGCTGGTGCCCATGATCGCGACGAGCGTGCCCGGCTCCGTGACGGTCGCGGCGGGGACGGCGACATGGGCATCGACATTGGCGACCGCAACCGCGGTGCCCGGGCGCAGTCCCGTCCAGCCCGCCGCGCGTTCGGTGAGCCCGCCGGCGCGCGTACCGAGAGGGAGGATGGCGCGTGACATCTTCTCATCGACGATCCTCTCGACGCGCGGGTCGAGGGCAGCGAAGTAAGCGCTGGGCGGAAAGCCCTCGCTCTTCGACCAGATCGCCTTGTAGCCTGCCGTGCAGCTGTTGCGCGTCTCGACGCCGGTGAGCTGCCAGATCACCCAGTCGGCAGCCTCGATGAGCCGGTCTGCCGCGGCGTAGATGGCCGGGGCCTCGGCGACGATCTGGAGCGCCTTGGAGAAGAACCACTCCGAGGAGATCTTGCCGCCGTAGCGCGGCAGCCACCGCTCGCCGCGTTCGATGGCAAGGGCATTGATCCGATCCGCCTCGGGCTGTGCCGCGTGGTGCTTCCAGAGCTTCACCCAGGCGTGCGGCTGGCGACGGTATGCATCGAGGAAGCAGAGCGGCGTGCCGTCCGCTGTCGTCGGGAGCATCGTGCAGGCGGTGAAGTCTATGCCGATGCCGATCACGTCGGCCGGATCGACGCCGCTCTCGGCCAGGACGCGCGGCACGGCATCCTTGAACGAGGCGATGTAGTCGGCCGGATCCTGGAGTGCCCAGTCGTGCTCGAGCACGACGTCCTGGTCCGGCTCCGGCAACCGCTCGTCGATGACGCCGTTCGCGTATTCGTGGACCGCGGTCGCGAGCTCGCGGCCGTTGGCGACGTCCACGAGCACAGCACGGGCCGACTCCGTGCCGAAGTCCACGCCGATCGTGTAGCGGTTGCGGCTCATCGTTCGTCTCCCTGGCAGCTCGTGCGGTCGACTGTCCGCGTCAACCCTGCTTGGTTGGCTGGCCGTAGTAAGCGGCCGGCCCGTGCTTTCGTCGGAAATGGCGCTCCTGCAG
>DAITNC010000130.1:0-4865 GCA_036834865.1 Candidatus Limnocylindrales bacterium | reverse complement strand
GCACGCCGAGCATGATCGCGAGGACCATGATTCCCAGGATGGGGTTGTCGGTCTGGATGGCCACCGTCAGGACTCCCGTCCGCGCGGGACGACCGTCATTGACTCCCAGTCGTCGCCGGTCTTGACGTCCACGGTGAGCGGCACGTCCAGTGCAAGGGCGCCCTCCATGGTCTCGCGCAGGGCCGGGACCAGGCGGGCGACCTCGTCGCGGGGCACTTCCAGGAGCAGCTCGTCGTGGACCTGGAGGAGGAGCCGCGACCGGAAGCCCTCGGCCCGGAGCCTGCGGTCCACCCGGATCATGGCGATCTTCATGATGTCGGCCGCCGTCCCCTGGATCGGCATGTTGATGGCCATCCGCTCGCCTGCTCCGCGCAGCGCTGAGTTCGTGGCACGCAACTCCGGGATCTCTCGCTTCCGGCCCAGGAGCGTCGTGACGTAGCCCTGCTGGCGCGCGGTCTCCTTGATGTGGAGCATGTAGTAGCTGATCCCCGAGTACGTCGCGAAGTACCGATCGATGAAGGCCTTCGCCTCCGCGCGCGGGATGTTGGCCCGGCTCGACAGCCCGAAGTCGCTCATCCCGTAGGCGATCCCGAAGTTGACCATCTTCGCCATCGAGCGCTCGTCCGGCGTGATGTCGGCCGGTTCCTTGTGGAGCACGAGTGCCGCCGTGTCGCGGTGGATGTCCGCGCCGGCCAGGAACGCCTCGCGGAGGTGCGCGTCGCCCGAGACGTGGGCGAGGATCCGCAGCTCGATCTGGCTGTAGTCGGCCGCCACGAGCGTCACGTCCGGTGCACCCGCCACGATCGCCCGCCGAATCCGCCGGCCGAGGGGCGTCCGGATCGGGATGTTCTGGAGGTTCGGGTCGGAGGATGAGAGCCGCCCGGTCGCCGCCACCGCCTGGTGGAACGTCGTGTGGAGCCGGCCGTCGTCCGCGAGCAGCTCTGGCAGCGCGGCGATGTAGGTGCTCCGCAGCTTCGAGTAGAGCCGCCAATCCAGCAGCTTCCCCACGGCCGGGTGGGCGGCCCGCAGCTCTTCCAGCACGGACGCGTCGGTGGAGAAGCCGGTCTTGGTGCGCTTGCCCTTCGGCAGGTTCAGCTCGTAGAAGAGGACCTGCTCCAGCTGCTTGGGGCTGCCCAGCGTGAACTCGTGGCCCACGTCGGCGAAGATCTCCGCCTCCAGGCGGGCCAGCTCGCCGGCGAACTCCACGTCGAGCAGGCCGAGCGCCTCGAGGTCGATCGCGACGCCGGTCGCCTCCATCCGGGCGAGGATCGGGATGAGTGGCAGCTCCAGCTCCACGAAGAGCCGGTCGAGCGAGGCTTCCGCCAGCGCCGCGGCGAGCGGCTCCCGGACGGCGAGCGCGGCAAGCGCCTCCAGTCCGGCCCGGGCTGGCGGTCCGAGGCCGGCCGCGGCTGGCGGCAGCACGAGGTCCAGCCGCTCGGCGACGACATCGGCGATCGCCTGGCTCCGGAGCGACGCGTTGAGGAGGTAGGCGGCGATCTGCGTGTCGAACGCGACCGGCGTGGGCACCGCGGCAGGGTCCTCCGCGAGCCGGGCCACGAGGAGCGGCTTCGACTCGTGGGCAACGAGCGGGACGCCGGCAGCCTCGAGCGCGTGGCGGAGCGCGTCGGATGCCTCGGGGCCGTCGGTGACGACCACCCGGCCGTCCTCGCCCGCAACCGCGAGCGCGAGCGCCTGCCCCTGCCGCGGCCGCGGGTCGTCGAGGATCACCGCGACGCCGACCGCCGACCGGTCCGCCAGCCACCCCGCGAGGGCCGGGATCTCATCAACGGTCACGGCCTGGACACGATCCGGCTCACCGATGAGCGCCGCCAGCGCTGCCCGGAGGTCGCCCACCGGCAGCGGCCCGGACTCGCGTCGGACCTCCCCGGCGGCTTCGCCGATCTGGCCGACCGAATCGAAGTCGAGCGCGAGCTGCAGGCCATCGCCGCTGCCGGGCCGGGGCGCGCCGTGCCGGGCCGGGGTGCTGCCAAAGGCCGGGCGCGCCGCGGTCGCCGAGCCGTGCGTCGTCCCGTCCGTGCCGCCGTCGGGCACCGGCTCGCGGGGCGCCGCCTCGCTGGACGCCTCGCGGGCCGCTGTTTCGGCCGCCTCCGCTCGTGCAGCGGCCGCGCCGCGCAGCGGCGGCAACCGATCGATGAGCGTCCGGAACTCGTACTCCCGGAAGAGCCGGACGACCTCGTCGCGGTCGTAGTCGCCGAAGCGGGCGGCGTCGAGGTCCAGCGCCACCGGCAGGTCCCGGTGGATGGTGACGAGCTCCCGGCTGGTGAGAACCCGGTCGCGGTGCTCGCGGAGCTTCTCGCGAAGCTTCTCCGGCGTGACCTCGTCGAGGCGCGCGTAGAGCGCATCCAGGTCGCCGAACTGGCCGATGAGCTTCGCTGCGGTCTTGTCCCCCACCCCGGGCACGCCCGGAATGTTGTCGGTGGAGTCGCCTTTGAGGGACTTGAAGTCGATCATCTGGCCCGCCGCCAGTCCATAGCGCTCCTGGATCCTTGCCGGATCGTAGATGACGGTTGCGTCCACGCCCATCCGGGTCGTCATCAGCCGCGTCCGGTCGGTCACCAGCTGGAGCATGTCCAGGTCGCCGGTGACGATCGTCGTCTCCAGGTCGCGTTCTTCGGCCTCCCGGGTGAGCGTCCCGATTACGTCGTCCGCTTCGAAGCCGGCCATCTCGTACACCGGCAGCCGGAGCGCGGCGACCACCTCGCGCACCTTCGGGAACTGGGCGCGCAGGTCGTCCGGCATCGGCCGGCGGGTGGCCTTGTAGTCGGCGTACTGCTCGTGGCGGAAGGTCGGGGCCGGCAGGTCGAAGGCGATCGCGACGTAGTCCGGCCGCACGTCCTGGAAGCCCCGCAGGACGATGTTCGAGAAGCCGAAGACCGCGTTCACCAGCTCGCCCTTCGACGTCGAGAGCGGGACGTTGATGAGCGCGAAGTAGCCGCGGTAGATGAGCCCGTTGCCATCGAGCAGCATCAGGCGTTCCATGGACGTGGGCATCCTCTCGGCGGCGCGGCCCGCGGGGTGCGCCTGCGGCGACGCGGGGCGCCTTCGGCGAGTGTACCGGTCCGAGGCCGGGCGGACCGACTCGCCCTCGGTCGGACATTGGCGGGCCGAGAATCACACACGAGGGCCGGTCGAGCGTCGATTGCCCCGTGCTAGACTCGCGCCGCCTCGCCGCCCCGACTCCGGGTGTCCGCGCCGGAAGGAGACGCGCTCAGTTGGACGATCCTCGCCCGCGCTCGCCCGAGGACGTCACCCCGGCGGCCAGCCCGGACGACGCGACGGCCCGGCGGGATCACCTCCTGGTCGAGCGCGCGCTGGACGGCGAGCTCGGTGCGTTCAACCAGCTGGTGGAGGCATACCAGGATCTCTGCCACTCCCTGGTTGCGCGGATGGTCCCCGATCCCGACCAGGCGAGCGATGCGGTCCAGGAGGCCTTCTTCTCCGCGTACCGGAATCTTCGCTCCTATCACGGCCCGTCGTTTCGCGGCTGGCTGACGCGGATCGCCATCAACGCCGCGATGGACCTCCAGCGCGCCAGGAAGCGTCGCCCGGTGTCCCCCTACCCCGAACTCGACGACGAGAGCTGGCAGCCACCCGCCGGGAGCGACAGCGACCCCGAGACGATCGCCACCACCGGCGAGCGGCAGCGCGTCCTCGTCGCGGCGATGGGCGCGATCGCCGCGGACCAGCGGACCGCCATCGTCCTCTACGACGTGGAGGGGTACGACTACTCCGAGATCGCCGCGATGACCGGCGTCAGCCTGGGCACCGTGAAGTCCCGGATCCACCGCGGCCGGCTGGCGCTCCGTGCGCTGCTCGCCGACCGGATGGAACTCTTCCGCAGCTGAGGGCGTCATCCAGCCATGGGCCACGTTCCCGACCACACCCCGGCCGCCGCGGCCGTCGAGCACGCCGCGCTCATCGCCGCGCTCGACGCGGGCGACCTGGCGGGCATCGAGCGGGATCGTGCGGCGACCCTCGTGGGCACCTGCACCGGGTGCGCGTCCCTCCTGGCGGACCTTGCGGTCCTCCGCGCCGCCACGGCCGCGCTCCCGGCGGTGCCCCGAACCCGGGACTACCGCCTCACAGACGCGGATGTCGCGCGCCTTCGGCCCCCAGCATGGGGACGCCTGGTCGGGTGGCTCGGAGCGCCGCGGTCGAAGGTTCGCCCACTCGCCGGGGGCCTCGCCGCGCTGGGGATCGCGGGGCTGCTCCTGAGCACGACGCCCGGGTTCTTCGGGCAGGCCGCCATGACGCTCTCGACGACGGGTGCGCCGGTCGTCGCGCCGGGTGACGCGGGGGGTGCGGGCGCTGCACGGGAGGTCAGCCCGCAGCTGAGCACCGCGCCGACCACCCAGGCCGTGCCCGGCGCCACTCCGGGGCCGAAGGCGGTTCCGGTACCCAGCCCGGCCGCCGCCGGCGTTCCGGCACCCACGGCTCCTCCCAGCGCTGGCGTGCTGACCGGCCCTGCCGCAGCCGCGACTCCGGGATCGTCAGGCTTCTCGAGCGACGCCGGCGCGATGGACTCGGCGTCGAAGGCGGGACCTCCTGATGCGTCGCAGGGTGAACGGAACGCGGCGCTGACGCCCGCGTCCGAGCCGGCGACGCCGGACCGTACGCTGCTGCTGGTGCTCTCCCTGGCCCTGCTCGCGGCCGGCATCGGTCTCTTCGTCGCCAATCGCGTGCTGCGCCACCGGGCCCAGGCCTGACGGCCCCCGCCTCGGATCGCGCGTCCCTTCGCGCGCTACGATGGCGGCCGCGCCGGAGTGGCGGAACAGGCAGACGCGACGGTCTCAAACACCGTTGAGGGCAACCTCGTCCGGGTTCAAGTCCCGGCTCCGGTACCA
>DAITNC010000129.1:0-4887 GCA_036834865.1 Candidatus Limnocylindrales bacterium | reverse complement strand
ACCGGATGGTCGGACTGATCTCGGGGGCGCCGCGCGTGCCGCTCCGGGAGGTCCTCCCGGTCACCCTCGTCATGCGCCGGACGACGGGACCCGCGCCCGCGTAGCCGCGGGCCGGGCCTTCGACGCTCCCCTACCCCGCCAGGCTGGCGCGGAGCTTCACGACCTGTTCGTCGAGCTCCGCCGCTCTCGCGCGGGCACGCTCCACGACTGCGGGCGGCGCCTGCGCGGCGAAGCGTTCGTCGGCGAGGCGGGCTCGCGCGCCATCGAGCTGCGTCTCGGCCCCGGCGAGCTCCCGTTCCAGGCGGGCCCGGTCGCGTGCGGCGGCCTCGCCATCCGGGGCACTCTGATGGATCATCCCCTGGATCGCCCCGGCGACCACGGCGAGGCCGCCCGCCGCTCCCGAGCGCAGCGAGGCCGTGTCGGGCACCTTCGCCAGCGGCCGCGCATGCGCGAGCCGCTCGAGGGCGGGGGCAAGGGCGTCGAACGCCACCTCGAGCTCCGCCGGGAGCGCGACGTCCACCTGGAGCCAGGCCGCGGGCTCCAGCTTCGCCTCGGACCGGGCATTCCGGATGATCCGCACGAGGTCCAGGAGCGCGCCAACCTGCGCTTCGGCAGCCGCGTCCGCCGCGCCCGGAGCCGGCCAGTCCGCCACGATGAGGAGCGCCGGATCCCCCGACCCTTTCGGCAGGTGGGCCCAGATCGCCTCCGTCACGAACGGCATCACCGGATGAAGGAGGCGCAGGTACGTGTCGAGCGATTCCACGAGAGTCCACCAGGTTGCCTCGCGGTCCTCGGCCGGGATCGCGTCGCCCGAGAGCCGCACCTTGGCCAACTCTAGCGCCCAGTCGCAGTACTCGCCCCAGATCGAGTCGTACAGGACCCGCGTGAGATCGCCGAACGTGAACTCGGCGAGTGCCCGGTCCGCCGCCACGACGGCGGCGGCCACGCGGCTCCGCAGCCAGCGCTCCGCTGGGCCGAGGTGCACGGGGTCGGGAGCGACGCGCGGTGCGCCGGGCGGGATCGTGGACGGCCGCGCGCCGAGCACGAACCGCGCGGCGTTCCAGAGCTTGTTGGCGAAGTTGCGGGCGTTCTCCAGCTTCTCGGCGCTGAACTTCTGGTCGTTTCCCGGCGCCGCCCCATGGATCAACGCGAAGCGCAGCGCGTCGGCGCCGGACTCGTCGATCGCCTCCAGGGGATCGACGACGTTGCCCTTCGTCTTCGACATCTTCTGGCCGTACGGGTCGCGGACCAGGCCCGACAGGTAGACCACCTCGAACGGGGCGTCGCCCAGGAGATGGATCCCCAGCATCATCATCCGGGCGACCCAGAAGAAGATGATGTCGTAGGCCGTCTCCATCACCGTGCCCGGGTAGAAGCGGGCGAGGTCCGCGGTCGCCTCGGGCCAGCCCAGCGTGGAGAACGGCCAGAGGCCGGAGCTGAACCAGGTGTCGAAGATGTCGGGATCCTGGATGAGCTCGACCGGCGGACGTCCGCACGCGTCGCACGCGTCCGGGCCGTCCGAGTCCGCAGTCACGGTGATGTGCCCGTCCGGGCAGTACCAGGCCGGGATCCGGTGACCCCACCAGAGCTGCCGGCTCACGTTCCAGTCGCGGATCTCGGTGAGCCAGTGCTCCCAGACCTTCTCGAACCGCTCGGGCAGGATGAGCGTTCGCCGTTCGCGGGTGGCGGCCAGGGCGGCCTCCGCCAGCGGCTTGGTCCGGATGAACCACTGGGTTTTGAGCCGCGGCTCCACCGCATCGTGGCTGCGCTGGCAGCGCCCGACCACCATCTCGTGCGGGGCCGACGCCACGAGGTCGCCGCGCGCCTCGAGGTCGGCGAGGATCCGCTGCCGCGCGGCGTATCGCTCGAGCCCCGCATAGACGCCGCCTGCCGCCGAGATGTGCCCGCCGTCGTCGAGCACGTCGACGAACGGCAGGTCGTGGCGCCCGCCGGTGGCGTAGTCGTCGTGGTCGTGCGCCGGCGTGATCTTCACGGCACCCGTGCCGAAGGCCACGTCCACCACCGCGTCCGCGATCACCGGGACGTCGCGCTCCACGAACGGGATGCGGACGCGCCTCCCAACCATGCGGGCGTAGCGCGGGTCGTCGGGGTGGACCGCGACGCCCGTGTCGCCCAGGATCGTCTCGGGACGGGTGGTCGCCACGCTGATCGTCAGGGCGGGGTCCGGCAGGCCGGTCGACTCGTCGACGAAGTGGTACCGGACGGTCCAGAGCGTGCCCGTCTCGGGTGTCGCCACCACCTCCAGGTCCGAAAGGCTCGTCCGACAGCCCGGGCACCAGTTGATGAGCGTCTCGTTCCGGTACGCCAGGCCTTCGTGGTAGAGGCGGGCGAACGCCTCGCGCACCGCCCGGCTGGAGACCTCGTCCATCGTGAAGCGCAGCCGGCCCCAGTCGACCGACGCCCCCAGGCGCCGCTGCTGCCCAAGGATGACACCCCGTGTCGCGTCGATGAACTGCCACATCCGCTCGAGGTAGCGCTCGCGGCCCAGGCTGGCACGCGTCTCGCCGTCGGCCGCGATGACCCGGTCGAGGACGAACTGTGCCGCGATGCTGGCGTGATCCAGGCCCGGAAGGAAGAGCGCGGGGCGGCCCTGCATCCGCGCATGGCGCGTCATGAGGTCCTCGACTGCGCTCCGCTGGGCATGGCCGAGGTGGAGGCTGCCGGTCACGTTGGGTGGCGGCTGGATGAGCACGAAGGGGGGCTTCGAGGCATCCGAGCGAGAGCCGGCGCCGTCCGGCGCAAAGACGTCGGCAGCCAGCCAGCGCTCGTAGATCGCGCCTTCCACCTCGCTGGGGCGGTACGCCTTCGCGAGCCCCGGGCCGGCCTGCTCCTGCGTCATCGCGCGCTCCCTCCGAGATAGAACGACCCCGCTCGTCCCAGCGGACGAACGGGGTCGTGGTACCACCAGCTGGTTTGGGCGACGGCGCGGTCCCGGTCATCGCGGGCGCGGGCCCCGAGCCCCTCTCGACGCGCTACCGGGCGTCTCCCGTCACGGCTCGCGAGCGACGTTCGCGCCGGGGTCGCCGCGCGGCTCGCACCATCCCGCGCTCGCTTCGGCCCCTGCCGACGCTACTCTTCCCGGTCACCGCCGTGAGGGCCGGAGTGTAGCACGGCCTGTGGAGGCCTCCGGAGGCAGAACGGGCCTCAGGCCGTGGCGCCCTGGGTCGCCAGCCACTCCGCGTAGTTCGTCTCGTCGACGCCACCGTCCACCTCGGACTTCGTGAGCAGGAGCGGCGGCCGGCCGTCGCGGATCGTCTCTTCGGTGATGATGCACTTGCGGATCTCGGTGCGGTCCGGGATGTCGTACATCACCTCGAGGAGCGACTCCTCGACGATCGTCCGGAGCGCGCGGGCCCCGGTCTTGCGGGCCAGCGCAGCGTCTGCCGCGGCGGTGAGCGCGCCGGGCGTGAAGACGAGCTCCACCTTGTCCAGGCCGAGGAAGCGCTTGAACTGGCGGGTGATGGCGTTCTTCGGCTCGGTCAACACCCGGACCAGGTCCTCGGCCGTCAGCGCCGCGAGCGTCACCACGACCGGCAGCCGGCCCACGAACTCGGGAATCAGCCCGTACTTGAGGAGATCCTCCGGCATCAGCCGGTCGAGGATCTTCTGGCGATCCGCCTTCGTGCCCGAGGCGTCGCTCCCGAAGCCGAGCGCGCGCTTCCCCACCCGCTCCTCGATGATCCGCTCCAGGCCGTCGAACGCCCCGCCGCAGATGAAGAGGATGTTGGTGGTGTCGATCTGAATGAAGTCCTGGTGCGGGTGCTTCCGGCCGCCCTGCGGCGGCACGTTCGCGGTCGTCCCCTCCAGGATCTTGAGGAGCGCCTGCTGGACGCCCTCGCCGGACACGTCCCGGGTGATCGACGGGTTGTCGGCCTTGCGGGCGATCTTGTCGATCTCGTCGATGTAGATGATGCCCCGCTGGGCCCGGGCCACGTCGAAGTCGGCTGCCTGGATCAGGCGCAGGAGGATGTTCTCGACATCCTCGCCCACATAGCCGGCCTCGGTGAGCGACGTCGCATCGGCGATGCAGAACGGCACGTCCAGGACGCGGGCGAGCGTCTGTGCCAGGAGGGTCTTGCCGGAGCCCGTGGGGCCCACCAGGAGCACGTTCGACTTCTGGAGCTCCACGTCGTCCGTGGAGCCGCCGGCGTTGACCCGCTTGTAGTGGTTGTAGACGGCAACCGCGAGGACCTTCTTGGCGCGCTCCTGGCTGATCACGTACCCATCGAGGGCGTCCTTGATGTGCCGGGGCGAGGGGAGCTTCTCGGTCGCGGGCTTCTGGCGCGGCTGCTCCAGGAGCTCTTCCTCGATGATCTCCTGGCACAGGTTGATGCATTCGTCGCAGATGTAGACGCCCTGGCCCGCGATGAGCTTGCGGACCTGTTCCTGGCTCTTCCCACAGAACGAGCAGCGATACGGAACCTTGGGCGTCTTGGTGGTCGTCATCTGCGCCTGATCTCCGTGTCTTCGCTGCGGCGGCGCGGCGCGCCGGTCCGGCCTATGCGCCCGCCGGCGTGGGCCCGTCAGGGGCCCCGTCGGTCGGCGCCGCGGGTCGTTCGATGCCCGGGCCGCTGGATGCGGACGGGAGCCCCGGCGCGACCGACTTCGGGACGGGCGCGTAGACAGCGTCGATGATGCCATACGCCTGGGCCTGGTCGGGACTCATGAAATAGTCCCGTTCGGTGTCCTTGACGATCTTCTCGACGGTCTGGCCCGTGTGGTGCGCCAGCAGCTCGTGATTCGCGTTGACAAGTGTCTCCATCTCCCTGACCTGGATGAAGACGTCCGGGGTGTTGCCGCGGAATCCGCCCGACCCCTGGTGGATCATGATCCGGCTGTGCGGCAGCGCGTAGCGCTTCCCGGGGT
>DAITNC010000128.1:0-4897 GCA_036834865.1 Candidatus Limnocylindrales bacterium | reverse complement strand
TCCGAAGGCAGGCCCGCCGTCGTCACGTTCGTCGCCACGTCCGACCCGAGCCCGTGACCGCTGAGCCGACTGCGCTGGTCGAGGAGGTAGAGCAGGGCCAGCGACGGCGCGATGAGGAGCGCAGCGAGCACGAACACGATCAGCAGGGCGTCCAGTGAGCCGGCCGGAGCCGCGGCGTCGGCGAGCGACAGCTCTCCCGGAAGGATGTCCGGGTACTGGGCGAGGCCCCAGCCCCACACGACCGCCACCACCGCCCCGACCGCGAGCGATCGAGTGCCGCGCGGGGCATTCCGGCGCAGGAGGAGAAGCGCCGCGGTGCCCAGGAGCCCCGATGCCAGGACGAGCGGCCAGCCCCGCCGGGTCAGCTCGTCGGCAAGGGACGGGGCGTCGACCCGGAGCACGACGATCCCGGCCACCGCGAGCGCGCCGGCAACGACTGCGGCCAGCGTGGCCCGCCGCAGGAAGTACGCGACGAGATCGGGATCCTGGCGCCGCGCATCGAAGACCAGGAAGACGGCGGCAAGGTACGCGCACGTGGCGACGGCGAGCGCACCGATCAGGACCGAGGTGGGGTTGAGCCAGCTCGACCACGGGTCGCCAACCGCATTGCCGACCGGAACCCGGCCGCTCGCGATGGCGCCGCCGGCCGCGCCCAGGAAGAATGGCGTCACGAAGGACGAGGCCGCGAAGATCGCGCCCGCAGCGCGTCGACCGGCGTACCCGGTGGCCAACGGGCGGAACGCGAACGCCGCGCCGCGCAGGACGATCCCCAGCGCCGCCAGGCAGAGCGGCACGAAGAGCGTGGACATGATCGCGGCGAAGGCCGGCGGGAACGCCGTCTGGAGGATCACCAGGTCGAAGATGAGCCAGGTGTGGTTCGCCTCCCAGACAGGCCCGATGGCGTCGGCGATCAGCGCCCGTGGACGGAGTCCGCGCTCGGAGCCGCCTGCCGCGAGGTCCCAGATGCCGGCCCCGAAGTCGGCTCCGCCAAAGACCGCGTACGTGGTCAGGCCCAGCCACAGGACGATCGCGGTCGCCTGGAGCGCGCTCAACCCGCTGCTCCGCCGGTCCGGTCGGCCGGACCGTACGGGACCGCGTCGTCGCTCGCGACACCCGCGCGTCCTCCGGCGGCGGCATCCTGGGCGGCCCAGCGCCGCGCCAACCCGCCGAGGGCGACCAGCAGCCCGATCCCGAGCGCCGCGTACAGGCCGACGACCGCCACGAACGTCGCCTCGACGCCAGCGGAGTGGGTGACCGCGTCGGTCGTCCGCAGGACCAGGTAGACGATCCACGGCTGGCGCCCGACCTCCGTGACGATCCAGCCCGCCTCCATCGCGACCACGGCGGCCACGCCGGACAGCGCGGCCGCCCGCAGGAACCACCGGGTTGTCGCGTAGTCCCGCCGTCGCCAGCGAAGGAACAGGGACCACAGGCCGAGCAGGACGAGGAGCGTCCCGAGCCCGACCATCGCGTCCCACGACAGGTGCACGATCGACGCCGGCGGCTGCTGGTCGACCGGAATGGCATCGAGCCCCGTGATCACCGTGTCGGGGCTGAAGCCGGCCAGCAGCGAAGCCACGTCGGGTACCTGGATCCCTCCGACCACCTGGCCGTCCACCAGGATCCCGCCGAGCGTCTCGGGCTGGCGAGGGCCGGTCCGGGTGATCAGCTCCATGGCGGCGAACTTGGCCGGCTGGTCCGCAAGCACGCTGCGCGCGGCGATGTCGCCGACGACCACCTGGAGCGGTGCGGCGACCACCGCCAGGATGAACGGGATCACGAAGCCGAGCCGGACGTAGCGGTCGGCTCGCCCTCGGAGAAGGCCGACCGCGTAGACCGAGGCGAGCAGGAACCCGGTGACCATGTACGCGGCCAGGAGCATGTGCGGGACTTCGTAGACCGTCGCCCGGTTGAAGATGACCTCAAGCGGTGCCACCGTGACCACCCGGCCGTCGGGACCAAGCACGAAGCCCGCCGGCTGGTTCATCCAGGCGTTGGCGGCCACGACGGAGAACGTCCCGCCGATTCCCGAGATCGCGACGGGCAGGCCGCTGAGCAGGTGCGCCCGCGGCGAGAGGTGTCGCCAGCCGTAGATGTAGATCGCGATGAAGATCGCCTCGAGGAAGAAGAACAGGCCCTCTACCGCGAACGGGATCCCGAACGCGCCGCCGAAGCGGCCCATGAGGACCGGCCAGAGCAGGCCCATCTCGAACGAGAGGACCGTTCCCGTCACGGCGCCGACCGCGAACGTGACCGCCATGACCGTGGACCAGCGCCGCGCGAGCAGCAGCGCCGCCGGATCATGGCGGCGGAGGCCGATCGCGTTCGCGATCAGGACGATCGTCGGCAGCGCGACCCCGAGGCAGGCCAGGATGATGTGGAATCCCAGCGTGAACGCCATCTGCGCGCGGGCGGCCAGCAGCTCGGCCGGAACGGCGGGGACCATGGAGGAAGGGCACCGGTTCTGCGGCTCGCGGTCAGGACGCCCACAGCTCGGGCGCGATGCCGGGCCCCCGAATCGTACTCTCCCGCCTGCGACGAATCCCGGCGCCTGACCGCGGACCCGGGCCCCGGCCTCACGCGGGCAGGGGCCTCAGCCGGCCTGAGCCGCATCCATGAAGGAGACGGCCCAGCGCGCCCATTCCTGCGGGCAGGTGTCGATCACCGTGCCGTGCCCGCCGCCCGGACAGATCTCGAGCCCGACGGTCACGCCCGCCGCGAGAGCGGCATGCAGGTTGAGCTCGGCGCTCTCGGCCGGTCGATCCACGAGATCTGCCGAGCCATGAATGAGGAGGACGGGCCGGTCGCCGACACGGGCGATGGTCCGGATGGGATCGACAGTCGTGATATCGGCCCCGATCCGCAGGGACGCGCCGGTGACGATCGCCCACGATCCCGGCCACGCCGGCAGGTTGTTCTCCGACTCGAGGACGCTGCCCAGCTGGGCGGTCACCATGGCATGCATCGAGTCGAGGACCAGCGCGCGCACCCGCGGGTCCGTCCCGGCTTCCGTGAGCGCCGTGGCGCCGCCGTTCGAATTGCCCATCACGCCGATCCAGCTCGGGCTCTTGGCCCGGACGAGCCAGTCGATCATCGCCCGGAGGTCCAATTGCTCGCGAAGGCCCCAGGTCGAGGCGGCGGCACCGCTCCGCCCGCTGTTGCGGAGGTCGAGGAGCACGAGGTTGTAGGTCGCGTGGAATGGCGGCGCGTACTTGAGGACGCCGCTCTTGTTCGTCTTGCCCCCGTGCACGATCAGCACGGTCGGGCCAGTCGCGCCGACCCCGCTTGCCGCCGGGATGTACCAGCCGGCGATGGGGACACCGTCTGACGAGACCACCTCGCTGCCTGCGGTGGCTCCCTGCGAGCTGCAGTCGAGCATGTCCAGGTTCTGGGATGCCAGGCGCAGGTCGTCCGCCTTGTCGTAGTTGACCGCCTCGTAGTCCCAGCCGAACTGCGTGCCCGGCGTCTCGCACGCGGCCGACGGCGCCGACGGGTTGACGACCTCCGAGGAGCCGGCCATGCCGACGTAGCCAGTGAACCCGACGAGGGCGAGGAACGCGACGAGGACGGCACCCACCGAGAGCCGGCGCCAGGCCGATCGCAGCCCGCGCCAGGTCGTCCGGGCCGTGGCCCGTGGATCGCGCCGCCAGCCGATCGAGACCCCGAAGGCAAAGCCGACCCCCGTGATGACGACGGCGACGACCACCCATACGAACCAGAAGGGGCCCGCGCCGGCGATCCCGACGAACCCGGCAAGTGCGTAGAACGTGGCCACGCCCAGCCAGGCCAGCCACACGAGCCGGCCCCGGCCCGCAACCGAGCCGGCAGCCATGCCGACCACGACCCAGAGAGCCCAGGCGCGTGACGGATCCGGGAACGCCCACGCCACCGCGAGAAGTCCCGCCAGGGTGACCACGAAGGCGCCCACGACTGCCCGGGCGCCGAGCGCCCTGGTTCCCCGCGCAGCTCCGTCCAGTCCGGCAGTGACCGTTCGCTCGTCGTGTCCGCCGCCTCCGGACGACTCTCGCGTGGTCATCGGTCTCCCTCCCTGGTGGTGGGCCGTGGATGTGACGTCGCCGAGCGTGCGCGAGGGGCCAGGGCCTCACCGGGGCTGACAATCCCTGTGCCCTGGCGACGGGACAAGTGCCGGACCGCCTCTCGTGAGGGGATCGGAAGGGGTCAAGGCGGGCTGGAAGCCCGGTTTCGGGCGAACGGCTACCATCCGCTCCTGACTCGGCCACGGCCGAGCACCCGAACCGGCGGAGTCGCCCGCTTCGCCAACGCACGCCGTGAGGAACAAGGATCGATGGAAGCGTCCCCATTTGACCCAGCCGTCGACGAACCGACCCCGGAGAACGACCCGGCGCTCGGTCTTGAACGGCGAGCCAAGTTCGAGATCCTCGGCGCGATCCTGCTGGGCATGTTCCTGGCCGCCCTTGACCAGACGATCGTCGGCCCCGTCCTGCCCCGGATCGTCACCGAGCTCAAGGGCGCCGACTATTACACCTGGGTCGTCACTATCTTCCTCGTGACGAGCACGATCACCGTGCCGGTTTACGGGAAGCTGTCCGACCTCTACGGGCGCCGGCCCCTGCTCCTCTTCGGGATTACGCTGTTCCTGGTCGGCTCTGCCCTGTCGGGCCTGAGCCAGACGATGTGGCAGCTGATCCTGTTCCGGGGAGTCCAGGGCCTGGGCGCGGGCGCGATCTTCCCGATCGCCCTGGCGGTCATCGGCGACCTGTTCACGCCGGCCGAGCGGGGCAAGTACCAGGGCCTCTTCGGCGGCATCTTCGGGATCGCCTTCCTCATCGGGCCCGGGCTCGGTGGGTTCCTCACCGACAACTTCAGCTGGCACTGGGTCTTCTTCGTCAACCTGCCGATCGGGATCGTGGCCCTG
>DAITNC010000127.1:0-4906 GCA_036834865.1 Candidatus Limnocylindrales bacterium | reverse complement strand
CGGGCACCCGGCCGCGATCGTGGTCGGCACGAGTGGCGAGGAGGTCGCGCAAGCCGTGGCCGGTCTCGTCGCGACCCGGGGCGTGCGCACCGTCGGACCTTTTCAGGGGCGAAATCCCTCAGGACTTCGCTTTCTTCGAAGGTTTCGACTTGCCAGCACTGTTGAGCGCGACCGCCTGGCGCACGAGCGCCTTGAAGGCGGACTCGTCAACCTCTTCTCCTTCGCGGATGTCGATCGCGCGGCGTACGTTTCCGTCGAGACTCGAGTTGAAGAGACGGGCCGGATCCTCCAGGGACGCGCCCTTGGCGAAGGTCAGCTTGACGACACTCTTGTAGGACTCGCCAGTGCAGATGATCCCGTCGTGCGACCAGACCGGGGTGCCCGGGGACGCGGGCTTCACCCACTTCCACTCCTCGACGACGTCCGCGTCTGCTTCCTTGATGAGCTGGCGCATCCTGCTGAGGGTTTCCCCGCGCCAGTCCCCGAGTCCGGCGAAACTCTTCGAGATGAGCTCCGATGCCGACTGGCCCTGGCTCGCGCCCGACTCTTTCATGTTCTCCTCCTGGAAGTTCCAGAGACAAGACCGGGAAGCCTACAGCCGGACCGCCGGCGGGCGGCTCCGGTCGAACATGTGGACCGTGTCGACGAAGCGGACCTGCTTCGTCTGGTAGGCCATCACGAGCGAGTGCGTCCGGGCCCCGCCGCCGAAGAACCGAACGCCCTCGAGAAGGTCGCCCTTCGTGACGCCGGTGGCCGCGAACACGAGGTTCTCCCCGGAGGCCAGCTCGTCTGTCCGGTAGACGCGGGTCGGGTCGCCGTGGCCCATGGCCGTGGCCCGCGCCTGCTCCTCGGGGTTCCGGAAGACGAGCCGCGCCTGGATCTCGCCGCCCAGGCAGCGCAGCGCGGCCGCGGTGATCACGCCTTCCGGGGCGCCCCCGACACCCATGACCGCGTGGACGCCGGTTCCGGAGACGGCGCACGAGATCGCCGCGGCGAGGTCGCCGTCGCTGATCAGCTTGATCCGGGCGCCCGCTGCGCGGACCTCGGCGATGAGCGCCTCGTGGCGGGGCCGCTCCAGGATGACGACCGTGATGTCGCTGACTTCACGGCCAAGGGCCGCGGCGATCCGCCGCAGGTTCTCCGCCGGCGGCGCGGTGATGTCCACCTTGCCCGCCACGACGGGCCCGACGCACAGCTTCTCCATGTAGCAGTCGGGGGCGTTCAGAAGCCCGCCCCGCTCGGTCGCCGCGAGGACCGTGATCGAGCCCGCCTGGCCGTAGGCGACCAGGTTCGTCCCCTCCAGCGGGTCCACCGCGATGTCGATCTCGGGCGCCTCGCCGACGGCGCTCTTCGGATCGCCGACCCGTTCGCCGATGTAGAGCATGGGAGCCTGGTCGCGCTCGCCCTCGCCGATGACGATCCGGGCGTCGATCGGGATCTCGTCGAAGGTGCGCCGCATCGCCTCCACGGCGACCCGGTCCGCGTCCATGGTGTCGCCGCGGCCCATCAGCCGCGCGGACGCGATCGCGGCGGCCTCGGTGACGCGGATCATCTCCAGGGCCAGCAGGCGTTCCATGGGACGCTCCTCCTGTCGCGGGCCACGTGGGGCGGCCGGGATCCGGGGGTTGGGTGTGCGCGCGGCTAGTGGCGGAAGTGGCGGCGGCCGGTGAAGACCATCGCGAGATGGTGGCGGTCGGCCACCTCGATCGCCATCTCGTCGCGACGGGAGCCGCCGGGCTGGATGATCGCGGTGACCCCGGCGATCGCCGCGTGGGCGATGGCATCCGGGAAGGGGAAGTACGCGTCCGAGGCCATCACGGCCAACCTGGCCCGGTCGCCGGCCCGCCGGAGCGCGATCTCCACGGCCACCTGCCGGCTCACCTGGGCGGCCCCGATCCCGATCGTCTGGAGGTCCCGGCAGAGGACGATCGCGTTCGAGCGGACGTGGGCCGCCACGCGCCAGGCGAACATCAGGTCGGTCAGCTCCTCCAGCGTCGGCCGGCGCTGGGTTACCACGCGCAGCTGTCCGCGGTCCAGGGCGGTGTGGTCCAGGGTCTCCACGAGGAGGCCGCCGCCGATCCGCTTGAAGTCGAGCGCGGCGATGCCGTAGTCGCGCAGCCCGTCGGACGGATTGGGCGGCACGCGGAGGACCTCCAGCCCGGGCCGCACGGCGAGGGCAGCCAGCGCGGCCTCGTCGTAGCCGGGAGCGACCACGGCCTCGAACGTCCCGGCGGCGATCTCGCCCGCGGTGACGCCGTCGAGGGGCCGGTTGACCCCGACGATGGCACCGTAGCCGGCGGCCGGGTCCGTCTCGAGCGCCCGCCGGTAGGCCTCCGGGAGGCCGTCGTCAGAAGCCAGCCCAACCGGGTCGGTGTGGCGCACCACGACCGCGGTCGGGGCCGAGAAGTCGCGCGCGATCTGCCACGCGGCATCCAGGTCCAGGAGATCGTTGAAGGTCGGCGGGCGGCCCTGGAGCTGGACCGCGTCGGCCAGCGTGCCGTCGCGATGCGTGGTCTCCCGGTAGAACGCGGCCCGCTGGTGCGGGTTCTCCCCGTAGGGCAGGTCGGTCACCTTCTCCAGCACGATCGAGACGTGGGGCGGGAACGTGGTCCCCGTCACCTGGTTTAAGTAGGCCGCGACCTCCGCATGGTGTGCCGCGATGACGGCGAACGCCTCCGCGGCCAGCCGCTGGCGCAGCTCCGCGGAGACGCCGCCGCGGGCACGGATGTCCGCGACGAGGTCCGCATAGGACGCGGGGCTGCTGACCGCGGCCACGCCGGCGTGGTTCCGCGCGGCGGCAGAGAGCAGGGCCGTCCCGCCGACGTCGATCATCTCGAGCGCTTCGTCCAGCGGGACGCGCCGCTCGCCGACCTGCGGCGCAAACGGCGTGACGGTCACCACCACGATGTCCAGCAGCCCGATCCCGAGCGCGGTAAGCTCTGCCAGCTCTGCGGGCCGGTCGCGGCGGGCCAGGATTCCGGCGTAGACGGTCGGATGGAAGGTCTTGACCAGGCCGCCGACGAGCGGCGGGACCTTGGTGAGGGCCGCCACCGGGAGCACGTCGATCCCGTCAGCGAGCAGGTGCTCCCGGGTCCCTTCCGTCGCGTAGAGCTCGACGTCCAGGCCGGCGAGATCGCGGGCGAGCGCGCTGATCCCTTCGCGGTTGGCAACCGATAGGAGGGCTCGCACCCGGATCAACCTCCTGCGTCAGCACGCCCGGGCACAGGCCGCCCTGGGCGACTGGGCGGCCTCGATCCTGGCGGCGAGTATACCTCCGAGCGTGGCATACTCAGCGTCCGGCGCCGGGTGGCGGCGCCCAAGGTTCGGTCGCACCGCTCGCTGCGGTCCGCCGAGCCCACCAAGCGACGGAGGCCCGAGCTCGTGACCCGCCCGCCCTGGGAGTACCTGTTCGACACGTTCAACGACAGGCTCTTCCCGGACCTGTTCAACGCGGTCTGGATCTTCTCGCTGGTCGGGATCGTGGCGGTCGTGATCCTGTACAACGTCCGGACCCGGCAGCTCCGACGCCACCCGCCGTACCTCGACCTCTACGAGTGGCTGCTCTGGACGTCGATCACGATCTTCTTCCTGCTCCTGGTCTACGCGATCTTCCACTTCGACTTCATCTTCACCGTCGTGACCGTCCCAATCGGGCTTGGCGTCCTGGCCTGGGTCCGGTTCGTGCGCTTCCCACCGGAGCTGGCGCGGTACCAGCAGCAGCTGGCCAAGGCCCGCTTCTACTCGAAGCAGAAGTTCGCGCACCCCGAATCGACGATCCGGCCCAAGCGCGCCCGGCGCCGCCGCGGCTGAGCCATGGAGATCCGCCGCTTCGGCGTCGGACACCGGCGCCCTGACGGGCCCGCGGGAACGACGGGAGTCGCGTCCCAGGTGATCCATGCGGACGCGCGCGGCGTCGTGGCGGAGCTGGCCTTCGCGCGCCGGGCCACCATGGACCTGCACTCCAGCCCGAACAGCGCCTGGCTGGTCATCGTGGAGGGCGGCGGCTGGGTCCAGGTCGGGGCCGAGCGGGCGCGCGTCGCGGCCGGCGAAGCCGTCCTCTGGCCGGCTGGCGTCGAGCACGCGGCCTGGACCGAGCTCTCCGAGATGCGCGCGTTCAGGGTCGAGTTCGCCGGCGCCGACGATGCCGCCGCACGCGGGATCCTGGACGGCCGCGCGCTGGAGCTGCCCGCGGGCGACCTCGCCGGGAGCGGGGAGGCGGGCGACCGGGTGGCCCCGGCCCCGACAGGCGAAGGCTCGCTGGCAGCCGGCGTGGCATCGAACGCGAAGACTGCCGCCGAGGGCGAGCCCCTCTGACGCTCGGACGCGCCTGCCGCGCTGCTCGGCGGCTCTACCGCGCCCCGAGCACGGCCCCGAACTGGCCCAGGATCGCCGCCGTGGCGCCCCACACGATCCGGCTCTCCACCATGTACGCGCCGTAGCGTAGGGGCCGGCCGGTCGGATCCGGGTCGATGATCACGGGCGCGATATCGGGCAGGAACGCGGTCACCGAAACCTCGAGGATCGCCGCCACCTCTCGGCGATCCGGTACGAAGACGGGCCGCCGGGCGGCGACCGCCACGATCGGCACGACGCGGAAGTTGCTGGGCGGGATCCACAGTGCGTCCAGTCCGCCCACAACTTCGACACCGGCCCACGTGGCATCGAGCCCGACCTCCTCCGTAGCTTCCCGCAGCGCGGTCGCGGCCGCGTCGGCGTCGCCCGGGTCCACCTTCCCGCCCGGCAGGGACACCTCGCCCGAGTGGTCGCCGCCGTAGTGGACGCGCTCCGTGAGCACGAGCATCGCCTCCCCGTGGAGACCGGGGTAGACGAGGACCAGCGCGGCCGCCGGCCGGGCACCGGGTGGTGAGGCGGGCCGGTCGAACGGGACGCCATCGGGGAGCCGCTC
>DAITNC010000126.1:0-4950 GCA_036834865.1 Candidatus Limnocylindrales bacterium | reverse complement strand
GCCGCTCGAAGGCTGTGCCTCGCCCGCCCGACAGGACGCGCGTCTGTCCGCGGGCTCGCCCGGCGGGCTGCCAGCGAGCGGCGCCAGGACGCGGTGAGCGCGGCTAGCTCGTCCGTTGCCGTAGAATGCACGGCACTGGTGGGGGTCGCGACCATCGCTCGGGTTCCTCCGCTGGGGTTCTCAACAGGGGCCAGCACACGGTATTCGAGCGGCACAGGAGAGGCTCCACCAGTGATAACTCGGGAGCATGCGGTGTTCCCGAGCACAAATCATCGGGCGGTTAGCTCAGTTGGTTAGAGCGCATGCTTGACATGCATGAGGTCAGAGGTTCAAGTCCTCTACCGCCCACCATCGATCGGAACACGTCGAGCGGAACGCGCCCACCCCAACCCCGGACCCCAGAGAGCGGCAGGCATCGGCTGGAACCTGCCACGGCAGCCGGCGGGAGGGGCACCACCCGCGAGTGGCCGGAGAACCGGTCCGGGATTCGCCCGTTAGCGCGGAGAGACTGAGCGCGCGACCTCGGCGGTCGCGAAGTCGGGTGGAACCGCGGGAGGCCGCAGCGGCCCTCTCGTCCCGAGTGGACGAGAGGGTTGTTCGTTTTCAGGGAGGCAGACGGCCATGGCGGACCAGCAGCGACACGGCGAGCCGAACGGGACCGGCGTCTCCGACGACGACCTCGCGCTCGAGGCACCCGATCGGGGCTCGGCGGAGGAGCTCCTCGACGCGGGCGCCCACGCGCCCCTCGACTCGATGCGTCACTCGGCGGCGCACGTGCTGGCGGAGGCTGTGCTGGGGCTCTTCCCGGGTGCGCGCCTGGGCATCGGGCCGGCCATCACCGACGGCTTCTACTACGACTTCGACCTGCCGCGACCGCTCACGCCGGACGACCTCGCGGCGATCGAGGTGCGGATGCGCGCGAGCATCGCCGCGAACCACCCGTTCGTGCGGCGAGAGCGCTCCTTCGACGAGGCGCGCGCGCTCGCGGCGGCCGAGAGCCAGTCCTACAAGGTGGAGATCCTCGATGACCTCGCCGCGAAGGCGGCGGCGGCCGGCGAGGCGCTTCCGGTGACGACCTTCTACGAGCACGGGCCGTTTCACGACCTCTGTCGCGGGCCGCACGTGGCGTCCACGGGCCAGATCGGCCCGTTCCGGCTCCTCGCGGTGGCCGGCGCCTACTGGCGGGGCCAGGAGTCCCGGCCCATGCTCCAACGTGTCTACGGCACCGTCTGGGAGACGCAGGAGGAGCTGGACCGCTTCCTGTGGCGCCGCGAGGAGGCGAGGAAGCGCGACCACCGGCGCCTCGGCGTCCAGCTGGACCTGTACAGCTTCCACGACGTCAGCCCGGGATCCGCGTTCTGGCACCCGAAGGGCCAGCGCCTGTGGCGGACGCTCGAGACGGCGATGCGAGAGCTCCAGGAACGCCACGGCTACGAGGAGATCTCCACGCCCGTCCTCGTCAACCACCGGCTCTGGGAGCAGTCCGGCCACTGGGACCATTACCGGGACAACATGTTCGTCCTCGACATCGAGGACCAGGCGTATTCGCTCAAGCCGATGAACTGCCCCGAGAGCACGTTCATCTACCGGTCCCGCACCCGCTCCTACCGCGACCTGCCCCTGCGCCTCTCGGAGTTCGGCAGGCTCCACCGGAACGAGCGGAGCGGCGTGCTCCACGGCCTCACGAGGGTCCGGCACTTCGTCCAGGACGACGCCCACGTCTACGTCCGGCCCGACCAGCTTGCCGACGAGATCCGCAACCTGATCTCGATGGTCCGCGAGTCCTACGGCTGGTTCGGCCTCGAGCCGCGCTACACGTTCGCGACCAAGCCCGACGGCGCGATCGGTGACGACGCCCTCTGGGAGCGGGCCGAGAGCCTGATCAGGTCGGCGCTCGACGATTCGGGCGTCCAGTACACCGTGAAGCCCAAGGACGGCACCTTCTACGCCCCGAAGATCGACATCTACATCGACGACGCCCTCGGCCGCGAATGGCAGATGGCGACGATCCAGGCCGACCTCACGATGCTCCCGGAACGCTTCGACCTGACGTACATCGACGAGCACGGCGAGCCGCAGCGCCCGATCGCGCTCCACCGGGCGATCTATGGCTCGCTGGAGCGGTTCATCGGGATCCTCATCGAGCACTTCGGAGGCGCCCTCCCGCTGTGGGTCGCGCCGGTCCAGGTCGCCCTCATCCCGATCGCCGATCGACACGCCGATCCGGCCGACGAGCTGGCGACGCTCCTCCGGCAGCGCGGGCTTCGCGTCGAGGTGGACCGCTCGGACAGCCGGATGCAGAACAAGATCCGCCTGGCCCAGGAGCAGAAGGTCCCGGTGATGGTGATCCTGGGGGACCGGGAGGTCGAGGGGCGGTCTGCATCCGTCCGCCGCCGCGACGGGACGCAGGAGCAGGGAGTCGGGTGGGACGACCTGGCCGACCGCCTGGCCGGCGAGGCGGCCTCCCGCACCGTCTGACGAGGGGCGTGTGGTATTCTCCGCCGGCGAACCGCGCCCGCTGGCGTGCGTGCTCCGGCACGCCGTCGACGGGCGCACGAATGACTCGAGAGCACGAAGGGGCCGACGATAAGCCGAGAGCTGCGTGTCAACCAGATGATCCGGATCAGCCAGGTCCGGGTGATCGACGAGGAGGGAATACAGCTCGGCGTCATGGCGACGAGCGACGCTCTTCGACTGGCACAGGAGCGCGGCTACGACCTCGTGGAGGTTGCGCCCACGGCGTCGCCACCCGTGACGCGACTTCTCGACTACGGCCAGTACAAGTACGAGCTGGCCAAGCGAGAGAAGGAAGCCAAGCGGAAGTCCCGGTCGGTCGAGTTCAAGGAAGTCCGCCTGAAGCCGAAGATCGGCCAGGGCGACTTCGACACGAAGGTCCGACGGGCGATCGAGTTCCTGGAGGACGGTGATCGGATCAAGGTGGCCGTCCAGTTCCGCGGACGGGAGCTGACCCACCCGCACCTCGGGCGGGAGCTGCTCGCGAAGTTCGCGGACCAGATCAAGGACCATGGCGTCCTCGAGCGGGCACCGCTTCTCGAGGGAAAGTCGATGCACATCACGATCGCGTCGACCCACAAGCCGAAGCCGCGCGAGGCAACCGGCGGGGCACCAGCCCCGGACGACGGATCGCAGCCGGCAGAGGCCGAGGGTGCCGCACCGGCGGCCGCGGTCGACGCAGCGGGCTCCACGCCCGCCGCACCAGCGGGAGAGTGAGGCCGGCGTGCCGAAGCTGAAGACCCACAAGGGAGCCCAGAAGCGGATCGGGGTGACCGGGAGCGGGAAGCCGATCCGCGTCAAGTCGTGGCGAGGCCACCACCTGGAGCTGAAGTCGTCCCGGCGAAAGCGCCGCTACGACGGCAAGGTCGTGCTCGGCACCGAGCATGCGAGCCAGATCAGGCGCCTCCTCCCGTACCTCAAGAAGGGCTGACCCATGGCTCGCGTCAAGCGCGGCGTCACCGCGCACAAGCGTCACAAGCGGCTCCTGAACGCGTCCGAGGGACGCAAGGGGACTCGCTCGAGGCTGATCAAGCCGGCTCACGAGGCGCTGCTCCACGCCCTTGCCTACGCCACCCGCGACCGCAAGGTCCGGAAGCGTGACTTCCGCCAGCTCTGGATCATCCGGATCAACGCGGCAGCACGCAACCACGGCATCACCTACAGCCAGTTCATCCGTGGGCTGCGGAACGCGCAGGTGGAGATCGATCGCAAGATCCTCGCCGACATCGCCGTCCGTGACGACGGCACCTTCGGTCGGATCGTGGAGGTCGCCCGCGGCGCGTGACGGCACGGCCGGGCCTCGCGGCCCGGTCCCTCCCGCCGCCCACCGGACCCTCGCGCCGAGCGTCGAGCGCGGGGGTTCCCGATTCCGAACCGACGGCGCATCCGTCGGGATCGTCCCAGGAGGAGATGCTCCGGTCGTGGACCTCGCCACGCTGACCAGCCAGCTCCGCGCGCTCCGCGATGAGGCGCTGCCCAGGATCGCCGCTGCGCCGGACCTCGCGACGCTGGACGAGCTCGACCTCGCGTACCTGGGGCGGAAGGGCGGCGCGCTCTCCGGTCTCATGCGCGGGATCGGGCAGCTGCCCGTGGATGATCGGCCGCGCCTCGGCGTGGTCGTCAACGAGGTTCGCGAGGCGGTGGAGGGCGCGCTCGACGCCGCCCGGCGGCGCGCGGCCGAGGTGGCCCTGACGGCTCGCCTCGCCGCGGAGGCCGTGGACGTCACGACACCCGGCCGCCCGATCGCGCGTGGCAGCCTCCATCCGATCCCCGAGACGATCGGCCGGATCGCCGAGATCTTCGGCCAGTTCGGCTTCGTGACGTACGAGGGGCCGGAGATCGAGAGCGACGCCACGAACTTCCAGATGCTCAACATCCCGGCGGATCACCCCGCCCGGGACCTCTGGGACACGCTCTACCTGGACATCGAGGGCGGCCTGCTCCGGACGCACACCTCGCCCGGCCAGATCCGGGTCATGCGCACGGAGCGGCCGCCGATTCGGGCCCTCCTCCCGGGCCGCTGCTTCCGCTACGAGGCGGTCGACGCGTCGCATGCCTCGGAGTTCTTCCAGGTCGAAGGGCTCATGGTCGACGAGGGGACGACGTTGGCCGATCTCCGGGGCCTGCTCGACGAGTTCGCCCACGCCATGTTCGGCGCGGGCCGGGCGACGCGCTTCCGTCCCGGCTACTACCCCTTCACGGAGCCGTCGGTCGCCTTCGACGTGGGCTGCCTCATCTGTGGTGGCGGCGGCTGCCCCGCCTGCGGGCGGACGGGCTGGATGACGATCCTCGGGGCGGGGATGGTCCACCCGGTCGTGCTCCAGCACGGGGGGATCGACCCGGAGCGCTACCAGGGGTTCGCGTTCGGGATGGGCGTCGAGCGGATCGCGATGCTCCGTCACGGGATCGGCGATGTCCGGGTCTTCCTCGACAACG
>DAITNC010000125.1:0-4996 GCA_036834865.1 Candidatus Limnocylindrales bacterium | reverse complement strand
ATGCCGTGGCGACCGGGCACTACGCCCGCCGCGAGACGGTGGCCGGCCCCGACGGCCGGCCGGTCCATCGGCTGCGGCGCGGCGCCGACCGGGCGAAGGACCAGGCCTACTTCCTGTACGGGCTCCGCCAGGACCAGCTGGCGCACGCCTGGTTCCCGCTGGGCGCGCTCACGAAGCCGGAGGTGCGGGACCTCGCGCGGGAGCGCGGCCTGGCGACCGCCGAGAAGCCGGAGAGCATGGAGATCTGCTTCGTCCCGACTGGCGATCCGCGCGACGCGCTGAAGGCGAGGGCGGGGTGGCAGCCGGTCGCCGGCCAGGCGCTCGACGCCACGGACGGCCGGGTTGTCGGGTCCCACGGGGGAGCGGCCGGCTTCACTGTTGGCCAGCGCCGCGGGCTGGGGCTGGCGCTCGGCGAGCCGCGCTACGTGAGTCGGGTGGACCCCGCCGCCAACACGATCGTGCTGGCTCGTCGCGCCGACCTCGAGACCCGGCGCTTCGCGATCGCCGACGTGACGTTCGTCGCGGGGCAGCCGCCGGTCGGCGACGGTCGGGCGTTTGCGGCGCGGGCGCAGATCCGGCATCGCGCGGACGCGGTGTCGGCACAGGTCCGTCCCGCGGCTGCTGCGCCTTCGGGGCCGTCGCCGGCTGGCGGCGTGCGCTGGGTCGTGGAGACGGAGACACCCGTGTGGGCCGCGGCGCCGGGCCAGGCCTGCGTGCTGTACGACGCGGATGATCCGGACCTGGTCCTGGGCGGCGGCCGCATCGTCCGCGACGACGGATAGGGGAGCGGACGTGCCGGAGATCGGGCCCTCGTTGGTGCTCTCAATCCTGCTGGGGATCTTCTGGACCGCCGCCGCGGTCCTGGTGCGTGGCGCGGCGGGCGCTCGCCTCCCGTTCGTGCTGCTGCTCGCCGTCACCGGCACGTGGGCCGGCGATGCCGTCGGAGGGCGCATCGGCGGAGCGTTCGATCTCCTGCGCGTCGGCGACTTCCGGCTCATCCCCGCCTCGCTGGGCGCGATCGGCGGGATCGTGCTCGTGGTCGTTCTCTCCGTCCTCGGGCCGACCCGGCCGGAGCCGGGCCCGCCGGGAGCCGACCGGTGAGCCGCCGCGTGCCGGCGCGCCCCGGGGAACGGGACGACGATCCCGTGGCCGCCTTCGTGCGCGGGGCGACCGTTGGAGCCTTCGTCGGCGCGGTGATCGCGGGTTCGACGATCTGGCGGCTGGCTCGGCGACAGCCCGCGGGCGCTCCCGCCGGGAGCGGGCCGCCATCCGGGCGCGCGAGGCCGCCGACCGAGGGCCCCGGCCCGCGCCGCCCGTAGGACGCGGGGCCGGGCGCGCCGGCCGGACCACCGTCGCGGCACGTACCGGGAACGTCGCGGCGTTCGCTACCATTAGCCAGATGCCGATATCGCCCTCCGCGCCCGACCACGATCCGCGGATCACGCCGCTCCCCGCCGCCGAGATCCGCCGCCGGTACCTGGCCTTCTTCGCCGCGCGCGGCCACACCGTGGTCCCCAGCGCGAGCCTCGTCCCCGCCGGCGATGCGACCCTCCTGTTCACGAACTCCGGGATGGTCCAGTTCAAGGAGGTCCTGACCGGCGCCGAGACGCGGAGCTACACGCGGGCGGTTGACGTCCAGCGCTGCCTGCGGGTGGCCGGGAAGCACAACGACTTCGAGGAGGTCGGCCGGACGCCGCGCCATCACACCCTCTTCGAGATGATGGGCAATTGGAGCTTCGGGGATTACTTCAAGCGCGAGGCGATCCACTGGGCATGGGAGTTCCTCACGGTCGAGATGGGCATTCCGGGCGAGCGCCTGGCGGCCACGACCTACCGCGACGACGAGGTCGCCTGGGCCGTCTGGCGCGACGAGATCGGGCTGCCACCCGAGCGGATGGCGCGCTGGGGGAATGTCGACGAAGGCGATGACAAGAACTTCTGGCGGATGGCCGAGACCGGCCCATGCGGTCCGTGCAGCGAGATCCACTTCGACCGCGGCCCGGAGCTCTCGGAGGGCCCCGAATGCGTCCCGGACCATTCCGAGCACTGCCCTCGCTGGCTCGAGATCTGGAACCTGGTCTTCATGGAGTTCAACCAGCTTCCGGCCGGGCCGCGCGTCCCGCTTCCCTTCACGAGCGTCGACACCGGCCTCGGCCTGGAGCGCCTCGCGAGCGTTCTCCAGGGCGTGCTCTCGAACTACGACACGGACCTCTTCGCCCCGATTCACGAGACCCTTCGGCGCCTCCTTGGCCACGACCCTGACACCTTCGAGGCGGGTCGCTTCAGCTACCAGGTGATCGCCGACCACAGCCGGGCGATGACCTTCCTGGTCGCCGACGGGGTGCTGCCCTCGAACGAGGGCCGCGGGTACGTCCTGCGCCGGATCATCCGCCGCGCGGTCCGCCACGGCCGGCTGCTCGGCCGGCGGGAGCCGTTCCTCGTGGAGACGGCGGCCACGGTGATCGACGTCATGGGCGACGCGTACCCGCTGCTGCGCGACGAACGAGATCGGGTCCTCGCCGCGATCGCGCGCGAGGAGGTCCAGTTCGCCCGGACGCTGGACGCCGGGACCGCCCAGCTCGAGGAGGCGCTCATCCCGCTGACCGACGCCGAGCGCGTCGTCGGGCGCCGCCCGGAGGAGGTCCCGACCGGCGCGCCGGTCCTCGCGGGCGGCTTCGCGTTCCGGCTCCACGACACCTACGGCTTCCCGATCGACCTGACGATCGAGCTGGCGGCCGAATACGGCGTCCAGGTGGACCGGGCCGGTTTCGAGGTGGCGCTCGCGGAGCAGCGCGAGCGCAGCCGCGGCGGTCGGAAGGCGGAGCTGGCACGCCACGCGGAGCAGACCGCGCTCTACGAGGGGATCCTGCGGCGGGCGGGCGAGACCGCGTTCGTCGGGTACGAGACGACCGCGGCAGACGGCCGCGTCCTCGCGATCCTCCGGGACGGCACCGCCTACGAGGAGCTGACCGGCGCCGGCGAGGCGGAGGTGATCCTTGACCGGACGCCGTTCTACGCCGAGGGCGGCGGGCAGGTGGGCGACCAGGGCGAGCTGCGCGAGGCAGGCGGCGGCTCGCCGCTCTTCCGGGTCGAGGAGACGCTGCGGCCCGCGGGCGCGCTCGTCATTCACCGCGGGAAGCTCCACGGGCGCCTGCGGGTCGGGGAGACCGTGAGCGCCGTCGTCGACCCCGAGCGCCGCGCCCGGACCATGCGCAACCACACGGGCACGCACCTGCTCCACCGGGCCCTGCGCAACGTCGCCGGGCCTTCGGCGCGGCAGGCGGGCTCGCTCGTGGCGCCCGACTACTTCCGTTTCGACTACCCGTTCGATCGCCCGCTCACCGACGACGAGCGGCGCCGGATCGAGGACGAGGTGCGCCGGGTCATTCGCGAGGATCGCCCGGTGACCGTGACGCACCTCGCGATGGCGGACGCGATCGAGGCCGGCGCGGACGCGTTCTTCGACGAGAAGTACGCCGAGACGGTCCGGACGGTGCGCGTCGCGGATTACAGCTTCGAGCTGTGCGGCGGGACGCACTGCCGCGCGTCCGGCCAGGTGGGCAGCTTCGTGATCACCGCGGAGCGGAGCATCGGCTCCGGGATGCGGCGGATCGAGGCCCTCACCGGCGACGCTGCCGACGACTACCTGCGTGAGCGGGCAGACCTGCTGGCGCGCGCCGCGGATCGTCTGGGTGCCCAGGGCGTGGAGGCCGTCCTGGACCGGATCGCCGCCCTGGATGCGGAGCTGCGCGAGGCGAAGCGCCGCCTGCGTGCCGGTGCCGGCGGCGGGGTCCCGAAGCCCGCGGAGCTGGCCGCCGCTGCGCGGGAGGTTGCGCCGGGGGTCCGGCTCGTGGCCCAGGCGGGCGCGTGGGAGTCGATCGACGCCCTCAAGGCAGCGGCCAAGGAGACCCGGGCGCTGCTCGCGTCCGGCGTGATCGCGCTGGGACTCGACGCGGACGAGCCGCAGCTCTTCGTGGGGGTCTCGGACGATCTCGTGGCCCGCGGGATCGCGGCCGGCGAGCTGGTCCGTGCCGCGATGGCGCACCTCGACGGGAAGGGCGGCGGGCGGCCCGAGATGGCCCAGGGCAGGGGTTCCCGGCGCGACGCCCTGCCGGCCGCGCTCGACGCGATCGGCGCGGCACTCGCCGCGAGCGCGGGCGGCTAGGCCGCGTGCCCATGGCCTTCCTGCGCCGGTTCTGGCAGCGCGACGGCGGTCAGCAGCTGGTTGCCTGCACCGCGCTCGATGTCGGGACGGAGTTCGCGAAGGCGCTGGTCTTCGAGATCGACGCCGAGGACAAGGGGACCGTGCGGGGCGTCGGCCGGAAGCGCCAGGGCCTCGCCCACATGCAGTCGGGGACCGTGGCGGACATCGGCGCCGTGGTCGACAACTGCGCGGTCGCGCTGCAGGAAGCCGAGGAGATGGCGGGCTTCCGCCCCACCCAGGTGGTGATCGGGATCGCCGGGGAGCTGGTCAAGGGGTTCACCACGTCGCACGTCCAGGAGCGCAGGAAGCCGGATGTCCCCATCACGGATGCGGAGCTCCAGAAGCTGATCGACGGCGTCCAGCGCGCGGCGCTCCTCGAGGCTGAGCGGGCGATCACCTGGGAGACCGGCCTGCCCAACGTCGACGTGCGGCTGGTCCACGCCGCCGTGACCTCCGCGAGCATCGACGGGTATCCCGTGACGAACCCGGTCGGGTTCCAGGGGCGCCACGTCAAGATCGGGATCTTCAACGCGTTCGCGCCGCTCGTCCACCTCGGCGCGCTCGAGAGCGTGGCCGCCCAGCTGGACCTCGAGCTGCTCGAGATCGTGGCGGAGCCGTACGCCGTGGCCCGCGTGCTGGCGTCCGAGCAGGTCCAGCAGGCCGGTGCCCTCTTCGTCGACATCGGGGGCGGGACCACGGACGTGGCGCTGGTCCGCGCGGGGGGGATCGAGGGGACCCGGATGTTCGCGCTCGCCGGCCGCGCCTTCACGAAGTCGCTCGCCGACCGCCTGG
>DAITNC010000124.1:0-5018 GCA_036834865.1 Candidatus Limnocylindrales bacterium | reverse complement strand
TGTAATGGTCGACTCCACGCGTGCGCGATCCAATCCGCCGGGGGGTAGAAGATGGATACAGCCGGGCGGCCTGACCGCGCCAGGGGCATGTACCGGCCGGACGAGTGCCGCGCGAGGCGTCCACGCTGCGTGGGCGCCCTTCAGCGGGGCCCCAGTCGCGAGTCAGGCGTTCGGCGGCGCCGTCGTCTTCGGTCAGGCGCTCGGGCGAGGCGTCGAGAAGTCCGCCGGGACTTCCAGCTCGATCGAGCCGTCGGCCTCCCGGACGCCGAACCGGTCGAGCGGCCGCGGTGGCGGGCCGGAGATCACCGTGCCGTCGACGCGGAAGAGACCCGCGTGGCACAGGCAGGCGAAACGAGCCTGGTCGGTCCAGTTGTAGGCGCACTGGGCGTGGGTGCAGCGCGGATCGAACGCGACCAGGTCCCCGGCGCTGCGCCGCACGAGCCAGGCTGATCCGGCGACCGCGGAGCCGCCCACCGTGCCGGCGAAGCGGACAGGCACGGGCTGGTCGGGGGCCAGCGTGGCGGGGTCCACGTCTGCGGGCACCCAGCCGCGCGGCGCCGAAGCGGCGCCGGGGCCGCAGGCGTCCAGGAAGACCATCGCGGCGACGGACGTGCCGATGACGGCGAGTGCCCGGCGCCGGCTGATCTGGGTGGCGAGGGGCGATGGAACGGCGCGGCGCGCGGCAGGGTCGTCCATGCCCGGATCGTACGCCGACGCGGCGTCGGGCCAGGTGAGCGTCAGCTGACGGCTGGGGCGAGCGTCGGCCGGCGGCGGTCGTCCAGGCAGGCGCTCACGATCCGATCGATCAGCGACTCGGGATCCGGCTCGATCTCCTCGCGGCGGAGGGTCCAGGCCTGCGACGTGCTGATGCTCACGTCGACGATCGCCCGGCAGCGGCTGCCCCGAAGGACGTCGAGGAGGCCGAGCGGCCCCCCCTCTTCCAGGATGACGACATCGGCGTTGGCAGCGACGGCCCGTTCCATCGCGTCGGGGTCGCCCATGGCGATCCGCTCCACGTGCAGGCCCGGGACGGACGCCATGAGCGCGCCCAGCCCCTCGCCGAGGAGCGGATGGTCGTACAGGACGAGAACCCTGACCGGGTCCGACATGGGCGCCGGGCTCCTGCGATGGGCGAGCCCCCGCTGGTCTCGCTCGACGGCGATCGTACGAAGTGCGAGATGGGCCCACCATCCGCCCGAGGGCACAATTCGCGGGCCATCCGATCTATCAAACGGCACCGAACGGCCCCCGATCCACCCAACCGGCGCTGCCGGCCCACCGTCGCGACGTCAGGGGCGGGCGGGACCGGGCGGTCGGGGCACGCCGAGCCCCTGCGCAACGGCATAGGCGGCCGCCTGCGTCCGGTTCGACAGGTGGAGCTTCTCGAGGGCGTTGTGGACGTGGTTCTTGACCGTGCCCTCGGTGATCGTCAGCTGGTTGGCGATCTCCTTGTTCGTGAGGCCGCCCGCCACCAGCTGGAGGATCTCCGTCTCGCGCCGGGTGAGCGCCGTCTCACCCTCGCCGGGGCCGGCAGCCGCGTGCAGGCGCGGCGGCCCGTCGCGGAGCGCGTCGAGCAGCCTGTGGGCGATCGCGGGGGCGATCGGCGCTTCGCCGCGCATCACGCCGCGAAGGTCGTCGAAGAGCGCCTCCGGCCGGATGTTCTTCAGCAGGTAGCCGTTCGCGCCGGCGCGGATCGCGTCGAACAGGTCGTCATCGTCCTCGGAGATCGTGAGCATCACGATCTTCGTCCCGAAGCCCGCGCCGCGGATGGCACGGACGCCGTCCACGCCGCTCGCGATCGGCATGTTGACGTCCATGACCACGACGTCCGGCCCGAGCGCCTGCACGCGCTCCAGCGCCTCGATCCCGTTGTCGGCCTCACCGACGACGGTCATGTCGAGCTGGGCGTTGACGAGGCCGGCGAGCGCCTTGCGGAAAAGCGGGTGGTCGTCAACCAGCAGCACGCGCAGCGTCGGGGGCGTGTGCGGCACGCGTCTCCTCCTGCTGGAGCTGGACAACAATACGGGTCCCCATGCCCGGCGCAGTGTGCACCTCGAGCGTACCCCCGATCTGCTCCACTCGCTCGCGCATCGAGGCCAGGCCGAAGCCGTGGTCGAGGGCCTCTTCGAGCCGGGACGGATCGAAGCCGGATCCGTCGTCCACCACCGCCAGCGTGACCACCCCATCGTCCTCGCTCAGGCTGACGGCGGCGTGGTGGGCCCCGGCGTGCTTGCGGACGTTCGTCAGCGCCTCCTGGACGACGCGGAGGAGCTGGACCTCGCTGCGCGGTGTGAGGGCCCGACGCGCGGCGTCGTCGCAGCGGAGCGTCGTCGCGATCCCGGTCTGGCGGGAGAACTTGCTGAGGTACTCGCCCAGCGCGCCCTCGAGGCCCTCGGCCGATGTCACCGATTCGCTGAGCCCCAGGATCGCCTCGCGGACGTCCTTGTAGCCCTCGTCCGCGATCTCGGCGAGGTCCGCGACCTCCGTGGCGGCCCCGTTGCCGGCCACGTCGCGGACCTTCGACTCCAGGCTGCGGAGGCGGAGGTGGAGCACGCCGAGGACCTGGGCGATGCTGTCGTGCAGCTCGCGGGCGATCCGCTCGCGCTCCGCGACGATCGTGAACTGGTGCTCGGTCTCGCGGAGGCGGGCCGTCCTCACGCCGATGGCGGCCATGTGGGCCAGCGCGTCGAGGAGATCACGCTCCCGGTCGCTGAAGGCAACGCCGTTCGTGCGCATCGCACACAGCTCGCCGAGGAAGCCATCGGCGCCGTGCAGGGGCCGCGCCATGACGATCGCTCGCGGGCCACCGTGCTGGATCGGGCAGGCCGGATTGTGCCGGTGCGCGTCTCCATGCACGTCGGGGTGCGCCAGGAGACAGGTCGAGCCGTCGTCGGCAAGGGCAAGGCGATCGGTCCAGTCGAAGCTCTGACCGTCGACCCTCGGGTTGGCCAGGCAGGCGACCGCCCGCTCGGCGCCCAGCAGCTCGCGGGCATGGTGGGTGATCGTGTCAAGGATCTCGCGTAGCTCGGCGCGGCCGGTGAGCTGGAGGGCGACTTCATGGAGCGCGGCCCGCTCGTGCTGCTCGCGGCGGAGATCGGCGAGCGAGGTCGTCAGGGTCGCCGCGGTGGCGATCGCCCCGGCGAGGTCGACGAGGGCCGCCATCGAGATGGCCGGATCCCCCGACGGGTGGAAGACGAGGCGCATCGTCCCGACCGTGGCGATGCTGCCGGCAAGCGGAAGGTCAACGACCGAGGCGTCGACCCCGGGGCGCTGCGTCTGGGCGGGACGCGGGGCCAGGGCGGGGGTCTCGTCCAGGATCGTGTGGGCCCACTGCATGCCGGCGCTGTCCCCGAGGTCGCCCGGCCGGCGTATCTTCAGCGGCTGGTCGCCCGGTCCGCTGACGCAGATCTGGCCGGCGAGCGCGCCCGTGTGCTCGAGGACGCGGTCGAGCGCGGCCTCCAGCATCGCCCGGAGCTCCTGATCGCCCTGCAGCCCCGAGGCCACGGCGTGCGTGGCGGCGAGGTCCCGGTTCGTGTCGACGAGCCGGCGCTGGGTGCGGTCGAGCACCGCGAAGATCCCGAGCGCGAAAAGCACGGCGCCGCCGCTCATGACCAGGGCGGCGAACAGGTGGGCGGAGTCGGCCGGGACGCTTGGATCGATGACGAAGTAGCGGACCAGCTCGAAGGCCCAGATGAGACCGATCGGGAGGACGACGCCAACCCACTTCGCGCGCGTGAGCAGGCGGAGGTCGCGCTCTGGATCCACGTGTGAACACTACTGCGCTCGAGTAGATCGAACGGCAGGGCCGATCGGCCCGATGCGTACGTGCGCATCGGGCCATATACGCACGCGACGCCAAACGTGGTGCGCGCCGGCACGGTCCCGGCCAAAATCGCCGACCCGCCGACCGAGTTGACGGGTTCCGCCGGCGCGCGATTCTCCGTAGACTTCGCGCATGACGTTCGAAGCACCGATGCGGACCGTCCCGATGACGCTGTACACGGAGTTGTTCATCGTGCGCGGCGCGATCCAGACGCAACAGCATCGCGTCACCGACATCCTCAACGGCGCGGACCAGTCGTTTCTCGTCCTCGAGGATGTCTCGCTGGAGGAGTTCGGCTCCAACGAGCTGCCGACGCGCGCGGAGTTCGCCCAGGTGAACCTCGGGTCGGTCCTCTTCGCGGTCTCCCTCCAGGCCGTCGATCCGATCCGGGAGCTCCGCACGCAGAAGATCTCCGAGCGTGCCCTCGTCTCCATTCCCCCGTTCCGGGTCATCGGGAACGTCCACCTGCTGCCCGAACGGAGCTTCCGGGAATCGCTCGCGGAGCTGCAGGCCCCATTCGTGCCGGTGACCGACGCCGTCTTCTGGTCGGACCGGTTGGGCGAGGGCCGCCAGAGCGCGGCGATGGTCGCGGTCAACCAGGCGCGAGCCCAGATCCTGGCACCGTACCGCGAGGTCGACCCCTGGGCCGGCATCGGCGCCGCCAGCCCACCCGCGTCGCCGACCCGGCTGCCGGGCGTCCCCGACGACCGCGTACCGCCCGCGCCCGGTTCGGGCTAGCGGTCGACCGGAAGGTCCAGGCGGCTTCCCCAGTCGGCCCAGCCGCCGTCATAGACCGCCACGTCGTCATGGCCCATGAGGGCCAGCACGAACGCGAGCTTCGCGGCGGCAACGCCCGATGCGTCGTAGCAGACCACGCGGCGGCCGGAGGCCACCCCGGCCCCTTCGATCAGGGCCCGCAGCGTGCCGCCATCCTCGAAGCGCCCCGTGCCCGGCCCGGTCGTCATCGCCACGGGGAGGTTGACGGCGCCGGGCACGTGGCCGAGGCGTCGGGCATTTCCCTCGAAGCCCCGGTATTCGGCGGGCGCGCGCGCATCCAGGATCACGGCGCCGGGCGACCCGACCAGCGACCGCAGGTCACCCGTCGTGAGTCGGGTCCGCAGCTGGGCCCGTGGGGTGAACGCCGCGGGATCCGGCTCGTGCGCCGCGTGGCTGACCGGACGCCCCGAGGCGACCC
>DAITNC010000123.1:0-5063 GCA_036834865.1 Candidatus Limnocylindrales bacterium | reverse complement strand
GCCTGCAACACGACGACCAGGGCGACAAACGACGCGTGCCGCAATGCCTACGCCCTCTACTTCGCACGACAGGCCTTCGGGGCTCTCAGCGGCGCATCGCCGCAGTTCGTGACGGGAACCTGGACACAGTCCGGGTTCGACCCGAGCTCGAGGTGCACGTCGGGCTCGACATGCACGACGACCTATACGAACGGTGATGTCGTCGTCACGTACACCGTTCCCGCGAACGTGGTGGACAGCGACCCACGGACCGGCGAGCGGGTCACGGTCCAGATCACGTACCACCAGGACCTCTTCGTCCCGCTCATCTCCAGCTTCCTCCCGCACGACTCCAACGGCCGCCTCGCGCAGGGGTCCACGGTCACGATGGTCATCAACTGATGCGATGCCTGCGGCCGCGTGCCATCGTGGCGAGACCGGATCGGCACGACCGATGGGCGGCGAGTCGCGGCCAGACGCTCGTCCTGTTTGCGCTCGCGATCGCGATGCTGCTCGGGATGGCATCAGTCGCGATCGACGTCGGGCGGCTCTGGACGCAGCGGCGCTTCATGCAGAACGCCGCCGACGCTGCCGCCCTCGCCGCCGCCAAGAGCATCTCGATCAACGCCGGCAACGCCGGCAGCACCGTGGCGACCGCCCGACAGGCGGCGAAGGACATCCTCGCAATCGACCTTGCGGGCAGCTCGGTCGGCGTCCCCATCTTCACCGCCGCGGAACCCGCGGTCTTCAACGGCACGGCGCAAGGATCGTCCCTCGCCGACGGGATCGCGTTCTTCGGGGACACCGCTGAGACGACGCTGCTCAGCGACACCGACTCGATCACGAGGATCCACGCCGTCCGAGTCGCGCTTCGCACGAACGTGGCCTTCCTCCTCGGGCAGGCGGTCGGCGTTGCGGGGGTCACGGCCTGGGTCGGCTCGCACGTCGAGCTGACGGCAGCGGGGAGCCTCCTGCCCATCGCGGTCCGGCGCTACGTCGGCGGAGTGGGGCCCAACTCACCCGTCCCGGGCCTGTGCCCGGATCCGGCGAGCGTGTCGAACACCTTCTTCGACCTCGCCGCGACGACGGCAACCGACTGCCAGGGCGCCGTCGACACGATCAGCCCGATCGGCTATGGAGGACGGACGCCAGCCTCGCCGTCTTCCCCCGGCCCCGCGATCCAGCTCGTTGGGAAGGGTGCCGACGCCAACTCCGGCGGCGTGAGCTTCCGCGGATTCATCAATCTCGATGTCCGCAACTTCGAGGACACGACCTCGCGCGCCTACTACAACGGCCTGACGGCCGGCACCAACGCCGAGTCGCAGAAGACGCTCGAGGCCGGGTGGGTGGCCGCCGGGTATCCCGGACCGACGTTCCCCGGCGTCACGACACCGCCCGATCCGTACGACCAGGTCGGGATCCTGGACGGGACCTCGGCCGGGCTCATCGTCAAGGACATCACGTCGCGATACCAGGTCGGGGACGTCATCCTCGCCGCCCTGTACGACGGCTCGGTGAAGACCATCCCGGCGTTCCTCCTGGCCCAGAAGTCGGCTGTGCCCACGCTGACGGCCGGGGCGTCGCCTCTTGCGGCCGCGGGTGCCATCTCGATCACGAACAACAAGGCGTTCATCGACATCGCTGCCGTCACGATCGCCAAGGAGCCGCCCTGGCTCACGATCGGGCTCCAACCCGCTTCGGTGCCCCCGAACTGGCCGCAGGGAACAACCGTGAGCCTGACGAACGCGTCCGCGGCGGCCGGGACTCCGGCGACCATCGATACCCTGTGGGTGAAGGGCTCCGACACGAACCAGCCCGCCCAGCAATTTGCGCCCGACTTCTACCTGCCGATGGACGTGCAGGTCGGCAGTGTCGCCCAGGACTTCACGTGGTCGCCGACGACGCCGGCGCTCGCGCCGCCGCCGACGTCTCCGGGGCTGGCTTCGCAGTGGGGCAACCCGGTGACGTTCACCCTGACGCTCAGCGCGCAGGGGCCTGCGGACTTCACCGGCGGCAACGCAGTCACCGTCTCGCTCGACGGGAGCGGCGCGATCTTCCCGGCCTTCCCGGCCGGCAGCTACTCGTTCGCCGGCGGTGGGTCCACGGCGGTGGTGCAGATGTCCTCCGCCGTCACGGCCGGTCACGGCGGGAACGCGACGACCACCTACCAGGGCACGACGACGCTGACGGTCAGCACGACGGACCTCGGCTTGCAGGGCACCTACTCGATCCCGCTCCTCATGTCCGGGACGAACAGCGGCGGCCAGGTCGTGAGCCACGCCGACGTGCTGAAGGTGCTCGCCTCGGACACGTCCACCTCGACGAACTACATCGACATCATCGGGTTCGCGGCGTACCAGATCACGCAGATCGACGCCAACACCGTCTGGGGGCAGGCCGTCTCGCCGGTTCGGCCCAGCCCAGAGGACCCGCAGCTCGCCATCGCGCTGCGGCCTCGATTGCAGCCGTGGTGACGCCGTCTGACAGACCCTGATCCCACCCCCGGTCCACGACGCGGTCAGGCGTGTCGGCCGGGCGCCCGGTGACCAGCCGGCGGGCGCGGCACTTCGAACGTTCGCGCGGCGGCCGGACCGGACCGCGCACCGCGGGAGGCACAGATGGACGAGCTCGAGTACAAGGATCATGGTCGGCGGGGGAAGTGGATCGTCGTCTTCGGCGTGATCCTGGCCCTCGTGGCGGGCGGGGGCGCGTTCTTCCTGCTCACCCAGGCCCAGCAGCAGGCGGCAACGACGGTCGTGCCGCAGGTCGCCGTCGTGGTGGCAACCCGGACGATCCCGGGCCGAAAGGCGATCGAGGCCGCCGACGTGACCGTGAGGAACGTGCCGGCCGACACGGTCGGGAGCGGCGCCTTCACGGACCCGGCCCAGGTCCTGGACCGGGTGCCGGCGGTGACGATCCTCGAGGGGCAGCAGGTGACCTCGAACCTGCTGGCGTCGGACCAGGTCGGTGGTCAGTTCTCGATCCTGAAGCCGGAGGAGACCGTGACGGCCAGCTCGCCCGCCTGGCGCGCCGTGGCAATCTCGGTTCCGGACGATCGAGCGGTGGGCGGAGTCGTCCAGGCTGGCATGGCAATCGACGTCTTCCTGACGCTCACGGTGAACGTGCCGGTCACCGCGCTCACGCAGGGTCAGGCCTACACGGACAAGTCGACGAAGCTCGCGTACCAGGATCTCGAGGTCCTCGCCAAGGCCGGGACCTTCTACATCATCCGGGTGCCGCTCGGCGTTGCGGAGGAGATCGAGCATCTCCAGGCGGCGGGAACGGCGCAGTTCAGCATTGCGCTCCGACCGACGCAGGACTCGCGGATCGCGGATGCAAGCCAGCTCGGGGCGACGACGAACCTGATCATCGAGCGATATGGGCTCCCGGTGCCCCAGACCTTCCCGGGCCAGTCCGGGAACGTCTACAGAGGCACCACGATCCCCTTCCCGATCCCGATCAGCTCGCCCGCGTCCGCGTCGCCGGCACCGTCCGCCAGCCCAAAGCCATGAGTCGCCGGGTCGCCGGCCCGCGGACCTTCCCGCCCGCGCCGGCCTTCCTGCGCCGCTGACCCGGCGCGCCTCCCGAGCCGCCCGGTTCGCGCACGTCGCGGGCCGGGCGGCCGGTCATGCCGGCGCTCGGCCGGCTATCCCGGTGAACGCTCGGCCCGGCCTGGCGTCGAGCCGAGGCCTCCCGGGTCGGCGGCTGCAGCAAGGACGGCGGCGTAGGCGGCTGCCGTCCGCCTCTCGGCCGCGGCCAGGTCGCCGCCCGTCTCGATGATCCGCGTGACCGCCGGCGCGAGACGGGATACCACCTCTCCCTGGGCCGCGATGCGGCGCACGGCGTCGTCGGCGGTGACTCCGCGGCCTGCCAGTCGGGCGCGCTGCTCCTCCGGGGCGCAGGCCACCAGCCAGACCTCGTCGCAGAGTGCCGCGAGGCCGCCCTCGACGAGCTTGATCGCCTCGATGACGACGGCCGGGGCGCCTGCCGCGTCGGCGGCCTCCATCGCTGCCAGAATCCGCGGGCGGACGGCCGGGTGGACGATCGCCTCGAGGTCCCGCAGCGCCGCGGGATCCGCGAAGACGAGGCGGGCGAGCTCCGCCCGGTCCAGGCTCCCGTCCGGGCCGCGGACGGCGTCCCCGAAGCGGGCGAGGATCGCCGCATGGGCGGGCAGGCCCGGCGCCGTGACTGCGCGCGCCTCTGCGTCCGCGTCGATGGTGACGGCGCCGCGGGCAGCGAGCCACCCCGCGACCGTGGACTTGCCGCAGCCGATGGGACCGGTGAGGCCGATCCGGACCGTCCTCGTCACGGCGCCCGCTCCTCGAGGAGCAGCCAGGCTTCCTCGGCGGCGGCGAGCGCCTGGTCCACGTCCGCCAGCTCGGACGTGACGCGACGGAGCTCCACGAAGTTCGCCGACGTCATCGGGTTCATCAGCGCCAGCTCCAGGTGGCTCTTCCGGAGGCCCAGGCGGCCAAGGTCGTCCTCGATCGCGCCCTTCTGGCGCCGGTAGGCATCCTTCGAGAGCTTCGGCCCGCGGGGGGGCCGGACGGGCGACGTCGGGGCCGGCCCCGACGTGGCCGGCGAGCCGGCGACATCCCGATCCGCGACCGCCGTCGAGACGCTCCGGCCGACCGACCGCTCCCCGACGGCAGTCCGAGCGCCGATTCCACGCCCGTGGAAGCGCTCCTCTTCGCGCAGGTAGGCCTCGCCGGCCCGCCAGCCGTCGGCGACGGCCGCGCGCCACGATCGATAGCCGGCCTCGAACGGGACGATCCTGCCGTCGTCCACCACCCACAGGCGGTCGCACACGGTCTCCAGGAGCCGGCGGTCGTGGCTGACCACGAGGAGCGTTGCGGTCGTCTCGCGCAGGAACGCCTCCAGCGCCTCGCGGGCCGGGATGTCCAGGTGGTTCGTGGGCTCGTCGAGGAGCAGGAGGTTCGCCGGCATGATCCCCAGGAGAGCCAGCTCCAGCCGGGACCGCTCGCCGCCCGAGAGGCTGCGGACCTCCTTGAACGCGTCGTCGCCGCGGAACAGGAACCGGGCGAGGTAGCCGCGCGCCTCGCCGGCCGTCATCGGGATCTCGG
>DAITNC010000122.1:0-5111 GCA_036834865.1 Candidatus Limnocylindrales bacterium | reverse complement strand
GGTCTCCGCGCCCGGGGGCGTCCACATGGGTGTCGAGCTTCGGCCCGGGGCCGACGCGACGGCGGTGACCGCCCGACTCCCGGCGCCCACCTTCCGGCACCTCCTCGTCGCGCTGGAGCTGGCGTCGTCCCGCGCCACCGACGAACGGGAGCGGGCGGAGCTTCGCGCCCGCGATGCCGAGCGGACCCGCTTCGTGTCGATGGTGGCGCACGAGCTCCGGACGCCGCTGACCGGCCTGGGCGGCTACCTCGACCTGCTTCTGGACGGCCGCGTGACCGATCCCGGAGTCGAACGCGAGTTCCTGGAGCGCGGCCGGCGGATCACCGAGGGGATGGCCGAGCTGGTCGGCGACCTCCTGGAGATGAGCCGGATCGAAGCCGGCAGCCTCGGGCTGAAGATCACGCAGTTCTCGCTCGCCGAGGCGTGCTCGCACGTCGTGGAAGGGCTGGACCCGCTCGCGGATGCGGCCGGGCTGCGCCTCGTCCGGGCGCTTCCGCCGCGCCTGCGGCCCGCCACCGGCGACAAGCGCCGGGTGGAGCAGATCGTGACGAACCTCGTGGCCAACGCGATCAAGTACACGCCGCGCGGCGGACTGGTGGAGCTCGAGGCGCGCGCAGGTGGCGCGGCTGCGTTCGTGGTGGTCCGCGATGACGGGCCAGGGATCACGAACGGGGACCAGGCCAGGATCTTCGAGCCGTTCGTGCGGCTTGCCGGCCACGAGCGGGTCACCGGGACGGGGCTCGGGCTGCCGATCGCGCGCGATCTCGCTCGCGCCATGCACGGCGACCTGGGCGCGACAAGCGTCCCTGGCATCGGGTCCTCGTTCGTGCTGGTGCTGCCCGGGTCCGCGGACCCGGACGGCAGCGTCGTGTCCGCTGCCCTGGCGGAGGTCCTCGAGGCAGAGGCGATCAGCCTCGAGGAGCGGGCCGTGCTCGCGGCGAGGCGCGGACCGGCGCGGGCGATCGTCACCGCACACGACCGCGACGACGGGAGGATCCCGCGCCCCGACGTGGATTCGGCGAGCGACGGGTCCGCCGCCTGACATCCTGTCCACTGTCTGCCGCGGGCCCCGGCAAGGTTGTCCACAATCGGGCGGGGACGCGCGGAGTTCGTGGATAAGGCCGTTGACACGGCCGCAGGTCGGACGCACGATCCGGCTCCGCATCGAACGCGGACCAACGACGGGGACCGTCGCCCGCGCGGGGCCCAGGGGAAACCCGGCCGCGAACCGCGCAGGCGGCGCGAGACCGTCGCCGTCATCCGGCTGGTGCGAGCCGATCCGGCCGGGAAGCGGCGCCATCGTGGCGGGGGCCGGTCGATCCAGCTGGAGGGCCCCAGGGCTGCACGACCGCGCGCCGCTCCCGGCCGACCCGTCCGGGTGTCCGCCGCTCGCCTCCGACGCGGCGGCCGCGCTTGTCGACGGCCTCGCGGCAATGGGCCTGGACGACCTGCCGGCATCGGCCGTTGCCGCCCTCGAGGGCCACCTCCGCCTGCTCCTGGCATGGACCGCCGTCGTGAACCTGACGGCGATCCGCGACCCGCGCGCCGCGGTCGCCGCGCACGTGCTCGACGCGCTCGCGGCGCTGCCGCTGCTCCGCCGCAACGGCGTCCGTGCGCTCCTGGACCTGGGCTCCGGTGGCGGGTACCCGGGCCTCCCGCTGGCGATCGCGCTGCCCGCGGAGCGCGCCCTGCTGGTGGACTCGATCGGCAAGAAGGCCCGCTTCCTCACCACCGCCGTCACCGGGCTCGGCCTCGCCGGCCGGGTCGACGTCGCCGCCGAACGGGCAGAGACGCTGGCCGCCGACGCGCACCACCGCGGGCGCTGGCCCGCCGTCACGGCGCGCGCCGTGGCGTCGCTGCCCGAGCTCGTCGAGCTCGCCTTTCCGCTGCTGGCGCCGGGTGGCGTCCTCGTGGCCTGGAAAGGGTCGGAGATCGGGGCGGAGTGCGCTCGCGCGATGCCCGCCCTGGAAGCGCTCGGCGGCGGCACGCTCGAGGTCATCGAGGCGGCATCGCCGGCGCCAGCGGGCCACGTCCTGGTGGTCTGCCGGAAGACCGGCCGCACGGCGCCGGCGTGGCCGCGGCCCCCGGCAGAGCGCGTCCGTCATCCCTGGTGAGGGGCGTCTCCGACGCGCGGGCTGGTAGGCTCCCCGGGATGCGGATCGCGATCCTCTCGGACATCCACGCCAACCTGCCGGCGCTCGATGCCGTGCTCGCGGCGCTGGGTCCCGTGGACGCCGTCTGGCACCTGGGTGACGTGGTGGGGTATGGGCCGCACCCGGACGAGGTCGTGGCCCGCCTTCGCGACATGGGCGCCGTCGGGGTGCGCGGGAACCATGACGCGGCCGCCCTGGAGCCCGGGATGGCCGAGGAGTTCAACGTGGACGCACGGCGTGCGATCGAGTGGACGGCCGGCCGGATCACCCCGGCCACCCGCGCCTGGCTCTCGGGGCTTCCCGAGCGGCGCGAGATCGAGGGAATCACCCTGGTCCACGGCAGCCCCAGGGACCCAACCTGGGAGTACATCACCTCGTCGACCGGGGCGGGCGCGAACCTCGCCGCCTTCGCCACGGCCCACCTCCTGTTCGGGCACACGCATCTCCCCGCCGTCTTCCGCGACCGGGCCGGCCGCATGGAGACGCTCGTGCCGAAGGACGGCTCCTCGGTGACGCTCGACGCCGGACGCATCCTGGCGAACCCGGGAAGTGTCGGCCAGCCGCGCGACGGCGACCCGCGGGCGAGCGCGGCCATCCTGGACACTGCGACGCAGACGCTGACCTGGCGCAGGGTCGCCTACCCGGTCGCCGAGGTCCAGGTGGCGATGCGCGCAGCCGGGCTCCCGGGCTGGCTGGTGACACGGCTGGAGCGTGGCCACTGAGAGCCGCCGACGTTCTGGGCGCCTCGGCGGGGTGGTATAACCATACCCTTGCCATCGGCCGTCGCGAGAGCGCTGGCCTCTACTTCGAGTGACGACCTTCGCATGATCGGTGGCCGCCGGCCGCTCCAGGGCCGCAAGATCGGGGACCGGCGCGTTCGCGTGGAGCGCCCGCATTCCCCGTACTTCCGGTACACCGGCGCGGGAATGCTCACGGCCAAGGAGGCCGCCACCGAGCCGCGCTCCGGGTTCGCGCTCGTCTGGTCGAACGCCCGCCGGTCCCTGTTCGGACGTCCCCTCTCGAACGAGGACGAGGCCGAGGAGCGACTGCCCAAGAAGCTCGCCCTCCCGATCTTCAGCTCCGACGCCATCTCGTCGTCCGCGTACGCCCCGGACGAGATCCTGATCGCCCTGTTCGCCGGTGGCGTCGTGGCGCTCCAGTTCTCCGTGGAAACTGCGCTGGCGATCGCGCTCATGCTCGCCGTCGTCTCGACCTCGTACCGTCAGGTGTGCCGGGCGTACCCCGCGGGCGGCGGGGCATATGCGGTGGCGAAGGAGAACCTGGGCCAGGTCTTCGGGCTCATCGCCGCCGGCGCCCTGATGATCGACTACGTGATGACGGTGGCGGTCTCCACGGCGTCGGCAGTCGCCCAGGCCTATTCGGTCTGGCCTGCTCTCTACGACGTGCGGGTCGAGATCGGGATCGCCTCGATCGTCCTCATCACGATCGGCAACCTGCGGGGCCTCCGCGAATCGGGCAACATCTTCGCGCTGCCAACCTACGTGTTCGTCGGGTTGGCGCTGCTGATGATCGGGCTGGGCCTTGCCCGGGCCATGACCGGTCAGCTTCCGAGCCCGCCCATCCCCCCGCAGGTCCCGGCGCCGGGGACGGAGGCGCTTACGATCTTCCTCCTCCTGCGCGCCTTCGCCGGGGGCTCCGTCGCCCTGACCGGCGTGGAGGCCATCGCCAACGGGGTCCCGGCATTCAAACCGCCGGAATCCCGGAATGCGGCCAACACGATGACGACGATGGCGATCCTGCTGGGCGTCCTCTTTGTCGGCTTCATGTTCCTCGCCGACGTGATGGGCCTCCGCCCGGCCGTCGCGGGCGGCGGGCCGACGGCGATCGCCCAGCTGGGAAGCTCGATCTTCGGGGACGGCTCTCCGCTCTTCGTCGCCCTCCAGGTCGCGACCGCGCTGATCCTGTTCCTGGCCGTCAACACGAGCTTCAACGCGTTCCCGCGCCTGGCCGCGATCCTGGCAGGCGACGGGTACATGCCCCGCCAGTTCAGCTTCCGCGGCGACCGGCTGGCATTCTCCTACGGCATCGTCATCCTGGCCGGGATTGCCGGGCTGCTCCTCGTCGTGTTCCAGGGCGACACGCACCTCCTGATCCCGCTCTACTCGGTGGGCGTCTTCGTCTGTTTCACGCTGTCGCAGATCGGGATGGTCCGCCACTGGATCGCCGACCGCGGATCCGGCTGGTGGTGGCGGGCCGCGGTCAACGCGTTCGGCGGCATCCTGACGCTCGTCGTCCTCCTCGTGGTCGCAAGCGTGAAGTTCGCCGGCGGCGCATGGCTCGTCCTCGTCCTCATTCCGGCGCTCGTGGCGATCTTCTGGTTCATCCATCGGCAGTACGCGACGTCCCGCCGGGAACTGGCACTCCGCCCGGACCAGGTCATCGCGCCGCCGCATCGCGAGGAGCGGGTCGTGGTCCCGATCAACGGCCTCAGCCGGTCGGTGGTCCAGGCGGTCAACGTGGGCCGGGTCATCTCGTCCGACGTGCGCGCCGTGCTGGTGGTGGATGACCACGCCTACGCCGAGCAGGTGCGCGCCGAATGGGCGCGGCAGGTCCCCGGCGTCGCGCTGGTGATCGTGGAATCGCCCTACCGCGCCCTGACCGGCCCGTTCCTCGCCTACCTCGACGTCCTCGACCATTCCTGGACGCCCGACAAGGACGCCCCGATCACGTTCGTGGTCATCCCCGAGTACGTCCCGCGCCACTGGTGGGAACGAATCCTCTACAACCAGTCGACGAACCAGCTCCGTCGCGCGCTGCTCGGCCGTCCGAACACGGTCATCGCGAGTGTCCCATACCGGGGGGAGGAGCCGGCGGTCTTCGAGCGTCGGGGGCGCCTGCATCCGGAGAGTCCGCCGAACGGCCCCAGGACCTGAAGGGGCCCGGCGTAGCCCGGTCGCGCGGCCCGGTGGTATCGTTCTCGCCGATGGGAACCGCCCG
>DAITNC010000121.1:0-5236 GCA_036834865.1 Candidatus Limnocylindrales bacterium | reverse complement strand
GAGCGAGCCCGGGCCGGCGCGGCACGCCACCGCGACCCCGGATGACGGGCCGCCGATGACGGACCGTAATGACGCCGCCGGGTCGGGACGGGACACTGACGTTTGCTGATCTCGCCCGAGATCAAGATCGAGGTCCGCGATCGACGATGGCATCCTTCTTCGCGGTCTCGTTCGCGTTGCTGGCGCTGGTCCTGCTCATTCCCGTGGTCGCGGCCGTCGGGGCACTGATCGGGTTCCTGGTGGCAGCGCGCCTCGTGTGAGGATGCGCAACTGAGAAGGAGATCCCGATGAGCATCAACATCCCGCCGGCGCCCGCACTGCCGGGCGACTTCGCGACCGGCGAGCGGACCGAGCCGCTCACCCCCGAGGAGATCCTCGAAGAGAACCCCGAGGGTGACTTCGCGGCCGGCGAGCGGACCGAATCCGCGACACAGGAGGAGATCCGGGAGGAGAGCCTCCACGGCGACTTCGCGGCCGGCGAGCGGACCGAGCCGCTGCCGATCGCGGGTGAGACGCCCGGCACATTCGGCGATTCCGGCGCATAGGACCGCGGCTCTCTCTCGACCCCCCCGCCACCGAAGGCTCCTCCGCGGCGACATGACGGACCGTCATGACGCCGACGTGACCTGACGGCACGCTCGCGAACGAGCGCGCCCCGGTTCCTGATCACCGAACGTTTCCGCAAGGGGCCCGTCTTGGGGGACGGGCCTCTTGCTCATCGTCTCGCGGCTCCGCATCGGCGATGTGCGCGTGCAGTGATGGAAAGGGCCTCGGAGGGGAGATGAGAATGGCGGTCATGGAGGTTCCCGAGTCTGGCGGAGCGCCGCCAGTCGGCGCGACGGTCGCCGTTGCTCTCCGGCTGCGGCGACGTGACACGGTCGAGGCGGTCGGCCTTCTCCTGGGGATCCTCGCCGTCCTGCTTGCCGTCGCCGTGACGCTCGGAGCAGCGCCGCCCGGCTGACGTGCCGTGGGCCGGCCGGGGGGGCACGCCCCATGACGGACCGTAATGACACTGACGGGCCCACGCGAAAAAGTCGTGGGGACTCGAGACCGCCTCCTCGTCCGAGCCGCGCGAATCGAATACTTCTCCCCCGCTCTGCTCCCGGTGCCGCTGGATCTCCCTCCCCGCCGTACCGGGAGCAGAGGTTTCGTTGCGGCCGCCGCTGCCCCGCGAGCTACGGGCTGCGCTCGGCCCCCGGTGCGCGTTCCTCCGGCGGCCGATGCGCCCGGAAGGAGCGGTAGAGGAGCACGTCGTACACGATCTTCAGGCTGCCCGCGATCACGAACGGGAAGGCGGCCAGGCTGGCCGCCTCCACGAGCGGCGTGGCGAGCGAGGGCGAGACCGCCGCACCGACGCTTCGCGCGATCGCCGTGATGCCCGCGGCGGCCGAGCGCTCGTCCGGGTCCACGACGGCGATCGTGTACGACTGCCGGGTCGGCACGTCCATCTGGCTGATGCTGAACCGCGCCAGCAGGACGGCCACGGCGAGTGGTGCGGTGGGCATGAGCGGGACGGCGATCAGCAGGATGTTCGACGGCAGGTGCGTGAAGACCATCGTGTTGATCAAGCCGAAGCGCGCGGCCAGCCGGGCTGCCATCAGCGCGGAGATCCCGGCCAGGATGTTCGCCCCGAAGAAGATGGCTCCCAGCGCCTCGACCGGCAGTCCGAACCGGGTGTGGAACCAGTAGCTCACGATGCTCTGGACCACGAAGCCGCCGGCGAACGCGTCGAGGCCGAAGAGTGCCGACAGGCGCGCCACGACGCCGCGCGAACGGTGGAGGCCAAGGCGCTGCGCAACCGACACCTCGGCGGCCAGCGGAACCTCGATCGCGCGTGACAGGGTGGCGAACATCGCCGCCAGCAGCACCCCGACCAGTGCGTAGCCCACGATGATGACCCGGTAGCTGTCGATCTGGCTGGCGCCGGCCCCCTGGAGAACCCCTCCGAGCAGCCCCGCGGCCAGCGACCCCGAGGCCGTCGCGAACGACCCCGCCAGGTTGTACCAGCCGAAGACTCGCGTCCGTTGCCTGTCGGTGACCGTCTGCGACAGGGCGGCCTGTTCGACCGCGAGGAACGGGCCGACCTCGTTGCCACTTGGGCTGATGACCCCGATGGTCGCCGCCAGGATGAGGACCCAGAGGTCCCGGGAAAGGACGAACGTGATCCCGGCCAGGATCATCAGCCCTGCCCCGGCCAGCAGGACGCGCCGCCGGCCGATCCGGTCCGCGTGCGTGGTCAGCCACAGCGTGATCGCCGCATCACCCGCGAGCGTCAGGGTCAGGAGCAGGCCCACCTGGAGCGCTCCGAAGCCGACCGCCACGAGGTAGAGGACCAGGACCACCGACAGGAAGCCGTAGCCGAAGAGTCGCGCGATCCGGGTCCCGAAGAGCAGCCGGCCGTCGCGGGTCAGCATGCTTGTCGCCGACGGTCCAGCCACTGCTCAGTCTGCCGGCCCTGCGGTCTCGCGGTCGGCGACTTCGCGCCGACGGGTGACCTCGCGCTGCGCCCACGCGTAGAGCGCGTCGTAGACCGGGAGCTCGAGCTCCAGCTGGCGCTGGTCGGCGAGGCCCAGGCACGAGAAGCCGTCGGCGATCGCCAGCAGGCCGCGGGACTCCGGCGTGGCGTCGCGGTCCTCGGACACGTCCGCCCCGTGCACGACGCGCGCGAGGAGCGCCAGCGCCGGGTCGCCGCCGAGCCCGTGGTCGTCGATCATGACTTCGAACGAACAGAGGCCATCGCGGTGGGTGTAGCGGGCGCCCACGGCGTCGAAGCTCGTCGCTCCTTCGCGGTCGGCGAAGTCGAGGACCTGGTCGGCCGGGAGGAAGACGAACTCGGCCGCCGGGTCGATGAACGTGCGGATGAGCCACGGGCAGGCGATCCGGTCGGTCTTCGGGTGCTCGCGGGTGACCCATCTCACGTGGCGCTCCTCGATCAACGGTGTCCACCATTCTGCAGCCTCGGCGGGCTGGCGGGTGGTCGACGCCGATCGCCGGTTCGCAGGCGGCCGGAGATCCGGGTTCGGCCCGCCCGCGCCTATCCCAGCGCCTGGGCCACCAGGGCCTGGGCTTCGTCGATCACGCGGTCCAGGTGCTCCTCGCCGCGGAAGCTCTCCGCGTAGACCTTGTAGACGTTCTCCGTGCCGGACGGGCGCGCCGCGAACCAGGCGTGCTCCGTCACGACCTTCAGGCCGCCGATCGGGGCGCCGTTGCCGGGTGCCGCGGTGAGGGTCGCCGTGATCGGCTCGCCGGCGAGCTCCGTCGCCGTGACCTGCTCGGACGAAAGCCGGCCCAGGACCGCCTTCTGCTCCGGGCTCGCCGGCGCGTCGATCCGTCGATACGCGGGCGCCCCGAAGCGCCCCGTCAGCTCGGCATACGCGTCGCCCGGGTCCCGGCCGCTGCGCGCCGTCATCTCGGCAGCCAGCAGGCAGGCGATGAGCCCGTCCTTGTCGGTCGTCCACACCGATCGGTCGCGGCGCAGGAACGATGCCCCGGCGCTCTCCTCCCCGCCGAAGCCGACGCTCCCGTCGAGCAGCCCGTCGACGAACCACTTGAACCCGACCGGCACCTCCAGCAGGCGCCTGCCGAGCGACGCCACGACGCGGTCGAGCATGCTCGTCGAGACGAGCGTCTTGCCGACGGCGATCTCGATCGGCCAGTCGCGGCCGCCGCCGAACAGGTATTCCACCGCGGCCGACAGGAAGTGGTTCGGGTTGAGGAGGCCGGCGCTGCGCGTGACGATGCCGTGCCGGTCCGCGTCGGTGTCGTTGGCGAACGCGAGGTCGAACCGGTCCTTGAGGCCCACGAGGCTGGCCATCGCGTAGGGCGACGAGGGGTCCATTCGGATCCTGCCGTCCCAGTCGACGGTCATGAACGCGAACTGCGGGTCCACGCGGTCGTTCGTCACGGTCAGGTCCAGGCCGTAGCGCTCGCCGATGACGCCCCAGTAGGCGACGCTCGCGCCGCCCAGCGGATCCACGCCGAGGTGGAGGCCCGAGGCGCGGATCGCATCCATGTCCACCACGGAGCCAAGGTCCGCGACGTACGTTCCCATGAAGTCGTACGTGCCGATGACGCCGCGGGCGCGCTCGAACGGCTCCCGGCGGATGCTCGCGAGGCCATCGGCCGGCCCGCCCGCCAGGATCGCGTTCGCGTCGCTCTCGATCGCGCCAGTGATCGCCGCGTCGGCCGGTCCGCCGGTCGGCGGGTTGTATTTGAAGCCGCCGTCGGCGGGCGGGTTGTGCGAGGGCGTCACCACGATGCCGTCGGCCAGGCCCTGCCGTCGTCCCCGGTTGTGGACGAGGATCGCGTGCGAGACCGCGGGTGTCGGCGTGTAGCCGTCGCCGCTGTCCACCAGCACGTCCACGCCGCCGGCGACCAGCACCTCGATGGCTGTCCGGAACGCCGGCCCGGACAGCGCGTGCGTGTCGCGCCCGATGAACAGCGGGCCGTCGATCGCCTCGCGGCGGCGGTAGCGGCAGATCGCCGCGCTGATCGCAACGATGTGCGCCTCGTTGAACGACGTTGTGAGCGACGACCCGCGATGGCCGGAGGTGCCGAACGCGACCCGCTCCGACGGGATGGTGACGTCCGGCCGGCGATCGTAGTAGGCGCCCACGAGCCGATCGACGTCGACCAGGAGGGACGAGTCGGCCGGCAGGCCTGCGAGCTTGCTCACCGTCATCGGGAAACCTCCGGGGCCCGGCGCGCGCCCTCCGGCACCACGTCGGCGACGCGGAGTTACCTCGGGTTGGCCTCGAAGGACTCCGCGTCGACCAGTCGAAGCAGGTCGATGGTATCCGACAGGTGACCGTTGAAGATCCGGCGCGCAACGTCGAGCAGCTCGAACAGGCCGTCGTCGCGGACGTGGTAGATGACGGTCGTGCCGCGCCGCTCGGTGGCCACGATGTTGCGCCCGCGCAGGACGGCGAGCTGCTGCGAGATCGACGACGCGGGGGCCCCGATCGCATCCTGGAGCTGTCCGACGCTCAGCGGCCCGCCGCGGAGCAGCTCGAGGATCCGGATCCGCATCGGGTGGCCGAGCGCCTTGAAGAACTCGGCCTTGAACTGCCGCAGGCCCTCGGAATCACCGCGATGCTGGTTGGCGAGCATGCCGGAACACTACCCGGCGCGGAATTCGAGCGCAACTACTGAATGTTGCAAGAAACATGATTTATCCGTATCATTTGGGACATGCACCAGCCTGTCGGGTCCCTCGAGCAGGTCGTCGAGCCGCCCC
>DAITNC010000120.1:0-5334 GCA_036834865.1 Candidatus Limnocylindrales bacterium | reverse complement strand
CGTGGCGCCCGCCGTGGAGCCCGTCGGCGAGCGCGCCGATGACAACCTTGTCGCCGGTGTCGCGCGGAGCCGGGGCGGCTTCATGGCCCGCCTCAAGGGGCTCCTGGGGCGGGGAGACCCCGACGCCGCGACCTGGGAAGAAGTCGAGGAGACCCTGATCGGCGGCGACGTCGGCGCCACGCTCGCGCTCGAGGTGGTGGAGCGAGCGCGGCAGCGCCGGGACCCCGCCGGCCCCATCGCCGCGGTCAGGTCGGAGCTCACGGCCCTGCTCGTCGATCGCGAGCCTGGCTGGACACCGCACCGGGCGGGTCCGGGCGGTCCGGCGGTGATCCTGGTGGTGGGGGTCAACGGGACCGGCAAGACAACGACGATCGGGAAACTCGCCTTCCGCTATCGCGCCGAGGGGCAGACGGTGCTCCTGGCCGCCGGCGACACGTTCCGGGCCGCGGCGATCGAGCAGCTGCGTGCCTGGGGCGTGCGGGCGGGGGTGCCGGTGGTGGCGCACGCGCCCGGTGCCGACCCCGCGGCGGTCGTCTACGACGCCGTGGACGCGGCGGTCGCGCGCCGGGTGGACGTGTTGATCGCGGACACGGCGGGCCGCCTCCACACCAAGTCGAACCTGATGGACGAGCTCGCGAAGATGCGCCGCGTGATCGACCGCCGGCTCCCCGGGGCCGAGCCGGAGGTGTTCTTCGTGCTCGACGCGACCACCGGGCAGAACGGCCTGGCGCAGGCGAGGGCGTTCCACGAATCGACGGGCTTGACGGGGATCATCCTGACGAAGCTCGATTCCACGGCGAAGGGCGGGATCGTGTTCGCGATCGAGCAGGCGCTGGGCGTCCCGGTCCGCTTCGTCGGGGTGGGGGAGAAGGTCGGCGACCTGCTCCCCTTCGACCCGGCGGCGTTCGTGGCGGCGCTCTTCGGCTGACGGGGCCCGCCCGGGAGTGGCGGAGTACAATCCGGCTGCCTCGGTGTCGCCAGAACCCGCGCACCCGGCGGCGACGCACGCCGCGGCGTCACGCATCCGGTCCACAGGAGCCCGCATCCCGCCATGTTCGACGCCCTCTCCGAGCGCCTCCGCAGGACGCTCGGCTCGCTGACCGGCCGCGGCCGCATCAGCGAAGCCGACGTCGAGACGGCCATGCGCGAGGTGCGGCTGGCGCTTCTCGAGGCGGACGTGAACTTCAAGGTCGTCAAGGACTTCACGGCCCGGGTGCGCGAGCGCGCGATCGGCTCGGATGTCCTCGCCTCCCTGAACGCCGGCCAGCAGGTCGTCAAGATCGTCAACGACGAGCTGACCGCGCTCCTCTCCGGTGGCGACCGGGCGTTCCACCTCTCCGGGAATCCCGCGGTCATCGCGCTCGTCGGGCTGCAGGGTTCCGGCAAGACGACGACCGCCGCGAAGCTGGCTCGCCACATCGTCAAGATCGGCCGGCGACCGCTGCTGGTGGCCGCGGACCCGTACCGGCCGGCCGCCATCGAGCAGCTCATGACGCTCGGCGCCAGCCTGGACCTGCCGGTCTTCGCCGCGCCGGCAGGCACGCCCGTGCCGGAGATCGGCAGGCTGGGGATCGCCCACGCGCGCCACGAGGTCCGCGACACGGTGATCCTCGACACGGCCGGCCGGCTGACCGTGGACGAGGTCCTGATGGCGGAGGTGACCGAGCTGGTGCGCGCGGTGCGGCCTGTCGAGACGCTCCTCGTCATCGACGCGATGGTCGGCCAGGAAGCGGTCGGCGTGGCGCAGGCGTTTGCCGCCGCGGTCCCGCTGACCGGCCTCGTCCTCACGAAGATAGACGGGGACGCGCGGGGCGGCGCGGCCCTCTCGATCAGCGCGGTCACCGGGCTGCCGGTCAAGTTCCTCGGCACGGGCGAGAAGACCGACGCGCTGGAGCCGTTCCACCCGGACCGCCTGGCGGGCCGGATCCTTGGGATGGGTGACGTCCTGACCCTCATCGAGCGGGCGCAGGACGCCTTCGACACGACGGAGGCCGAGAAGGCAGCGGCGAAGTTCCAGTCCGGGAGCTTCACCCTGGAGGACATGCTCGACCAGCTCCAGCAGGTCAAGAAGATGGGCCCGCTGGGACAGGTGATGGAGATGATCCCGGGCCTCGGCGGGATGGCCCGCCAGGCGCAGGATTCGGTCGACCGCGGCGACCTCCGGCGCACGGAGGCGATCATTCGCGCCATGACCGCGGGCGAGCGGCGCGACCCCACGATCCTCAACGGGAGCCGGCGGCGCCGGATCGCCACCGGCTCCGGCACATCCATCGTCGAGGTCAACCGGCTGGTGAAACAGTTCGGCGAGATGCAGAAGCTCATGAAGCAGCTCCGCGGGGGCCGCCGGCTCCCCGGGCTCTTCGGCCGCTGAGGCCGAGGGAGGCAGGCAATGGCCGAGTTCACACCCGCTCCGGTCCCCCAGGACACCCCGCAGCAGGCGGACTCGACGACCGCCGCGGGCCGTCCCGCGCGCCCGGCGGGCCTCCTCCGCTGGGGCGTCGCGCTCGTCGTGGTCGCGCTCGTCGTGGGGGCCGCCTCCGTGGCCGCAATCCTGCTGTCCTCGGGCGGCGCGACGTCCTCCATCGAGGGCTGGATCCCGAGCGGGACCGTCGTCTATCTCGAGGGTCGCGCGGACCTCCCGGGCGACCAGCGCCAGAGTGTCGGCACCATCCTCGCGACATTTCCCGGCTTCAAGGACCAGGCGACGCTGGACGCCAAGATCGACCAGGCGCTGGACCAGGTCCTCCAGAAGTCCGGAATCAGCTGGACGACGGACCTCAAGCCGTGGGTCGCAGGCGAGGTCGGGGTGGCGGTGACGCGGGACCTGCTCGACCTGGCGGCCGCCGCCGGGAAGAACCCGTCCGCCGCCACGGTCCCGGATCGCGGCGTCGTGGTCCTCGCGAGCGTCAAGGACGTCGCCCTCGCCACCGCGTGGGTCGCGAAGGAGGCCGGCGGGGCGCCGATCACGACCACGTACGGGGACGGCTCGATCACGACGGTCGACAGGAACGGGATGACCCTGGCGTGGGCGACCCGCGGGACCGTCCTCCTGCTCGGTCCCGAGGTCTCGGTGAAGGCCGCGCTCGACACGAAGGGCGCCAGCCCGGTCGCGGCCTCCAGCGGGTTCACGGCGGCCAGGGCGACCGCGCCGAGCGCATACCTCGGCTTCGGCTTCATCGACACGAAGTCCATCCTCGACGCGATGCTGGCTGCGGCGGGCAGCACCGGCAGCCTTCCCCAGGCGTGCCTGGACAGCGCGCTCGCGGCCCTGCCGGACTGGGCTGCCGGGTTCGCCCACGCCGCCGACGGTGCGCTCGTGATGGACCAGGTCGCGCCCGTCCCGTCCGGCGCGCCGGCGTCGAGCTTCGCCCCGAAGGACACGTCGAGCGCCATCGCCGCCCGCCTGCCGGCGGGAACGCTGGTCGCGCTCGAAGGCCGTCAGGCGGGGCCGGCGCTCGTGGCGCTCTGGTCCGGGCTCAAGGCGGGGATCGCCTGCGATCCCGCGCAGAAGGGCAGCCTGGACCAGGTCGATACGGCCCTCGCAGCAATTGGCGGGGTCGACTCGCTCGTCGGCTGGGCGGGTGACTCGGCGCTCGCCGTCACGTTCGACGGGACGACCTGGGGCGGAGGCCTGGCAGCCGTCGCCACGGATCCCGCGGGAGCCGCGCGGATCCTTGGCCAGGCCAAGGCTGCACTCGCGCTCGCCGGGGGCGCGGCCGGCATCACCTACACGGAACAGGCGTACGCGGGGGCGACCATCGGGATCGTGACCATCCCACAGATGGGCGGCGCGGCCATCCCGGCGCTCGCCGTGACCGCCCAGGGCGACCTGTTCGCCCTGGGGACGCTCGACTTCGTCAAGGGCATCCTCGATACGCCGGCGGGCGGCGGGCTGGCCGCCCAGGCGGGATACGCTCACGCGATCGACCTCGCCGGTGGCGCCGGCACAATGGACGCGTACGTCAACATCACCGGTCTCCGGGCTGGCCTCGAGACGCTGATCCCGGCGACGGAGAAGGCGAGCTACGACACGAATGTCCAGCCGTTCCTCGAGCCGTTCGACGCCGCCGCGGTCGTCGCCAAGGCGCCCACAACCACGCGGACGAGCCGCATCGTGCTCGTCTTCAAGTAGGACCCCATAGCAGGGCCGCCGTCCGCGTGGGACGGCGGCCGCAACCAGCCCAGGAGGAGAAGGACCAGGACATGGCAGCTCGCATTCGCCTCACCCGCGTCGGCGCCACGAAGCAGCCGGCATACCGCGTCGTCGTGGCCGACAGCCGGAGCCCGCGCGACGGCCGAACGATCGAGATCCTCGGCCACTACAACCCCCGGACCGAGCCGGTCGAGTTTGCCGTCGACGTCGAGAAGACGAAGGGATGGCTCGCCAAGGGCGCCCTCCCGACGGAGACCGTCGAGCGTCTCCTCCGCAACGCCGGCGTCCTGCCGGCCGCGAAGTAGGGAGGGCGCGCGAGATGGCAGCTCCGCAGCTCGTCGAGTTCGTCGCCCGGGCGCTCGTCGATCATCCCGACCAGGTCGAAGTCGTGGTCACCCAGGAGGCAGGCGCGACCGTCATCGAGCTCCGCGTCGCGGAAGACGACATGGGCAAGGTGATCGGCCGCAACGGGAGCGTCGCCAAGGCGCTCAGGACACTCCTCAAGGTGGTGGGCGCCCGGGACGGCGAGCAGTTCCAGCTGGAGATCGTCTGATCTCCGGCCCGGCGGCCGCGGGAGGAGAGCGACTCGTCGTCGCGCTCGTCCGCGGCTTCCACGGCGTCCACGGCGGGCTCCGGGTGGAGGTGCTCACGGACGACCCGGGCGCCCGGTTCGCGCCCGGGTCGCGCCTGTACCCGGAGGGTGCCGCCGAGCCGCTCACCGTCGCCGAGGCATGGGCCGCCCCGCCCGGCTGGGTCATCCGGTTCCACGAGATCCCGTCCCGCAATGCGGCCGCCGCCTACATGTCGGTGTACCTCGAGGTGGACGGGGGCGTCGTGTCGCCGCTGCCCCGCGGCAGCTACTACTGGCACGAGCTGATCGGCTGTCCGGTCGTCGACCCGGAAGGCGGAGCGCTGGGGTCCGTGCGGGACGTCTACCGTTCCGGCGGCGCCGAGATCCTCGTCGTGGGGGGCGGTCCGAGGGGTCCGTTCGACCTGCCGGTCGCACGCCCGTTCGTGCGGATCCTGGCGCCCCGACGGGGCGAGATCGTGGCGGACCCCGAGGCCCTGGACCTGCCGACTGCCGACCAGGTCCCGCCGCCACGGCCTCCCCGCGCGCCGCGGCCCCGCAAGGGCCAGCAGAGCCCGCCGCGCCCGAAGGAGCCCGCCCGAGAGGCGCACGT
>DAITNC010000119.1:0-5344 GCA_036834865.1 Candidatus Limnocylindrales bacterium | reverse complement strand
CGCCGAACTGGGCCTTGCCGCCGAGCGGCTGCTGGGTGATGAGGCTGTAGGGACCGGTGGACCGGGCGTGGATCTTGTCCTCCACCAGGTGGTGGAGCTTCAGCATGTAGATCTGGCCGACGGTGATGTCCCGCGCGAAGCCCTCGCCCGTCCGGCCGTCGCGCAGGTCGATCTTCCCGTTGCCGGGCAGGCCGGCCTGCAGCAGCGCATCGCGGATCTGGGTCTCGGTCGCGCCGTCGAAGACGGGGGTCGCGGCCTTGAGGCCCAGCGTCGCGAGCGCCCAGCCGAGGTGGGTCTCGAGGATCTGGCCGATGTTCATGCGGCTCGGCACGCCGAGCGGGTTCAGGATGATGTCGACCGGCGAGCCGTCCGGGAGGAACGGCATGTCCTCCTGCGGAAGGATCTTGGCAATGACGCCCTTGTTGCCGTGGCGGCCGGCCATCTTGTCGCCGACGCTCACCTTGCGCTTCTGGGCCACCGAGACCCGCACGAGCTTGTTGACGCCGGGCATCAGCTCGGAGTCCTCGCGCGTGAAGACCTTGACGTCGACGACCTTGCCGCGCTCGCCGTGCGGCAGGCGCAGGGAGGAGTCCTTCACCTCGCGGGCCTTCTCGCCGAAGATCGCGCGCAGGAGGCGCTCCTCCGCCGTCAGCTCGGTCTCGCCCTTCGGGGTGATCTTGCCGACGAGGATGTCGCCGGGCCGGACCTCGGCCCCGATGTAGACGATCCCCTCCTCGTCGAGGTCCTTGAGGGATTCCTCGCCGACGTTCGGGATGTCGCGGGTGATCTCCTCGGGCCCGAGCTTCGTGTCGCGCGATTCGATCTCGTGCTTCTCGATGTGGATGCTGGTGAACAGGTCCTCGCGCACGAGGCGGTCGCTGATGACGATGGCGTCCTCGTAGTTGCCACCCTCCCAGCTCATGAACGCGACCAGGATGTTGCGGCCGAGGGCGAGCTCGCCGCCGTCGGTGGACGAGGAGTCGGCGATCGGGTCGCCGGCCCCGACGCGGTGGCCGACGTCGACGATGGGACGCTGGTTGATGCAGGTTCCCTGGTTGGACCGCACGAACTTCTGGAGCGGGTAGGTGCGGAGGTCGCCGGCGTCCTCTTCGACGAGGATGCGATCGGCCGTCACCGAGGTCACGACCCCGGCCCCGCGGGCAAGGACCACCTGGCCCGAGTCCTGGGCCGCGCGCCGCTCCATGCCGGTGCCCACGATGGGCGCCTCGGGCTCCAGGAGCGGGACCGCCTGGCGCTGCATGTTCGAGCCCATCAGGGCACGGTTTGCGTCGTCGTGCTCGAGGAACGGGATGAGGGCCGTCGCAACGGAGACGACCTGCTTCGGGCTGACGTCCATGTACTCGATCCGGTCCGGCGCCACCTCCGGGAAGAGGTCCCGGAAGCGGCACGGCACACGGTCGGTCATGAAATGGCCGGCCTCGTCGAGCGCCGCGTTCGCCTGGGCGACGTGGTGCTCCTCTTCCTCGTCGGCGGCGAGATAGACGATCTCGTCGGTGACGACGGGGCGGATCGGGAACGCCTGCGCCTTCTGGCGCTTCAGCTCGGCCGCGGCGGGCCCGGAGAACGGCTCGCCCTTCCGGAGGACGACCTCCCCGCCCTTGCCCACGAGGTCGGTGCCGGCCTCGAACGACGCGAGATCCGCGTCGTCCCAGGCGATGCTCCGGCGAACCTTGCGGTACGGCGTCTCGATGAAGCCGTAGTCGTTGATCCGGCCGAAGGTCGCCAGCGAGCCGATCAGGCCGATGTTCGGCCCTTCCGGCGTCTCGATCGGGCAGATGCGGCCGTAGTGGCTGTGATGGACGTCGCGGACGTCGAAGCCGGCGCGCTCCCGCGACAACCCGCCCGGGCCCAGCGCAGAGAGCCGGCGCTTGCTGGTCAGCTCGGCGAGCGGGTTCGTCTGGTCCATGAACTGGGAGAGCTGGCTCCCGCCGAAGAACTCCTTCATCGCGGCAGACACCGGCCGGATGTTGATGAGGGCGTTCGGGGTCGCCTTGTCGATCTCCTGGATCGTCATCCGCTCGCGGACCACCCGCTCCATCCGCAGGAGCCCGATCCGGAAGGCGTTCTGGATGAGCTCGCCGTTGGCACGGATGCGCCGGTTGCCCAGGTGGTCGATGTCGTCCGGCTGGCCGCCCCCGTTGTTGAGGATGATCAGCTGCCCGACGATCGCGGCGATGTCCTCGCGGGTGATGGTCCGGCCCAGGTGCGGGTTCGCGAGGTCCTCGCGGGGCAGCTCGTAGCCCATGCGCGCCGCGATGGCGTCCAGCTTCTTGTTGAACTTGTAGCGCCCGACACGCCCCAGGTCGTAGCGGCGGAAGTTGAAGAACAGGCTCTCGACGAGCTGGCGCGCGTTGTCGCCGGTGGGCGGATCGCCCGGGCGCAGCTTCTTGTAGACCTCGATGAGGGCTTCGGCCTGCGTGCTGGTCGGGTCCTTGTCGAGGGTCGCCGCGATGTACGGGTGCTCCGGGTTGTCGTCGAGGCCGCCGAACAGGGCCAGGATCTCCTCGTTGCGCTCGTAGCCCACCGCGCGCAGGAAGGTCGTTGCCGCGATCTTGCGCTTGCGGTCGACCTTCACGGAGAGCAGGTCGCGGTTCGAGGTCTCGAACTCGAGCCACGCGCCGCGGTTCGGGATCACCTTGGCGGTATAGAGGTCGCGACCCGAGCTGGGGTCCTCGACCCGGCCGTAGTACACGCCGGGCGAGCGGACCAGCTGGCTCACCACGACGCGCTCCGCGCCGTTGATGATGAAGGTCCCCAACTCGGTCATCCACGGGTAGTCGCCCATGTAGACGCGCTGGCGCTGGATCTCGCCGGTCTCCTTGATCAGGAGCTCCACGTTGACGTAGAGGGGCTTGCTGAAGGTCTGGTCGCGCGTGCGGCACTCCAGCTCGGAGTACTTCGGCTCCCCGAACTCGTAGTCCAGGAACTGGAGCTCCATCACCTTGCCGGTGAAGTCCTTGATCGGGCTGATCTCGTCGAACAGCTCCCGGAGGCCCCGTTCGATGAACCAGGCGAACGAACGGACCTGGAGCTCGATCAGGTTGGGGATCTCGCGCTTCTCGACGATCCGGGCATACGAGATCCGGCCGGACCGCGCGAGGGACGAGGAATCAGCGACAGGCAGCATGAACCGCTCCTTGACGGAGGAGGGAGAACTGAAGGAAGGCCGCGCTCACGGAATTGGAAATTGTATCGCTCCCGCGGCTGTTGTCAAGCGCAGGCGAACGCCGGGGCGGTGACGATGCACCGTCCCGGCGTCCCAGCGTGCGGATCGGCCGGACCGCGTGGTGTGGCCGAGGCTCCCGTCGATGACGAGGGTGGCTACTTGATCTCGACCTTTGCGCCCTGCGCCTCGAGGGCGGTCTTGATCTTCTCCGCCTCGTCGCGGGCGACGCCTTCCTTGACGGGCTTGGGCGACGCGTCGACAAGGTCCTTGGCCTCCTTGAGGCCAAGGCCGGTGAGCTCGCGGACGACCTTGATCACGGGGATCTTGTTCGGCCCGATCTCGGCGAGGATCGCGGTGAACTCGGTCTGCTCCTCGACGGCCTCGACCGGTGCGGCAGCGGCCGGGGCGGCGGCGGCAGCGGCCGGGGCGGCGGCGGTGACGCCGAACTTCTCTTCGAACTTCTTGATGAACTCGGCGACCTCGACGAGGGTCATGGCGCCGATCTGGTCAAGCAGCTGGTCCTGGGTGAGGGTTGCCATGGGATTCGTGTCTCCTTGGAGATGGTCACCCGCTCCGGGCGGGGTGAACCGGGATCGGGAACGGGCAGCCTAGGCCGCGGCCTGGGCCTTCTGCTCGTGCAGCTTGGTGAGCGCGTAGCCGAGGTTGCGCAGGTTCGCGGCCAGCAACCCGGCAACCTGCGTCGCCGGCGCGGCGAACGCGCCTGCCAGCTGGGCCAGGAGGACGTCGCGCGACGGGAGCGTCGCGAGCCTCGTGACGCCGTCAAGGTCCATTGACTTTCCGCCGACGACGCCGCCGGTGACCTTGACGAGCTTGTATGGACGGAGCGCCTCGAGCACGGTCTTGGCGACGAGCGCCTCGTCCCCGGTCCCGAAGGCGATTGCCGATGGGCCGCGGAGGAGCGGCGCGATGCCCGGGTTTCCCTCCTGCTCGGCGGCGATCCGCATGAGCCGGTTCTTCACGACCCGGTAGGTGACATTCTGCTTTCGAAGCGCTCGCCGGATCTCCCCGAGGTCCTTCACGGTCAGGCCGCGGTACTCGGTGGTGACGAGCGTGGTGCTGCGGGACAGGTCGCCCCGGAGCTCGGCCACGGTGGCGCGCTTCGCGTCGGTCGGCATAGGGCCCTCTGCTGCGCTGCGCGCGTCCGGCGCGCCCGGTGGATCCACCCGGCGGGATCCCCTGCCAGACGGCGTCTCCTCGCGTCCTGCAGGGTCCGCAGCGGGCGCCTCCGACGGAGGGCTCGCGGTCGGTGTCCTGCCTCGGCGTGCTCGTCGGCGTCCCCGGCGCCCGGTTGTGCGGGCGTCCGATCCGGTCCGACGGATCAAGCCCCGACCGATGGCCCGCTGTGCGGGCCCGCGGTCCGCGGGCGCAGGCTGTCTGCGGCGGTCCGTCCTCGTGTTGCGCGACGCGCCTCTCGGCCGCCGCGGCGTGTGATGGTACAGCCTGCGGGCGCGTCGCGCCCGCGACGGGCCCGGTGCGTCAGGCCGCGCTGGCCACCGCGAGCAGGCCGGGCAGGTCCACCCGGACGCCAGGGCTCATGGTGCTCGCGATCGTGAGCCCCTTGAGGTAGGTCCCCTTCGCGCCGGCGGGCTTGGCCCGGTTGATGGCATCGAGCAGGACCGCCAGGTTCGCGACGAGCGCGGCGGCATCGAAGCTCGCCTTGCCCACGGCGACGTGGATGATCCCCGACTTGTCGACCTTGAACTCGACGCGTCCGGCCTTCACCTCGTTGATGGCACGTTCGACGTCGAAGGTGACCGTCCCGGCCTTGGGGTTCGGCATCAGCCCGCGCCGGCCGAGGATGCGGCCGAGCTTGCCGACCATCCCCATCATGTCCGGCGTCGCGACCGCGACGTCGAACTCGAGCCATCCGCCCTCGATCTTCTTGACGAGGTCCTCGCCTCCCACCTCGTCGGCCCCGGCGCGCAGCGCATCCTGGGCCTTCTCGCCCTGGGCGAAGACGACGACGCGCACGACCTTGCCGGTCCCGTGGGGGAGGACCACCGTGCCGCGCACCATCTGGTCCGCGTGGCGCGGGTCGACGCCCAGGCGCAGGTGCGCTTCCACGGACGGATCGAAGTTGACGATCGAGGTCTGCTTGACCAGGTCGACCGCCTCGGCGGGCGGGTAGGCCCGGGT
>DAITNC010000118.1:0-5346 GCA_036834865.1 Candidatus Limnocylindrales bacterium | reverse complement strand
ACACGTTCTTCTCGTGGTCGGTCCAGGGAGCCCTGGATCCCATCGCGATCGACCGTGCCCAGGGCGTCTACCTCTACACGCCCGAGGGCCAGCGGATCCTGGACTTCAACAGCCAGTTGATGTCGGTGAACATCGGCCACGGCGATCGCCGCGTCATCGACGCGATCACGGCCCAGGCGACCCGGCTCCAGTACGTGCAGCCCGCCTTCGTGACGGAGATCCGGGCGCGCCTGGGCGCCAAGCTCGCGGAGATCCTGCCCGGCGACATGGACAAGGTCTTCTTCACGCTGGGCGGCGCCGAGGCGGTGGAGAACGCGATCCGGCTCGCCCGCCACTACACGGGCCGCCACAAGATCCTGGCCCGCTACCGCAGCTATCACGGCGCCACCCTGGGCTCCATGACCCTGACGGGCGATCCGCGGCGCTGGGCGAACGAGCCCGGGATCGTGGGCGTCGTGCGCTACCCGGACACGCACCGCTGGGGCGAGAAGGAGCCCCGGCCGGTAGCCGAGAGCCTCCAGGGCCTGGAGGACGTGATCCAGTACGAGGGCGCGCACACGATCGCGGCGGTCTTCCTCGAGACCATCGTGGGCACGAACGGGATCCTGATCCCGCCCGACGGCTACCTGCAAGGCGTCCGCGAGCTGTGCGACCGCTACGGGATCCTCATGGTGGCCGACGAGGTGATGGCGGGCTTCGGCCGCACCGGGCGCTGGTTCGCGGTCGACCACTGGAACGTGGTGCCCGACCTGATGACCATGGCCAAGGGGCTCACCTCGAGCTACCTGCCGCTCGGCGGCGTGGCGATGCGCCATCACATCGCCGAGGCGTTCGAGACGAAGATGTTCTACGGCGGGCTGACCTACAGCAGCCACCCGGTCAGCCTCGCGGCGTCGCTCGCCACGATCGGCGTCTACGAGGAGGACGGCCTCATCGAGCGCTCGGCCCGGCTGGGCCTGGTGATGCGGGGCCACCACGAGGCGCTCGCCGCGAAGCATCCCAGCGTGGGCGCCCACCGCAACCTGGGCCTCTTCGGGATCCTTGACCTGGTCCGCAGCCGCGACCCGTTCGTCCCACTGACCGCCTTCAACGGCACCTCGGACGAGATGAAGGCCGTGGCGAAGTTCCTCCGCCAGAACGGCCTCTACACGATGACGCCCAACAACTCCATCCACACCAACCCGCCCCTGTGCATCACCGAGGAGCAGCTGGCCGAAGGCTTCGCCGTGATCGACCGGGCGCTCGACATCGCCGACGAGGCCGTCACGGGGTGACGGCCGGGCGTCCCGGATCCTCGGGGTCCTGACAGTGGCCGCTGCTCCCGCCATCGCCTCGGCGACCCTGCTCCGCGGCGATGTCCGGAGCGGCCTCTCCCGGCGGGGCCGTGCGGCGGCCATCGCGGTGATCGTGGTCGGCTTCCTGGTTCTCTGGGAGGTCGTCAAGTGGGTGGGCGGCGACCCCTGGCGGATCCACGCCTCGATCCTCGGCTTCGCGATCAACTACGAGCACTTCCCGCCGCTGAAGTGGGCGATCGCGTCGGACCTGGCGCTGCCGCACCTGTGGTCGATCATCGGCGCCTACGGCCAGCCGGCCGTGCGGTTCGGGCCGCCGGTCTGGCAGGTGCTGATCGGCGCCTCGCTCTTCACGTTGCGCGAGGCGTTCGTCGGGCTGGTCATCGGCGCCGCGCTCGGGCTGCTCCTGGGAATCGTGTTCGTCCGGTTCCGGGTGCTGGAACGGGCGTTCGTGCCGTACGTGGTCGCCTCGCAGACGATCCCGCTGATCACGATCGCCCCGATCGTCGTGATCTACCTGGGCGCCAGGTGGACCTCCGTCGCGCTGATCGCCGCCTACCTGACGTTCTTCCCGGTCACCGTGGCCGCGCTTCGCGGCCTGCGGGCGGCAGACCCGCGCGCCTTCGAGCTGATGCGGGCGACGGCGGCATCCGAAACCCAGGTGCTGTGGAAGCTGCGCCTGCCGGCCGCAACGCCGTATCTCTTCTCGGCGCTCCGGGTGAGTGCCAGCGCCAGCGTCGTGGGCGCGATCATCGGCGAGCTGCCGTCCGGCATCCCGGACGGGCTCGGCGGCCAGATCCTCCAGGACGTCCAGTACTACATCACCGGTCCCGAGCGGCTGTGGGCGACGCTCGCGGCCGCGGCCGTGCTCGGGATGGTCTTCGTGGGGCTCGTCGGCCTGGCCGACAGGCTCGTGAACCGGGGCCGCCACCAGCCTGCCAGGACCTGAACGAGGCATCGATGACCGAGATCCGATCCAGCGCGACCCAGCCCGCCGGGACCGGCGCCGCTCCCGCCCGCTCCGACGCCCAGCCGGTCGTCGAGATCTCGGGGGCCGGCAAGATCTTCGGGAGCGGCCCGACGGCGGTCCACGCCCTGCAGGGGATCGACCTGAGCATCCGGGCCCGCGAGTTCGTCTCGCTGATCGGTCCTTCGGGCTGCGGCAAGTCCACCCTGCTCCGGCTGATCGGCGACCTCATCCCGGCGAGCATCGGGTCGGTGAAGGTCAACGGCAAGCCGGCTCGCCAGGCGCGCATGGGCCGCGAGTACGGCATCGTCTTCCAGGCGCCGGTCCTCTTCGAGTGGCGGACGATCGACCGGAACGTGGAGCTGCCGCTCGAGATCTCGGGGCGCCCCGCCGCCGAACGCAGGGAGCGGGCCCTCGAGATGCTCCGCCTGGTGGAGCTCGAGGAGTTCGCCAAGAAGTACCCGTGGCAGCTGTCGGGCGGCATGCAGCAGCGCGTCGCCATCGCCCGGGCCCTCGTCATCGACCCCAAGCTCCTGCTGATGGACGAGCCGTTCGGTGCGCTGGACGAGATGACCCGCGAGCGGATGAACAGCGAGCTGATGAGCATCTGGCGGCGGACGCATACCACCGTCGTGTTCGTCACCCACTCGATCCCCGAGGCGGTCTTCCTCTCCACCCGCGTGGTGGTCATGTCGGCCCGGCCGGGCCGGGTGACGAGCGTGATCGACGTCGACCTGCCGCAGCCCCGGACGTTCGAGACGCGCGAGAGCGAACGCTATTTCGAGCTCGTCACCGCCGTCCGCGAGGCGCTCCACCAGCGCGACCTTGACGCGCCCGGGGCGCGCGAGTCGAACGGCGACGCAGCGCGGATCCGGGCCGAGGGGTACGCGTGACCACGGCCCAGCCCGCCGCTCCCGCCGGCCCGGCCCTGGTCGGGCCCTGGGCGAGCCGCCTCCGGGAGGCCCTGCCGTCGGTGGCCGTTTTCGTGGGTGTCCTCCTGGCGTGGGAGTTCTCGCTCCGCATCCTTGGCGTCCAGCAGTTCCTCCTGCCTCGCCCCTCCGTGATCCTCGCGGCGATGGTCGACCAGCAGGCCGACCTGTCACGCGGCGCGGTCTACACGGCCACGGAGGCCCTGGGCGGCCTCGTGATCGGCAGCTTCCTGGGGATCTGCGCGGCATTCGCGACGGCGCGCTGGGTGAGCGCCCGGGAGGCCCTCCTGCCGGTGGCGATCGTGGCGAACTCGATCCCGATCATCGCGCTCGCGCCGATCACGAACATCTGGTTCGGGTCGGACAACCCCATGTCGCGCATGGCGATCGTGGCCGTGATGGTCTTCTTCCCGCTCATGATCAACACGACGCGCGGCCTGGTCGAGGTGGATCCGGCCGCCCTCGAGCTGATGGACGCGAACGCGGCGTCCACCTGGCAGGTGATCCGCAAGGTCCGGGTCCCCAACGCGCTGCCCTTCGTGTTCACCGCGTTCAAGGTGGCGACGACGATCAGCGTCATCGGCGCCGTGGTGGGCGAGTACTTCGGCGGCCCGCAGTACGCCCTCGGCGTCTACATCACGTCCGAGGCCTACGTGTTCCGCTACATGAACGCGTGGGCGGCGATCCTGATCGCCAGCGCCATGGGAATCATCTTCTACCTTGCCGTGTCCGGCCTGGAGCGGCTTCTGCTCCCGTGGCATTCGTCACGCCGGCAGCCTGCGGGCTGATCCGGCGCGGAGTGGGGTGGGCGCACGGATTCGAGAGGAGGAGGCGAATCGGGAGGTGAATGACGGAGGAGACGAGAGGTCCTGAGGACGGTTGTCCAGCCCAGCAGAGGAGAGGATGTCGATGAAGATTCGCAGATGGTTCGGGATGGTGGCCCTGGTCGCGATCGTGGTCGCGGCCTGCTCGAGCAGCGCCACCACCGCGCCGGCGGCGAGCAGCGGCGCGGCCGCCGGGCCGCTGACCCCGGTCAAGTTCGTGCTCCAGTGGGTTCCCCAGGCCCAGTTCGCCGGCTACTACGCGGCGGTGGACCAGGGCTACTTCAAGGCTGCCGGCCTTGACGTCACCATCCAGCCGGGTGGTCCCGACGTGAACCCGATGCAGGTCGTCGCATCCGGCGGCGCCGACATCGGCACCACGTGGGTGCCGAAGATGCTCGCCTCGCGCGAAGGCGGCACCGACCTCGTGGACATCGCCCAGATCTACCAGCGCTCGGGCACGCTCGAGATCTCGTTCAAGAGCAACAACATCAACTCGATTGCCGACCTCAAGAGCAAGAAGGTCGGGACGTGGCTCGGCGGCAACGAGCCCGAGCTCTACGCTGACCTCAAGAAGGCCGGGATCGACCCGGCGAACCCGGCCGACGTCTCGATCGTCAAGCAGCCGTTCGACATGTCCCAGATGCTGACCGGCCAGACCACCGCCTCGGAGGCGATGATCTACAACGAGTACGCGCAGGTCCTCGAGGCGACGAACCCGGCGACCGGCAAGATGTACACGCCGGCCGACATCAACACCATCGACTTCAACAAGGACGGCACGGCGATGCTCCAGGACATGGTCTTCGCCAGCGCGAAGTGGCTGTCCACGGGCACCAACGCCGCGACCGCCGAGAAGTTCCTCGAGGCCACGTTCAAGGGCTGGATCTACTGCCGTGACAACCCCGACGGCTGCGTCCAGTCAGTGCTGAAGGCCGGCTCCAAGCTGGGCACCAGTCACCAGGCGTGGCAGATGAACGAGGTCAACGCCCTGATCTGGCCGTCGCCGAACGGGATCGGCGTCATCGACCCAGCCGTCTGGGCCCAGACGGCCCAGATCGCCCAGACCTACGGGATCATCAAGAACGCTCCGACGGCCGACGCCTACCGGACCGACCTGGTGACGCAGGCCCTCGCCGCGCTCGGCTCGAGCGTGGATACGAAGGGAGCAAGCTTCCAGAAGACCACGGTGACCCTGCAGCCCGGCGGCAATTGACCCCGGGAACACTCGAGGCGACGAGGCCGGCCCCGGACACCGGGGCCGGCCTCTCGCGTTCGGGCGTCAGTCCCGGCGGCCGGTCCCGAACTGGCGGTCGCCGGCGTCGCCGAGCCCGGGC
>DAITNC010000117.1:2880-5351 GCA_036834865.1 Candidatus Limnocylindrales bacterium | reverse complement strand
GGGCTGCCGCCGCTGACCCAGACCCGCTACATCAACACGATCAGCCCGGAGCAGGAGCCGTACTTCCCGGGCGACGAGGCGATCGAGCTCCGGATCCGCCGGATCATCCGCTGGAACGCGGTCGCGATGGTCCTCCGGGCGAACACCCGCTTCCCCGGCCTGGGTGGCCACCTGGCGACCTATGCCTCGGCCGCGAGCCTCTACGAGGTCGGGTTCAACCACTTCTTCCGCGGCAAGGACGGGGAGGGGAGTGGGGACCAGATCTTCTACCAGGGGCACGCCGCGCCGGGAATCTACGCCCGTGCCTTCCTCGAGGGTCGCCTGACGGAGGATCAGCTCGACAACTTCCGTCGCGAGACGGTCCCGGGCGTGGGTCTGCCGTCCTACCCGCATCCGCGCCTGCTGCCGGACTTCTGGGAGTTCCCGACCGTCAGCATGGGGCTCGGGCCGATATCGGCCATCTACCAGGCCCACTTCAACCGTTATCTCCAGAACCGAGGCCAGCTTGACACCTCCAAGTCCCGGGTCTGGGCTTTCCTCGGCGACGGCGAGACCGATGAGCCGGAGTCGCTCGGCGCGCTCCGCCTCGCCTCGCGCGAAGGCCTCGACAACCTGACCTTCGTCGTCAACTGCAACCTCCAGCGGCTCGACGGGCCGGTCCGCGGCAACGGCAAGATCATCCAGGAGCTGGAGTCGGCCTTCCGCGGGGCCGGTTGGAACGTCATCAAGGTGATCTGGGCAAGGGAGTGGGACGATCTCCTCGCCCGCGATGTCGAGGGCGTCCTCGTCGAGCAGATGAACACCACCCTCGACGGCGACTTCCAGAAGTTCTCGGTCGCCGGCGGGGCCTACATCCGAGAGCACTTCTTCGGGCCGGACCCACGTCTCCGCAAGCTGGTTGAGCACCTCTCGGATGACGACCTCGCGAAGCTCCGACGCGGGGGCCATGACTACCGCAAGCTCTACGCCGCATACAAGGCCGCGACCGAGTCAAAGGGGGCCCCGACGGCCATCCTCGCCGCAACGGTGAAGGGCTGGACGCTCGGGAGCGGAGTCGAGGCTCGGAATATCACCCATCAGGCGAAGAAGCTCAACGAGGCGGAGCTCCGGATCTTCCGCGATCGGCTGCAGCTGCCGATCTCGGACGACAAGATCATCGATGCGCCGTATTACCACCCGGGCCCGAACTCTGAGGAGGTCCAGTACCTCCTCGAGCGTCGCCGGGCACTCGGCGGCGAGATCCCGAAGCGGGTCGTCGCCGGCGTCAGCCTGCCGGAGCCGGCGGCATCGGTGGACGCCGAGTTCACCGCCGGGTCGGAGATGGCCGTCTCGACGACGATGGTCTTCACCCGGATCCTTCGGAACCTGATCCGGGACAAGCAGGTTGGGCCACGGATCGTCCCGATCATTCCTGATGAAGCGCGGACGTTCGGCATGGACCCGCTGTTCAAGGAGGTCGGGATCTACGCAGCATTCGGCCAGCACTACGTGCCAGTCGACTCCGAGCTCCTCCTGTCGTATCGCGAGGCGGTCGACGGCCAGGTCCTCGAGGAGGGGATCACCGAGGCGGGCTCGATGGCGAGCTTCCAGGCCGCGGCGACCTCCTACGCAACGCACGGCCATCCGATGATCCCGTTCTACATCTACTACTCGATGTTCGGGTTCCAGCGAACCGGCGACCAGATCTGGGCGCTCGCCGACGCGCGCGGCCGCGGCTTCATGATGGGCGCGACGGCGGGTCGGACGACGCTCGCCGGCGAGGGGCTTCAGCACACGGACGGCCACTCGCACATCCTGGCCTCCACCATCCCCAACGTCCGTGCCTACGACCCGGCCTACGCCTACGAGCTGGCGGCGATCGTCCGCGAGGGGATCGAGCGGATGTACGTCAAGGGCGAGGACGTCTTCTACTACGTCTCGCTCTACAACGAGAACTACCCGCAGCCACCGAAGCCGGACGGGATCGATGAGGGGCTGATCCGCGGGATCTATCGCTTCCGCGACGCACCCGATGTCGGCCGGAAGGCCCAGCGCGCGCGGCTCGTCGGCTCGGGCCCGACCCTGAACCTGGTCCTCTCGGCTCAGGAGCTTCTCGCCGAGAAGTTCGGGATCGCAGCCGAGGTCTACTCGGCGCCCTCGTTCCCGCTTCTTCGCCGCGACGCGCTGGAAAGCGAGCGCTGGAACCGGCTCCACCCAGCCGAGGCCCCGCGGGTGCCGTATGTCTCGACGATCCTCGGGCCGGACGGCGGCCCGATCGTCGCGGCAACCGACTGGCTGAAGGCCTTTCCGGACATGGTCTCGCGCTGGCTTCCACCCTGCTACGTCTCGCTCGGGACCGACGGGTTCGGCCGGAGCAATACCCGCGAGGCGCTCCGCTCCCTGTTCGAGATCGATCCGGCGCATATCGCTGCCGCGGCGGTTGCCGAGCTGGCGCGCAGCGGGGCCCTGCCGGCGGATCGGGCGGCGGCGGC
>DAITNC010000117.1:1455-2780 GCA_036834865.1 Candidatus Limnocylindrales bacterium | reverse complement strand
CGCGTGCCTGACCACGACCCCTTCGGCGCCCGGGCGAGCCTGGGACCGGGGCTTCCCGACTACTATCGGTTGGCCGTCCTGGCCGATCGCCTCGGCCTCGAGCGAGCGCCGGTGACGCTGCGCATTCTGCTCGAGAATGTTCTCCGCAATGCGGGCCGGGGCCTCGTGCGCACGACGGACGTCGAGGTTCTCGCCGGTTGGCGGCCCGGTGGCAGCGCCGATGCAGAGGTCCCGTTCATGCCGTCGAGGGTGATCCTCCAGGACTTCACCGGCGTGCCGGCGGTCGTGGACCTGGCCGGGATGCGAGACGCCGTTGCCGACCTCGGCGGCGATCCGGCGAAGGTCAACCCGCTGGTGCCGGCTGACCTCGTCATCGATCACTCGGTCCAGGTCGATATGTTCGGCAACGACCGGGCGTTCGCGTTCAACGTCGAGCGCGAGTACGAGCGCAACGGCGAGCGGTACCAACTCCTCCGCTGGGCGCAGACGGCGTTCGAGGGCCTGCGGGTCGTCCCGCCGGGGACCGGGATCGTCCATCAGGTCAACCTGGAGTACCTGGCCACGGTCGTCGCCGAGCGCGCCGATGAGCACGGCCGCGTGGCGTTCCCCGACACGCTCGTCGGCACCGACTCCCATACCACGATGATCAACGGCCTCGGCGTCCTGGGGTATGGCGTGGGCGGGATCGAGGCCGAGGCCGTGCTGCTCGGCCAGCCGCTCTACCTGCCGATGCCGCGGATCGTCGGCGTGCGCCTCCACGGCGAGCTGCCGCATGGCTCGACGGCGACCGACCTCGTCCTCGTCGTGACCGAGATGCTGCGCGCCTACGGGGTCGTCGGCTCATTCGTCGAGTTCGCCGGCGACGGTCTTGCCGGCCTGTCGCTCGCCGACCGGGCGACGATCAGCAACATGAGCCCCGAGTTCGGAGCCACGGCGACGCTGTTCCCGATCGACGACGAGACGCTCGCCTACCTCAGGCTGACGGGTCGCCCAGACGAGCGCATCGCGTTGGTCGAGCGCTACGCGAAAGACCAGGGGCTGTGGCGCGAGCCCGGGGCGCGGCTCGAGTTCGACGACCTCCTCGAGCTCGATCTCTCGACGATCGAGCCTTCGCTGGCGGGACCTCGTCGTCCCCAGGATCGTGTCCCGCTCGCGTCGCTTCGTGAGGACTTCCGGGCGAACTTCCCGAGCGGACCCCGCACGTTCGCGGCGGCGGAAGCGGAGCATCCTCGACCGGTTGAAGGCGTCGTCGAGGTTGCCTCCGCGGACTCATTTCCAGCCAGCGACCCGCCCTCATACGCCCGCAGCGGCGAACGCGACCAGGA
>DAITNC010000117.1:0-1355 GCA_036834865.1 Candidatus Limnocylindrales bacterium | reverse complement strand
CTCGAGTCGGCCGGCCTGATGGCGCCCCTTGAGGCACTCGGATTCGCCCTCGTCGGCTACGGCTGCACGACCTGCATCGGCAATTCCGGGCCGCTCGAGGAGCCGATCGCGAAGGCCATCGAGGCGAACGACCTCGTCGTCGCCGCCGTTCTGTCCGGCAACCGCAACTTCGAGGGCCGGATCCACCCTCTCGCGCGCGCGAGCTACCTCGCCTCGCCGCCGCTCGTCGTCGCGTTCGCTCTGGCCGGCCGGGTCGACATCGACCTGACGAACGAGCCCGTCGGGCGGGACCGCGACGGGCGGCCGGTGATGCTCGATGAGCTGTGGCCGTCGTCGGAGGAGATCCGGCGCGTCGTGGGCGAGTCGATCGGTCCGGAGCTCTTCCGGCGCACCTATGCGACCGTCTTCGAGGGCGACGAGCGCTGGCGGGCGCTGCCGATCCCGGCCGGCGACCGCTACACGTGGGATGTGTCGTCGACCTACGTGGCCAAGCCGCCGTTCTTCGAGGGCCTGACTTCGGATCCCGACCCGATCGAGGACATCGTCGGCGCCCGGGCGCTGGCCGTGCTCGGCGACTCAGTGACAACTGACCACATCTCGCCGGCGGGTTCGATCTCGCCCACGTCGCCCGCCGGGCAGTGGCTCCAGGCCCGGGGCGTCACTCCGCTCGAATTCAACTCGTATGGTTCCCGGCGCGGCCACCACGAGGTGATGATGCGCGGCACGTTTGCGAACATCCGCCTGCGCAACGCGCTTGTGCCCGACCGCGAGGGGCCGTACACCGTCCACCTGCCGGACGGCGAGGAGCAGTTCATCTACGACGCGGCGATGCGCTACCGCGACGAGGCCGTGCCGCTCGTCATCCTTGCTGGCAAGGAGTACGGGTCGGGGTCGTCACGCGACTGGGCGGCGAAGGGCACGTTGCTGCTCGGCGTCCGCGCCGTCATCGCCGAGAGCTACGAACGGATCCACCGTTCGAACCTCGTTGGGATGGGTGTCCTGCCGCTCGAGTTCCTGCCCGGCGAGAGCACCGCGTCGATCGGCCTGACCGGCCGTGAGGCGTTCACGATCGAGGGCGTGGCCGCCGGCCTCGCGCCGCATTGCCGTCTCACGGTCGTCGCCCGGAGCGACGGGGACGACCGCGAACGCTCGTTCGAGGTTCTGGCCCGCCTCGACGGACCGATCGACGTCCACTACTACCGACATGGTGGCATCCTGCCCGCCGTCCTCCGCGAACTTGCAGCCAAAGCCTGAGGGCGCAAGACCCACTCGTGTGCCGCATCCGCGGCACGTCGGCGATCGGTTCAGGCGCGCGCGAACTCGGCGGCGCGCCGGAGGACCGCCTCGAGCATCGG
>DAITNC010000116.1:0-5419 GCA_036834865.1 Candidatus Limnocylindrales bacterium | reverse complement strand
GACCGTGGCGAGCGCCGCCCGGACGGCCGACTCCGGGATCCTGGCCACCCCGTCACGGACCGAGGCGCCGACGCCCTCCAGCAGCGCCCTCGCCTCGGCGTCGTCCACTCGGACCCCGGGGTCCCGGAGGACCGCCAGCGCCTCGTCGAGAATCCGATCGATGCCCCGGGGGTCCAGCAGGTCGAGGGTCGGGCGCCGGCCAGCCGGCCCCGTCATCGGCCCGGCTCCCCGGCGGTGTCGGCGATCCGGACGAGCTCCGCGGCCAGCACGGGGTCGAGCGGCGCGCCCGGCGCCGTCGCGAGCAGCTCGAGCGCGCGCTCGTGGGCACGCTCCCGTGCATCCACGCGGGGCGTGCCGTCGGGCGAGGGTGGGCGGCGATCGATGAGCGCCGGGCTCCAGCGCTCGCGCATGTGCCGGCGGGTGTGGGTCTCGGACAGGAAGTCGCCGGAGGGCCCCACGCTGCGGATGACGTCGAGCGCAAGGGACTCGTCGTCCACCAGGATGCCGCGACAGATCCCGCGGACCAGGCCCAGGATCTCGGCGTCGAGCAGGAGCTGCTCGTACGACCAGATCCGGCTGCCGGCCAGCAGGCCCATGCCCAGGAGCATGTCCGCCCGGCCGACGCATGCGGCGAGCGCCGCCAGCCCGTTCTCCAGGCCAGCCCGCCAGTCCGGCACGTGCGCGCCGGTCGCGAACGCCCCCATAGAGAGCGGCACGCGGTAGTAGTCCGCCAGCTCGCCCGAGGCCATCCCGAACAGGACGTCCTCCGGGCCACCGCCCGTGTACGCGCCGGTCCGCAGGTCCATCGCGGTCTGGGCCGCCGCGTAGTAAACGGGCGCTCCGGGGAAGGCCAGCTGGACGAGCGCCAGCGCGGAGAGCACCTCGGCGTTCCCGACCGTCAGCGTGCCGGCGAGCGTCGCAGGTCCCGTGTGGGCACACGACGCCATCGTCATGAAGCCCGTGGGAATCCCGGCCTCCGCCGCCACCAGCGCGGCGTCGAGCGCGCCTGCCTCGTGGGCGAGCGGGCTGATGGTGCAGAACGTGAGCGAGAGCGGCGGCCGCGCGCGAAGCGCGGTCGGGCTGCCGGCGAGCGCCAGCGCCATCTCGACGGCCACGGCGGCCTCGCGCGCGTGCATCACCGATTCCGTCTGGACGTGCTTCGTGGTGATGCCCAGCGCGGCGGCCAGCTCCCGCAGCGCCCGCGTCTCGGGCGCGATGTCCTGCGCGGAGACCGGCATCCAGATGAACCCGACGTCGGGCAGCTCCTCGGCCACACGGCAGATCGAGGCGACGTCGTCGAGCGTCGAGCGCCGCCGCTCCCCGCTGGCGGGATCGGCGACCTCCACGCCGCAGCCGTCGGTCGCGGCCCAGACGTGGTGGCCGTCGAGGGGCAGGTCGCGCTCGGGATCCCGGCCGGCAAGCGTGAATGCCGCCGGCGCGCTCCGCAGCGCAGCGTCGATGACGTTCCCCGAGACGCGGACGATCCCGCTTGCCGGATCGACCTGCGCGCCGTGGTCGGCCCAGATCGCCTGGGCGCGCGAGGACGGGAAGCGGACCCCGACCGTCTCGATGAGCTCGAGGGTCGCCGCGTGGATGCGGTGGAGGGCCGCGGCGTCGAGGACTTCGAGCCGGATCGCAGGATCGACGAGGGTGGCCAGTGGTCGGCGCGGCGCCGCAGCCGGCGGCTGCACGGAGGTTGTCTCAGGCATCACGGCACCCCGGCTCATGCCCGCACGCCGACGAGGCGGCGCGCAGTGTCGACGGCGGCGATGGCATCCTCGGCGTACGCGTCGGCACCGATCTCATCGGCCCACGCGCTCGTCACGGGGGCGCCGCCGACCATCACCTTGACCTGGGGCCGGAGGCCGGCGGCGCCCAGCGCCTCGACCACGGCGCGCTGGCCTGTCATCGTCGTGGTGAGGAGCGCCGAGACGCCGACCAGGTCGGCGTCGACCTCGGCAGCCTTGGCCGCGAATGCGGCCGCGGACACGTTCACGCCCAGGTCGTGGACCTCGAAGCCGTTGGCCGAGAGGAGCGTCGCCACGAGGTTCTTTCCGATCTCGTGGATGTCGCCGGCCACTGTCCCCAGCACCACGCGGCCCGCCGACGCGCGCTGCTCGCCACCGGCTCCGAGGGCCGGCTCGATCACGCGCATCGCGGCCTGCATCGCCCGCGCGGCGAGCATCAGGTCGGGCAGGAACAGGTCGCCGTTGGAGAACCCCTCCCCGATCTCACGCAGGGCCGGCATGGCCGCTTCGTCGATCAGGCGGAGCGGCGGGATCCCCGCCGCCAGCGCCTCCCGGGCGGCTGCCTCGGCGGCGGCCGGCTCGCCGTCCGTGACGGCCTGGCGCAATGTCGTGAACAGCTTCTGGTCCATCGAATTCCTCCCGCCGCGTGCCGCGGCCCCTCCACCCAACACAACCCGCCGCGACCCGTGGGACGCGGCCCGATCCGTCGATGCGGGGCGTCAGAGGCCGGCCCGGGCTTCGGCGCGGGCCACGATCTCGCGGAGCTCCGCCGAGGCCGCCTCGGGGAGCGGCGGCGGGACCGCGTGGGCGGCGAGGATCGCATCCGCCCGGTCGGCCGCGCGGGCGCCCAGCGCATGTCCTCCGGCGGTCGCCCACGCCCCGCGGGTGCGGCGATCGAACAGGGCCGGGTACCACCGCGAGCGATAGTTCGCAAGGGTATGGTCGGACTCGAGGAACGACCCGTCCACCCCGAGCTCGTCGACCAGATCGAGGGCAAATGCGTCGTCCGAGAGGTCGACCGGCGCCGTGGCGGCGCGGGTCCAGCCCACCAGCTCGTCGCAGATCGCGAGCTGCGCCAGCGACCCGGCCAGCCCCGACTCCAGGTAGCCGCTGTCGTGGGTCACCTGGCCCGCGGCCAGCGCGTCGAGGAGGATGGCGGACGCGGCTTCGGCGGCGGCCTGGCCATCGACGACCTTCGAGTCCGCTCCCCCGCCGAGGCTGAACATCGGGAGCCCAAGGTGGTGTGCCAGCGCTTCGGCGGCGCCCTTGGGGTCCGGGCCGACGTACGGATCGACCGTCGTGCGCAGGTCCAGGGCATCTCCGCCGAATCCGGGAACCACGACCGGCGCGCCCTCGCGGACGAGCTGCGCGATCACGACGCCGGCGAGCACGCCCGCCTGGTTCACGGCGAGCGTCCCGGCCAGCGTGACCGGCCCCGTGGTCCCGCCGGACGTGACGGGAATCCAGAGGGCCGGCAGGCCGCGCTCGGCAAGGAAGAGGAGCCGGCCCACGGCGTCCTCGTCGAGGAGGAGACCGCGCGTCACGTTGATGTACCAGGCGACGGACGGCCGGGCCGCCTGCTCCCCGGCCCCGCCGGCAACCGTCTCGGCCATCGCGAGCACGTCGCGCAGCCCGTCGAGCTCGTAGGTCACGACGATCAGCGGCTTCGTGGTCCCGGTGAGCATCGCCGCGGCCTGGTGGCGATCCGCGACGCGCCCGTCCACCTCGGAGGGCAGGAAGATCGACATCGCGAACGCCATGTTCGGGAGCGCGTCCACGAGCGCGATCCCCGCCCGGACGTCGTCGAGCATGGCGAGGCGCCGGTCGCCGGTCCGTCCGTCGACGACGTTCGGGCAATCCGAGCCGGGGCCGAACCAGGCCGTCTCGCCGCCCCACTCGATCGCCGGACGGCCCGACCGGTCGTGGAGCGTCAGCGACTTCGGCGCGACCGCCAGTGCCTCGCCGACGAGCGCCGCCGGGATCCGGACGCGATCGGCGCCGTCGACCCTGGCGCCGGCGGCCGCCAGGAGACGCCGCGCCTCCGGGTGGTCGACCCGGACGCCCGTCCGCTCCAGGATCGCGCACGCCGCAGCCTGGACCCGTGCACAGCCGTCGGCGGACAGGCGATTCCAGCGGCCGGCGCCGGGCGTGACCGCCGCGGGGCCGGACCGGCTGCCGTCGCGCCGTGGAGCGGTGATGGGCATCGGGACCTCCAGCCGCGCGAGCGTGCCGGGCGTCGCGAGGGGTCCGCCAGTGCGGAATGGCCCTTTCTGGCCCAGCCGCCGCAGCGGCGCCATCCGCCGCGGGAGCGCCCGGTCAGAGCGCCCGGCGAGACCGGCTTCGTCGGCGCCTGACCTCGATGGTAGCCGCAGCGTCCGTCGCGACGATGCTGATCGATCCGTCGGCTTCGAGGGTCGCGAGCTTCATCTCGGCGACCGCGTCCAGGCCGTGCTCGCGGAGCGCCGCCTCGACGTCAACGAGGTCCAGGCCCTGGCGGACCAGGACCGGCAGGAGCCAGGCGCCATCGCGCCCGATGACGGTCGGCCCGAACTCGAGGAGGCGACGGACCAGCGGGCTGCGCACGCGCAGGATCGCGACGCCCTGGTTGAGGACGAAGATCGTGAGCACGACGATGAGCCCGCCGGGGATCGACGCGTCGGGCCCGGTGATCGCCGGCTGCAGGGCGTTCGCGGCCAGCAGCACGAGGGCGAGATCGAACAGCGTGAACTGGCCGACCTCGCGCTTGCCGAACAGGCGCAGGGCGGCGAAGAACACGAGGTAGATGATCGCCGCCCGGAGCACGAGCTCGAGCGGTGGTGTGCCCAGCGTCCACATGCGGCAGGTCCTCGGGGAGCGATGGCGTCACGCAGCATGATGCACGAGAGCCGGGCATCCGCGAACGGATGACCCGGCCCTCTGTGTGCCGTGAGTGTTTCGTCCCCCGGTGCGGAACCCCGGGAGGACGCGTCCGGACTTCTAGAAGTCCATGTCTCCGCCGCCGCCGTGGCCGTGGCCACCGCCGTTGCCGGAGTCCTTCTTCTCGGGAAGGTCGGTCACGAGCGTCTCCGTCGTGAGGACCATCGCCGCGATGGAGGCCGCGTTCTGGAGCGCGGAGCGGGTCACCTTGGCGGCGTCCACGATGCCCTTCTCGAACATGTCGCCGTACTCGCCCTTGAGGGCGTCGAAGCCCTGGCCCTTGGGCAGGTTCTTGACGCGCTCGATGACGACCTCGCCCCGCTCGCCGGCGTTGTCGGCGATCTGCTTGGCCGGGGCCTCCAGGGCGCGCCGGACGATGTCGACGCCGACCTGCTCGTCACCCTCGAGCTTGAGGGCGTCGAGTGCCGGGATCGCCTGGAGCAGCGTGGTGCCGCCGCCCGCAACGATGCCTTCCTCGACGGCCGCGCGGGTCGTGGACAGGGCGTCCTCGATCCGGTGCTTCTTCTCCTTGAGCTCGACCTCGGTCGCCGCGCCCACCTTGATGACGGCGACGCCGCCGGCGAGCTTGGCGAGGCGCTCCTGGAGCTTCTCGCGGTCGTAGTCCGAGGTGGTCTCCTCGATCTGCGCCTTGATCTGGCTCATGCGCGCCTTGATGTCGGGCTCGCTGCCCGCGCCGTCGACGATCGTCGTGTCGTCCTTGGTGGACACGATGCGGCGCGCCTCGCCGAGGTCCT
>DAITNC010000115.1:0-5433 GCA_036834865.1 Candidatus Limnocylindrales bacterium | reverse complement strand
CGTGACGGTCGCGTCCACTTCCAGCGAGGTCGGCGGGGTCCCGTTGCGTGTGAGGTCGCCCGAGAACGCCATCGCGTAGCAGGAAGCGTGGGCTGCGGCCACCAGCTCCTCGGGGCTCGTCCGTCCGTCCGCCGCCTCGGTCCGCGAGGCCCAGGTGACCGGCAGCCGGGCGATCGACCCGCTCGTCACGTTGTTGATCATCCCGCTTCCCTCGGCGAGGGAGCCGGTCCAGGTGGCTTCGGCGCGTCGAACTGCGGCCATGGGATCCTCCGGGCGGTGGGGCTGGGTCTGTTCGAGACATGATCCTCCCACAGGCGACGCTCGAGCGCCGGCGTCGCGACGCCGTCAGCCAGCCCGGGCGACAGCGCCCGCGAGCGTCCGGCTGGACCGATCCCTCGGGAACGTGACGCGCGTCGCGCGACCGAAGGCGCGGTAGGCAGCCAGCGCCGAGGCGAATGCCGGTATGAACCCCTCTGCCTCGAGCGGATCGAAGCCCGGTTCCCACCAGGTGCCCAGCACTCGGACGGCCCGCGCCGGGCGATCGAAGCGCGGCTCGATCCGGCCAACCAGCCGGTCGCCGAACAGGATCGGCAGGACGTAGTAGCCCCAGCGTCGCTTTGCCTGCGGGACGTACACCTCCCACACGTAATCGAAGCCGAACAACCCGCGCAGGAGGTCGCGATCCCAGCAGAACGGGTCGAGCGGCGCGAGGAAGCTGACCGCGTCGGCCGCACCGCCCGGCGACTCGCCGGCCGCGACCTCCGCGACGGCCCGCTCCAGCACCGGCAGGTCGGACGCGACCACCAGGCGCGGGCCGCGCAGCCCCTCCACCGCGACGGGGATGAGCGTCCCCTCCGCTACCAGCTCCGCGCGTAGCTCCGCTCGCGTCGGGTGGCCGGGCCGCCCCGGGTCGTGCGCGGCGGGACCGGTCCCGATCCAGAGCTCGGACTGGCCGCCGGTGCCCAGCAGCCCGTTGGCCCGGTACCGCGAGAGCAGCCGGTGTCTGGCCTGCTCGCGGACGGTTCGGCGCTCGGCGAGGACGGCGACGGGGAAGAGGCGCTCGGCCAGGTCGTAGATGCGGCGGTTGCCGTCGCGTCGCGCAATCCCCAGGATGCCGGCCTCCGCGAGCGCCTCCAGGATCGCGCGGACCTGGTTCGTGGGGCGCCAGTACCAGTCGATCGCGGCGCGCGGCTCGACGTCGGTGGAGGAGAGACGACCGTCCCGGCGGATGCGGTCCAGCAGCTCCTCGACGAGCGGCGCGTGCTCGTCGAACGTGCCGCCATCGTGCCCGGCGCGGGCACGATCCCAGGTCAGGCGGTAGAGCGGCAGCTCCGCGGTGGGCAGGATGCTGAGGCCCTTGTTGTAGGCCTCGAACAGGAGCCGCCGCTCGTACAGGAGCGCGTCCGTCGTCTCGCGGCGATAGCCGGCGATCCGAGCCTGGAGGACCAGGTCGTGGTTGCGGCCGGCGATCTGGAGCGGGTCGAACTGGAGCGACCCAAGGAGCTCGAGCACCCCCAGCACGCTCTGCTCTCCCGGCGGCAACGCCCGCGGCGGCGCCAAGAGGTGGCGAAGGACAAGGAACCGACGGGCAACCGCGGCCGAGACGATCCGCGGCGGCGGCGCGGCGGACTCTGCCGGGGTGGAGGCAGGGATCGGCGTCACCGGCGGATGGTAGTTGGTCGCGCGCGGGCGCGGCACCGCACCGGCCGCGACCGGGCGCGCCAAGGGCGCCCGGCACGGGGCCAATCCATTTCCTTCGCACCTCCGATATAGTTTGCGTCAGGCCAACGATCACGGAGGAACCGCCGGACCATGCCGCCAGATGAGGCAGACCGCGTCGCGCGCATCGATCGCGTGGTGGCGTCCTACGAGCTGCTGATGCATCGCATTGCGTCCTCGCACGCCCCCGACCTCATGGAGGTGGCGGTGACCATGTCCCAGGCCAAGGTCCTCTACCTGATCGCCGCCTCGGAGGGGATGCGGATGTCGGAACTTGCCGTTCGCCTGGGCGTGTCGATCTCCACCACCAGCGGCCTCGTCGACCGCCTCGTGGACCACGGGCTCCTGGCTCGCCACGATGACCCCGCCGACCGCCGACAGGTGGTCGTGACGATCACGCCGACCGGTAACGCCGACCTCGAGCACTTCCGCGAGCTCAACGCTGCCCACATGCGGCGGATTCTCGCGCGGCTTGGTGATTCGGAGCTCGATGTCGTCGAGCGCGCGACGGTCCTGCTTGCCGCGGCCGCCGGCGAGGCGTTCCCCACGGCCGTCACCCGTCCAGATGTTCGTTCCGCTGTTCGTTCCACCCCAGGTGCCACCGTCCCGGGAGACCACTCGTGAGTCGACTCACCGAGCTTGCCGTCAGCAAGCGGAGCGTTGCGCTCCTGCTGGCCATCGCGTTGTTCATCGCCGGCATCTCCGCGTGGGGAAGCCTGAAGCAGGAGCTGCTCCCGGACATCGAGCTGCCGATCATCACGGTGGTCGCGGCGGACCCCGGCGCAGGCGCGTCCGACGTCGCCGACCAGGTCGCCAAGCCGATCGAGCGGGCGATCTCCGGCATCCCGCGCCTCGAGCGCGTCCAGTCGACCTCGGCGAACTCGATCGCCATCGTCGTTGCCCAGTTCTCGTACGGGACGAACGTCAAGGACACGAAGGCGGCGATCGCCCAGAACGTCGCGGCGCTGAAGCTGCCGCAGAACGTCACGCCGCAGGTCAGCTCCCTGGACATCAACGCCTCGCCGGTCATCATCGCGTCCATCTCCGGCAGTGGCCCGGACGGCCTGGCGGCGGCCGCGAAGGTCGCCGCGAGCGAGGTGGTGCCCGACCTGCAGGGCCTGGACGGCGTCGCGTCGGTTGACCTGGCGGGCGGCCTCACCAGCCGTCTCGTGGTGACGCTGGACCCGACAAAGATGGCCACCAGCGGCGTCTCCATCGACCAGGTCCAGGCCGTCCTGACGGCGAACAACCTGACCCTTCCGGCCGGTCAGCTTTCGACGGGGACCAGCCGGATCCCGGTCTCGACGTCGGGCGCGTTCACGACGGCCGACGAGATCCGCGGCCTGGTCGTGGGCGTGAAGGTATCGAAAGCGGGCACCGGGACGGGGACCGGGACCGGCACGGGGACCGGTACCAACGCCGGCCCGAGTGGCAGCCCCGCACTCTCGGCCAGCCCCGCGCCCACGGGCAGCCCCGCACCCTCGGGACCGGCCGCGTCGCCCGCCCCCGCCGCGACAACCCGGATCCACATCTCCGACATTGGCAGCGTCGACGTTACCCAGGTAGCGACGACCGGCTATGCCCGCACGGACGGCGAGGCGTCGCTCACGATCACGGTGAGCAAGAACGCGAACGCCAACACCGTGGAGGTCGCGGACGCCGTCCAGGCGAAGCTGGCCGAGATCGGCGCGAACCACCCGGAGCTCAAGGTCATCACGGTCTCCAACCTCTCGACCTTCATCAAGGAGTCGCGGGACGGCCTGCTCCGCGAGGGTGGCCTGGGCGCCCTGTTCGCGGTGCTCACGATCTTCCTGTTCCTGTTCAGCCTCCGTTCGACGCTGGTCGCCGCCGTCAGCATCCCGCTTTCCGTGCTGACCGCGCTCGTGGTCATGCAGGTGACCGGGATCACGTTGAACATCATGACCCTGGGCGGCCTTGCGGTCGCCGTGGGGCGGGTGGTCGACGACGCGATCGTCGTCCTGGAGAACATCTACCGCCACCGTGCGATGGGCGAGGACCGACTGACAGCCGTCCTGAGCGGCCCGCGCGAGGTGGCCAGTGCGATCACGAGCTCCACGCTCACCACCGTGGCGGTCTTCCTGCCGATCGGGTTCGTCGGCGGCATCGTCAGCGAGTTCTTCCTGCCCTTCGCGCTGACCGTGACGTTCGCGCTGGTTGCCTCGCTCGTGTGCGCGCTGACGATCATCCCGATCCTCGCGTACCTCTTCATCGATCGCGTGAAGCTGGCGGTCGATGAGACGGGCGAGCCGAAGAACTCGCTCTGGGTTCGCGCCTACGCGCCGACGATCCGGTTCGTGCTGCGCGACCGTCGCACGAAGCTGGGCGTCCTTCTGGTCGCGACCGTCCTCTTCGTGGGGTCCGTGTCGCTGGCCGGGCGCCTGCCGACCCAGTTCATCTCGACCGGCTCGGAGAAGGTCCTGCAGGTGAGCATCGTGCCGCCGGCAGGCGCGGCGACGGAGGCGGTCCTCGCGACGGCGACTCAGGCCGAGACGATCCTGCGAGCCGATCCGAAGGTACAGCTCGTCGAGACGACAGTCCCGGGCGAAGGCGACACGGGCGCGTCCACGCTCTCGGCGGCATTCTCGGGCCAGCCCGCCAACAGCGCCAAGATGGTTGTGCGGCTGGCGAGCGACGTCGACCTCGACGCGTACAGCACGAAGATCGGCACGGCCCTGGCGCCGCTGCGGACCGGCGGATTCGATATTGCCGTGGGCCAGGCGTTCGGCTTCACGTCGAACAGCCTCTCGATCATCGTCAGCGCGCCGGACTCGGCGGCCGTCGCCGCTACAGCCGATGCGGTCATCCGGGCGCTTCGGGCCAGCCCGGACCTCGCCAACGTCAAGTCGGACCTCGTCAAGGCCACGCCCCAGATCGACATCCGGGTCGATCCCAACAAGGCGATCGACGCGGGCCTGACGGCGGCGCAGGTCGCGGGCCAGGTGCGCTCGGCGCTCGTCGGCTCGCTCGTGACGCGCGTCCAGCTCGCGGACGGCGGCCCGATCGACCTCTACGTCCGGCTCGACCCGGCGCGCGTCTCGAGCGTCGACGCGCTCAAGGCGCTCCCGGTTGGGACGGGTGCCAAGGTGGCGCTCAGCTCCGTGGCAGATGTCGCCGAGGTGGCGACCCAGGGCAGCATCACCCGGATCGACCAGGCGCCGTCCGCCTCCATCACGGCCGACATCACGAGCAAGGACACGGGCGGCGTATCGCAATCGGCCCGGGCAACGGTCGATTCGTTGAAGGCGGCCGGCGCGATCCCGGCTGGCGTCGATATCCGGTTCTCCGGCGTGACCCAACAGCAGGGTCAGGCGTTCGGCGGGCTCTTCAACTCGATGGCAATCGCGGTGTTGCTGGTCTACGTGATGATGGTCCTTGCCTTCAGCAGTCTCATCACCCCGTTCGTGATCATGTTCAGCCTCCCGCTGGCGGCGATCGGCGTCTTCCCGGCGTTGCTGCTGACGGGTCGCGCGATCGGCGTCAGCGCCCTGATCGGGATCCTCATGCTGATCGGGATCGTCGTGACGAACGCGATCGTGCTGCTCGATCTCGTGGAGCGGCTGCGCCGTGGCGGGCTGTCCACGACCGAGGCGCTGGTCGAAGGCGGCAAGACCCGAGTGCGGCCAATCCTGATGACGGCAATCGCGACGATCCTGGCGCTCATCCCGCTCGCCGCGGGCTTCAACCAGGGCTCGA
>DAITNC010000114.1:0-5493 GCA_036834865.1 Candidatus Limnocylindrales bacterium | reverse complement strand
TGATCGGCGCCCGGTTCCAGTGCCAGGAGATCTACGTCCCGGAGATGCTGATCTCGGCCCGGGCGATGAAGGAGGCCACCGCCGTCCTCGAGCCGGTCCTCGTCCAGGCCGGTATCCGTCCCGAGCACACGGCGGTCATCGGGACGATCAAGGGCGACCTCCACGACATCGGCAAGAACCTGGTCGGGATGATGTGGAAGGGCGCCAGCATCGAGGTGATCGACCTGGGCACGAACGTCTCCCCGGAACGATTCGTCGAGGCGGCGAAGGAGCACGATGCGCACATCGTCGGGATCAGCGCCCTCCTGACCACCACGATGGTCGGCATGAAGGACGTCGTGGCCGCCATCCGCGCGGCCGACCTGGCGGGCGTGAAGGTGATCGTGGGCGGCGCCCCCGTCACCCAGGACTACGCGGACCAGATCGGCGCCGATGGCTACGCGTCGGACGCGGCGTCGGCCGTCGAGGCTGCCCGGAAGGCGCTGCGGGGCGCCTGAGGCTCGCGCGCCCACCCCGGAAGCGGCGCCGGGCAGGCGATGACGGCGGGAGCGTCAGCCGCGAGCCGAGGCCGGCTCCGCCCGGATCACGCTGTCGTCGTAGGACATCGCGAGTCGTTCGCCGGTCTGAAGCACGAGGACATCGGCCGGGTCCCAGGCCCCGTCGATGAGGCGTCGGACCAGGAGCAGCTCGCCGGCGAGCTTCTCGAACTGCCAGCCGCGCCGATCGGCGTCGTCGCGAGCGCGGGCCTCGGCCTCCGCTGACGCCTCCGGTGCGGCCACGCCCATCTCGACGAACGCGGCGCGGTTGTAGTGGGACCGCCAGGCGCCCATCGTCTCCATGAGGTAGGTGGCGTTGTCCTCGCCGTACTTGGCGACGTACTCCTCGTACGTCGCCCTGGCGGCCGCGTCGGAGACCGCTCCGACCCCACCGAACGCGCTCCCGTCGTCGGTCCGCTCCAGGTAGTCCTGGACGTACCAGTAGGTGCCGGGGTTCGCGGTGAACTCGGCCTGGTAGCGCGCCCGGTCACCCAGGAAGAGCGTGATGCAGTCGTGCGCGCGCGGGACGACCAGGGGGATCGCACCCGCCCGGAGCCCCGCCGTGGCGCCGCCGCACAGCCCGTAGGCCAGGACCACCGCGTCGTATGGCGCGCCGCTCTCGTCGATCTCCGCCTGGAGAATGGCGCGGAGGTTCGGCGGGTCGTCATGAAGGCCGCGCCGGTTCAGCCGAACGTCCACCACGTGGGGCGAATGGGCCGCGCACAGGTAGACGGACCGGGCGAGCACTTCGCACGTCAGGGCGAGCAGGCGCATCGTCGACAAGCCTAGCAGGGGGGTGCCCCTGTATCGTTCGGGCGTCCATTCGCACCCAGGAGCACCGTACCGTGGCCCTTCCCTCCCTCGCGCGCGTCGCCGCCCCGCCCGACCCGATCCTCGGCCTGTCCGAGGCTGCCCGCGCCGATTCACGGCCCGGCAAGATCAACCTGTCGTCGGGCGTCTTCGTGGACGAGACCGGGACGACGCCCGTCCTCGCCTCGGTGCTCGAGGCGGAACGGCGGATCCTGGCGGCCGGACGCTCGAAGCTCTACCGGCCCATCGACGGCGAGGCGGCCTTCCGGGACGCGGTCCGCGACCTCGTCTTCACACCAGAGCACGAGGTGGTGCGATCCGGGCGCGTCGCCGTCAGCCAGACGCCCGGCGGAACGGGCGGCCTGCGTGTCGCTGCCGACTTCATCCGGCAGACCGGCGGGGGCGGGACGATCTGGATGAGCCAGCCGACCTGGCCGAACCATCCCCAGCTGTTCACGCTGGCCGGCTTCCGGATCCGCGAATACCCCTACACGGATCCCACGGGCCGGCGGATCGACGAGGCGGCCCTGCTGAAGGCGCTCGGCGAGGCGTCGCCCGGGGACGTCGTGCTGCTGCACGGCTCCTGCCACAACCCGACCGGCGTGGACCCGTCCCAGGGCCTGTGGCGGAAGATCGGCGACCTCGTCGAAGAACGGCAGCTCCTGCCTCTCGTCGATTTCGCCTACCAGGGCTTCGGCGACGGGCTGCGCGAGGATGCTGACTGGATGGAGGGGCTCCTGCGGCCGGGGCTCGAGCTCCTGGTGTCGACGTCGTACTCCAAGAGCTTCGCCCTCTACAACGAGCGGGTCGGGGCGCTGGCGCTGGTAGCCGGGTCGGCAGCGCAGGCCGCGGCCGCCCAGTCGCACGTCAGGATCGCGATCCGTGCGAACTACTCCAATCCGCCCTCGCACGGCGGTGACATCGTGGCGACGATCCTGGGCGATCCCGAGCTGCGAGCGCGATGGGAGCTGGAGCTGGCCGCCATGCGGGCGCGCATCAAGGCGAACCGTGCCGCCCTCGTCGACGCCCTCACGGCACGCGGCATCCCCGGCGACTGGGCACCGATTGCGACCCAGCGCGGGATGTTCGCGCTCCTCGGGCTGAGCCTGGAGCAGGTGGCGCGGCTCCGCGAGGAGCACGCCGTCTACGTGGTCGGTCGCGGCCGGATCAACGTGGCCGGCTTCACGACGGCGACGGTGGGCCCATTTGCCGATGCGCTGGGCGCCGTCGTCGCCGGCTGAACGCAGCTGCGGACGCGCGCCGTACCATCTGGGTATGCCGATCACCGCCGTCGAACTCCTTCGAACCGTCGGGCTGAGCGCCGACGGGCCCGTCGTCTGGGGCAACCCTGTCCGGGCGAACGGCCCGGGCATCTACGTGGTGGAGTGGCCGGCCGTGCCCGAGCGCGCCCCGGTCGACATCTCGGCGGTCGGGACGTGGCTCAGCCGCGTTCCGACGCTCGCAGTCGACGGTGAGCGACCGACCGGGAAGGGCCTTGCCGCGCGCCTCGCTGCGTGGTGGCTCCCCGGGGAGCCGATCGTCTTCATCGGGAGCACCGGGAAGTCGCTCGCGCGGCGAGTGGACGCCTTCTACCGGACGCCACTCGGGGATGCGCGGCCACATGCGGCGGGGCAATGGCTGAAGGCGCTCACGAACATCGGGCGCGCCCGCGTCTGGTGGGCACCCACCGACGCCGCGGAGGAATACGAGGACGCCTGCTTCGAGGCGTTCGCGGCCGCGGTCCCGGCAGAGGTCCGGGCGTCCCTGCCCGCGAAGGGCCACGTGCTCCCCTTCGCAAACCGCAGGCACGCGAACGGCACCGCCCGCCCCGACGGGGTGACCGGATCCACGGTCGAGCCGCCGGAGCCTGCCGAGCCGGCAGCGGCTGCCGGGAAGGGCACGGCCCGCCGGAGCCCGAGCACGATCTCCCCGGAGGACCTGGCCCGGGTCAACGAGCTGCTCCAGGATCTTGCCTGCGGCGAGCCCGGCCTGGAGATCACGCCGTCGCAGGCCAACGCCGAGGGCGCGATCCGGCGCCTCCTCGGGGAGTCACCCGCTCGCCCGGCGAGCGCGCTCGGCCAGCTGCTGCGGGCGGGGAAGATCGCCGGGGCGCACCAGGACCTCGACGGTCGCTGGGCAATTCGCTGCACCAGACGGAGTCTGTGATGACACTTCGACCAAGCCTCGCCGTGATCGCGCACGACGGGAAGAAGACCGACCTCGTGGCGTATGCCACCTACAACCGCGCAGTGCTCGCGCAGTTCGACCTCTTCGCCACCGCGACCACGGGTCGCCTGCTCCACGAGAAGGTCGGGCTCAAGGTCACGACCATGCTCTCCGGTCCGCTCGGCGGGGACGCGCAGATCGCGGCAATGGTCGCCGAGGGCAGGATCCGGGCCGTCCTCTTCTTCGTGGATCCCCTGAGCGCCCACCCCCACGACCCGGACATCCGCACGCTCCTCCGGGTCTGCAACGTGCACAACATCCCGATCGCGACGACGCTCGCGGCCGCGGATCTCTTCCTGACCTCGCCGCTCCTCTACGTGGGCATGGGGGAGGACGCCGACGTGCTCGAAGCAGGGACCGCGGTCCTCGAGGTCGGGGCGGCGCAGCCGCGGGGCCCCGTCGCCCCCACGCCATAGGTCGTCCCCACGCCGTAGGCTGGTGCCCGACCGAGCGGGCGCGTCAGGAGGCGGGCATCCCCGCGATGCTCGTCGGGAGCCGGACCTCGAAGCGGGCCCCGCCATCCGCGCGGTTGGCGGCGGAGATCGTTCCGCCGTGCGCGTCCACGATCCACGCCGCGATCGACAGCCCCAGGCCGGTGCCGCCGGCTGGCGCGTTGTCCGCGCGCCAGAAGCGCTCGAAGAGCCGCGGCAGGTCTTCGTCGCGGATGCCCGGACCCTGGTCCTCGACCGTGAGCACCGCGTCGAGGCCCTCGGGCCGGATCCGCACTGCGACGGCTGTGCCGCCCGGGCTATGGGCCAGGGCGTTGTCGGCGAGGATCGTCACGAGCTGGCGAAGGCGGAGCGCATCCCCGGCCACCGGCGTCGGCCGCGGATCGACCTCCAGTCGCACCCCACGCTGCGTGGCGACGGGCGCGAGCTGACCGGCGGCTTCGGCGGCGACGTCCGCAAGGTCCATTGGCGTCCGCTCCAGCACCAGGGCACCCGAATCCGTGCGAGCCAGGAAGAGGAGGTCATCGACAAGTGCCGTCAGGTGTGAGACCTCCGCGTCGATGTCGTCGAGCGCCTCGCCGACCTTCTCGACGGGCTGCTTCCGGTTGCGGCGGAGATCGGCCACGCTCGCCCGGACGACCGTCAGCGGCGTCCGCAGCTCGTGGCTGGCGTTCGCGGTGAACTCGCGCTGGCGTCGGAGCGCGACGTCGCGCCGGTCCATGGAGGCCCGGACCGGGATGAGGGCGCGCCCCGCGTAGACGTAGCCCGCGGCGAGGGCGAGGAGCAGCGCCGCAAGCCCGCCGAGCGCGAGCACGGACAGGAGGGTCGAGAGAAGCTGAACCTCGGACGATCGCTCTCCCAGCACCTGCACGACGTACGCGCCATCCGGTCGCGTGACGGCGATCGAGTAGACGCGGACCGGGATCGAGGAGACTTCGATCTGGCGCACGTCGGTGGCCCCGGCGCGGGCGGCGGTGACGCCTGCGGGATCCGGCAGCCCGCTGATGTCCTGGAGCTCGGCAGGTCCGACCAGCGTGTCGTCGGGGCGAACGATCAGCGCGAGCGTTCCGGACGACTCACCCCCGAATCCAGGGCCCAGCACGAATGCGGCGGGGATCTGCCCGGGACGCTGGAGGAGCCGCACCAGCCCGTCCGCGCGCGAAGCCAGGAGGTCCGTCCCGCGCGCGGCCAGCGACCCGGAGACCGCGATGTAGAGCGCCGCGCCCAGCGCGACGAGGATGACGAGCGTCAGGCCGCCGCTCCACGCAAGCAGGCGGAGGCGAGTGCGACGAAGCAGCGCGGCATCGCCGTTCTCGCGTTTGACCTCAGCCGCCACGCACCCGGTACCCCATGCCGCGGACCGTCTCGATGCGGGCCGCGCCGTCCGGCCCCAGCTTTTCGCGGAGCAGGTGGATGTACGCCTCGACCGTGTTCTGGGTGAGCGCGGCCCCATACGGCCACGCGTAGTCGAG
>DAITNC010000113.1:0-5506 GCA_036834865.1 Candidatus Limnocylindrales bacterium | reverse complement strand
AGGAGCGCGAAGCGGCGCTGCTCCTCGGCACGGTACGCGGCCTGGTCCGGGAAGAGTCGTGCCGCGATCTCCGCCTCAGCGTGCGCTTCCATGGCCGCCCAGTCGCGGTAGACGATCGTGACCAAGGCATCCCAGTCGGCGCGGCCGTCGCCGTGGAAGCGCGGGATGTCCAGCGTGACCTCCAGGAAGCGGCCCTCGCGGAGCTGCTCGCGGAGGATCGGCCAGTGGTTGCGGGTGAAGAGCTCGACGAACTCTGCGTGGGCACCCCAGCGGGTCCGGTAGTAGTAGGCGACGCGGACGGGGGAGTCGGCCATGGCGGGCCTCCTGGCAGGGATGCTGGACGTGCCGATTCTGGCGCGAACCGCGTCCGCGTGCGCGCTACCCTCCCGGCAGGAGGTGCCCACGATGCACGTCACGCTGGTCCACGTCCGCGTGCTCCCGGAGCATGTCGCCGACTTCATCGAGGCCACCCGGGCGAACCATGCCGGCGCCGTGGCGGAACCGGGCTGCCTCCGGTTCGACGTCCTGCAGGCGCCGGACGACCCGACCCGGTTCGTCCTGTACGAGGCCTACCGGGACTCCGCGGCGGCCGCCGCGCACAAGGAAACGGCGCACTACCTGGCGTGGAGGACGGCGGTCGCGGGCTGGATGGCGGAGCCTCGACGCGGCGAGCCCTTCGCGGGCCTCCTGCCGGCTCTCCCGTGAGACAGTCGGGACCGCCCGCGGCGGGTCCGCTGGGGCCGTTCGGCGTGCCGCGGCTGCCGCGGATCGTCTTCGGGGCAGGCCGGATCTCGGAGCTGGCGGCCCTCGTGGCCGGGTACGGGACGCGCGTGCTCCTCGTGACGGGCCGCCGCTCGTTCCGCGACGGCCCGGCCTGGGCGCCGCTGATCGCCGGGCTGGACGCCGCCAGCCTTGCCTGGGACCACCTCGCCGTCCCAGGCGAGCCGTCACCCGACCTCGTCGACGGCGCCGTCGCGGAACGTCGCCGGAATCCACCGGACGTGGTCGTGGGGATCGGCGGCGGGGCGGCCCTCGACACGGCGAAGGCGATCGCCGGGCTCCTGCGGAGCGGCACGTCCCTGCTCGACCACCTGGAGGGAGTCGGGCGCGGGCTCCCCTACCCCGGACCGGCGACGCCACTCATCGCCGTGCCGACGACGGCCGGGACGGGCAGCGAGGCGACGCGAAACGCGGTGATCTCCGGTCACCTGCCGGGAGCGGACCGGGACGACCCGCCGTTCAAGAAGTCGTTCCGGGACGACCGGCTGGTGGCGGCGGTTGCGCTCGTCGACCCGGACCTGCTGGCTGGCTGCCCGCCGGACGTGATCGCCGGCGACGGGATGGACGCGCTGACCCAGCTCCTGGAGTCGTTCACGAGCACTGGCGCGTCGCCGTTCACCGACGCCGTCGCGCACAGCGGGCTGGCAGTGATCGGCAACGCGCTGCCGACCTGGCACGCGGCCGCCCTCGGCGGCGCTGGGTCCGCGGAGACGGCCGCCGCGCGGAGCTTCATGGCGTGGGCCGCGCTCTGCTCGGGGATCGCGCTCGCCAGCGCCGGCCTCGGCGCCGCGCATGGGCTCGTGGCGCCGCTCGGGGCTCGCTTCGGGATCCACCACGGGACGGGATGCGGTTCGCTCGTGGCGGCCGCGACCCGCGCGAACCTGGCGGCGCTCGCGGAACGGGCGCCCGGTTCGCAGGCCCTGGATCGCTACGCCGAGGTGGGACGCCTGCTTGCCGCCGATCCGGCGGGGGCCAGCGACACGCCGACCGACGACGCCGCACGCAACGCGCTGATCGCGACCCTGGAGGGTCTGGCGGCCGGGCTCCGGATCCCGCGACTTGCGGCGTGCGGGGTCACGGCGGACGCGTTCCCGGCACTCGTGGCCGAGAGCCGCGGCAGCAGCATGCGCACGAACCCCGTGGTCCTCACCGACGGCGAGATCGGGGCGATCCTGGCCGCGTCGTTGTGACGGCCCTCGCGTGAGGGTCCCGGCCGCCGCGTATCCTGCGGCAAGGCAGGGAGGGCCACGTGGCGACGAATCCCGCGCTGGACGCGGCACAACGCGCGCGGATGCGCGCGGCGCTCGCCCGCCTGCCGGCGAGCCCGACCGCCCTTGACCGGGTCCTCCGCATCGGCGTCCGGGCCGGCTTCCTCCTGGTCGGCTGGCGCGTGCGAGCCGATGGCCTGGAGCGCCTGCCGCGTGATCGCACGGGCCGGGTCTTGCCGTGCGTGCTGGCCGTTGCCCCGCATCGTGGGTGGATGGACCCCTTCGTCCTGCTCCTCGCGTGGCCCCGCGACGCGCCCCGCCTCACCTGGTTCGGCGACGGGCCGACGATGGCCCGGTCGTGGTGGCGTCGGCGGCTGTTCCCCCGCCTCGGGATGATCCCGATCATGCCCGGGGCGACACCGGGCGCGATCCGTGAGCACCTCGCGGACGCGCGGACGGTCCTGGGCAACGGCTCCTGCCTGGTAGTCTTCCCGGAGAAGGGACCGCCAAGCCCGCGGGGCCGGACCCGCACCATCGCGCCGGGCGCGACCTGGCTCGCGGCGGCCGGCAGCGCAGCCCTGGTGCCGGTCGCGATCGGGGGCTTCCTCGAGACGGGCCTCGGAACCCGCTACCGACTGCGCGTCCTCGAGCCGCTCGCCCCGCCAGCGGTCCCGCCCGACTCCGCAGACGGCCGGCGGGCTGCGCGCGCCACCACCGAAGCGCTCGCGGCCGCACTCGCCCCGGTGATCGACGAGCTCGAGGCCTGGAGCGTCCGCGCGAACGCGCGCCGCCCGCTCCCCTGGTTGCGCCGGCTCTTCCACTGAAGGCGCGCTCGGTCGGCGAGCGCTGGTTCGGGAGCGCGTCGGGTCCGTGCGTCCCGCACACGCCGGGTGCAGGGAATATCGATCGTCGCGGCGCGTCCTGCTCAGCCCGCCAGGGTGGGGCGGGTCATCTCTTCCGGCTTCACCCAGGCGTCGAACTCCTCGGCCGTCAGGGAGCCGGAGGCGATCGCCGCCGCCCGGAGGGTCGAGCCCTCGTGGTGAGCCGTCTTCGCGATCTTCGCCGCGCTGTCGTAGCCGATGTGCGGTGCCAGCGCGGTCACCAGCATCAGGGAGCTGGCCACGTGGTCGGCGATGCGCTCCTCGTCGGCCTCCAGGCCCTCGATGCAGTGCTCGCGGAACGACCGGCAGCCGTCGGCCAGGAGCTCGATCCCGTGGAGCAGGTCGTGGGCGATGATCGGCTTGAAGACGTTGAGCTCGAAGTTGCCCTGGCTGCCCGCCATCCCGACCGCCACGTCGTAGGCCATCACCTGGACTGCGACCATGGTGAGCATCTCGCTCTGGGTCGGGTTCACCTTGCCCGGCATGATCGACGAGCCGGGCTCGTTCTCCGGCAGGCGCAGCTCGCCCAGGCCGGCGCGTGGCCCGGAGCCCAGCCAGCGGACGTCGTTGGCGATCTTCATCAAGCTCGTGGCCAGCGTCCTGAGGGCGCCCGACGCGAAGACGGTTGCCTCCTGGCCGGCGAGCGCCGCGAACTTGTTCGGCGCGGAGACGAACGCGAGGCCCGTGAGCTCCGCGATCCTGGCCGCGGACCGCTCCGCGAACTCGGGATGCGCGTTGAGCCCGGTCCCGACCGCGGTCCCCCCGAGGGCGATCTCGTGGAGGCCCGGGAGGACAGCCCGGAGCCGCGCGCGATCCCCGTCGAGCATGGCGACATAGCCGGAGAACTCCTGGCCGAGCGTCAGCGGGACGGCGTCCTGGAGATGAGTCCGCCCGATCTTGACGATCCCCATCCAGGCCCGTGTCTTCACGTCCAGGGCATCGCGGAGCGCGGAGACGGCCGGCAGCAGGCGCAGCTCGATCTCGGTCGCCACGGCCATGTGGAGCGCCGTGGGGAACGTATCGTTCGACGACTGGCTCATGTTCACGTGGTCGTTCGGGTGGATCGGCGTCTTGCCCCCGCGGACGCCGGTCGCCAGCTCGTTCGCGCGCCCGGCGATCACCTCGTTGACGTTCATGTTCGACTGGGTGCCCGAGCCGGTCTGCCAGACGCGGAGCGGGAACTCGGACGCCAGCGTTCCGTCGGCCACTTCATCGGCCGCGCGCACGATGAGGTCGCGCTTCTCGGCGGACAGGAGGCCGAGGTCCGCGTTCACCTCGGCCGCGGCGCGCTTGAGGATCCCGAATGACCGGATGATCGGGACCGGCATCGTGTCGTGGCTGATCGCGAAGTGATGGAGCGATCGCTGGGTCTGGGCACCCCAGTAGTGGTCCGCGGGGACCTCGATCGGGCCCATGGAATCGGTCTCGGTACGGGTGGCTGTCATCAGGGTCCTCGAATTCGAAGTGCGCACGCTGAGCGTACTCCGGCGACCGTGCTCGCCGGGGGCTGTCGCCCCATGTGGACGTTCTCATCCTGTTCCTGACATCGTCCGGGGGTCCGCGTGGCTCTATTCGGGTAGCGGCCGACGAGCGGCCGCCTCACCCGAGGAACATCCCGATGGCCTTCGTGATCGCCGCCCCCTGCATCGACCACCTCGACCAGGCCTGCGTCGAGGTCTGCCCCGTGGACTGCATCTCGCACGATCCGGGCGCCGACCGGAAGGCCTACATCGACCCGGAGGGCTGCATCGAGTGCGGCGCCTGCGAGTCGGCCTGCCCACAGGGCGCCATCATGCTCGACGTCCGCCTGCCCGCAGCGTGGGCGAACTTCACGGAGATCGACCGTGGCTGGTGGATCGATCCGGAGTGGGCCCGCGACGCGGTTGACTCGCAGGCAGCCTGATGGTCGTCGAGATCGCCGGAGCGCCGCCGGCTGGGAGTCCGTCGCTCACCCGCCGGCCCATCGCCGACGGCCCGCGCGGGATGCGGCGCGCACCCGACCTGGCCGACAACGCCGTGCTCGTGGCGCGCGAGATGTTGAGCCCCACCGTCGCGCGCCTGGTCGTGCGGCCTGACGCGGGCGTCGGACCGTTCGTCGCGGGGCAGTACCTCGCCCTGGGCGTCCGGATCGATGACCGGGTGGTCCAGCGGCCCTACTCCACGGCGAGCGACCCCGCCGCTGCCGACTCCCACGAGTTCCTGGTCCGACGGGTGCCGGACGGGGCGCTCACGCCCCGGCTGTGGACGCTGCCCGTCGGGGCCAGGGTCCACCTCGGACCGCCGAAGGGCACCTTCACCCTGGTCGCCGGCGACCGGAAGCCGCACCTGTTCGTGGCCACGGGCACCGGCATCGCACCGTTCCTCGGGATGCTTCGAACGCTGGCTCGGCGCCCAGAGCCGCCCCGGACCATCCTCCTTCACGGAGCGGCCCGGGTGGAGGACCTGGTCTGTGGCGACGACATCGCGGACCTGGCGCCCGGCGGCCTGTCCATCACCTACGTCCCGACGATCTCGCGGCCCGACGACCCGGCAAACCGGGGCTGGAGCGGGCGGACCGGCCGCGCGGAGGCGGTGCTGGCGTCGGTCCTGCGATCGGCCGGTCTGGCACCCGGCGGCGGCCTCGCGCCCGCCCGCGGC
>DAITNC010000112.1:0-5554 GCA_036834865.1 Candidatus Limnocylindrales bacterium | reverse complement strand
GCGCGATCTCGCTCCGGCGGCCTTCTTCGACGCCTACTCGGACCGAATGGCCGCCATTGGGCTAAGCCAAGAGGAGTTTCTGGCGACGTACTCGGTGGCAGTCCGCATTCGGCCGACTCGATACCTTGGGTGGGCGGGTCGCAGCCACCTCGATGAGCGCCAGCTGCACGTCCCCGGTGCCGGGTGAGCGTGTCGTTGCCACGCGAATGAGATTCCAGCCGTCAAGCGGGTCGTCGCCGTGCGTGTTGTCCGCGCGCGTCCGATGCGCTCCGGGCGCGCCAGAACAACAAAGACGCGGGTCGGACCGCCTATCCATTCATGCGACCGTCCGAGAGGGTCGAGGGCGGGGCCTGACCAAGTGGACGTCCTCCCGTTCTTCGGGTCGCAACACCTTCGGACCAGGCGGTGACCGACACGAAGGAGCCCCGGCCTGATGTAGGTCGGGGCTCCGTTCTTCGCTCTTGGCCGCCCGTAGCGACGCTCCGCCGCCGGCGGGGGCTACTTCTCGACGTGGGCGGTCACCGGCGGGATGACCCCGTGCCGCTGGTCTTCATCGCCTTCACATCCTAACGGGGGGGCTCGTTCACCTGGGACCGATTCGCGGCTTCCGGTACGTCCCGCCCTTGGGCTTCGAGACGAAGGCGACGCTCCACTGAAACCCGGCCTCGGGCAAGCCGCCGGGGCGGCGCGGCCTGGATCTCGGGGATCAGGACCGCGGTGGTGACGTGGATGACGCCGTTGGTGGCGCGGATGTTGAAGAGCTTGTCCTTGATGTCGATCCGGGAGGTCCCGCCGGTCGTCGTGGTCGCCTGAGGCGGCTGCGCCTCGGCCTATCCTTGACGCGTCGCGAGTTCGTCCTCATCCATCGGAGGGCCCATGTCAACACGTGCTGTGGCTGCGATCCCGGTCGACCGATCCACCGGCCTGTTTCGCTGGAACGCCGTCCTAAGCGTCCTCCACTTCGTCCAGTTCGTGGCCATCCTGGCCCTCTCGTTCGCGAAGAACCCGTTGGTGACTGCGCCGGTGGTTGGCACGTACCTGCGCTTTGACGAGTCGACCCGTCACCTGGTCACCGCCCAGCGCTCCATCTGGGATCTGCCGATCGGCCCGGCCGTCGCCCTGTTCTTCCTCATGAGCGCCGTGGCCCATTTCGCCATGGCCCTCCCTGCGCGCCGCTGGTACGAGGCGCATCTCGCCCGTGGCCAGAACCCGATCCGCTGGATCGAGTACTCGTGCTCCTCGAGCGTGATGATCGTCGTCATCGCCGCCCTCGCCGGCGTCCAGGACGTCGGCGCGTTGATCGCGATCTTCGGTGTCAACGCGGCGATGATCCTGTTCGGCTGGAGCATGGAGATCGCCAACGAAGGGCGCGACCGGCCACAGTGGCTCCACTACCTCTTCGGGTGCCTCGCGGGCGCCGTTCCGTGGATCGTCATCTTCGTGACGCTTTTGATCTCCGCCACGGAACCTGGCTCGGCACCGGTCCCGGGATTCGTGATCGGGATCTTCGTCTCACTGTTCATCGCCTTCAATGTCTTCGCGATCAACATGGTCCTGCAATACCGCAAGATCGGTCGCTGGCGCGACTATCTGTATGGCGAGCGGGCCTACATGCTCTTCAGCTTGATCGCCAAGTCGCTGCTGGCCTGGCAGGTCTTCTTTGGGACCTTGCGGCCGTAGGCCTGCTCGTCCCCCAAGACCCGCCGCAGCCCTGGATGCGAGTTCGGACCCGCTCCCCGGTCAGTTCACCGGCACCGAGATGATCTTGAGTCGGAGCGGGGCCTCGCGGGCCCGCTCGTGGGCACAAAGTCCGCCCTCGCTCATACTCGCGGTCTCCGAGAGGGTCGGCGTCCCAGCCAAGGCCCTCCGGGCGTCCCCGAAGGAGACGAGATGATCATCGTGCGAACGGTCTTCCAGGGCTCATACGGCAAGGGCGGCGAGCTGGCGGCCGCGCAGACGGCCGCTGCGAAGCAGTTCATCGCCGAGCTCGGCGGCGACCACCGGTGGAAGGTGATGTCGGACCTTTCCGGCCCGTTCGACACGGTCGTCATGGAGGTCGAGGTGGCGAGCCTGACCGAGTGGGAAGGCCTGCGAGCCCGCCTCTTCGGGTCGGCGGCCTTCCGCCAGGCGATGGCGGCCTCGCTGGCAGCTACGCACGCCCTGACCGTCTCCGGGCGCACCGAGTACTGGACGGTCGAGGGCCAGGGCTAGGCACCCGGTCCGAACGCCAACCCTTGCGGCGGGTTCCCCTCGTTCTCTCGACGGGAACCAGCCTTCGACCAGCTTCTGCCCGTGCTGTGAGTGGCCGACGGCGGGCGCTTCCCCGCGGTGAGAGGTCGCCTCTTGGCGCGCACGCGATGGCCGGCGAGTACGTCAACTTCCTGGGGCACGAGGATGCCGACGGGTTCGGTGCCGGGCGGAGCGCACGATGCGGCCCTCCGTGGCGCTACCCGCTGATCTCCGCGCGCTCCGTGAACAGCGCCGCGACCGCCAGCGCGCCGATGAGCCACAACCCGACCAGGACGATGGCGGTGTTCGCATCGACCGAGGCGATCCGCGCCCCGCCCCCGAACCCACCGCCCGTCGCCGTCCCGGTCGCGACCGACGCCGTGGCAACGTTGAAGGGAAGGTACTTCACGATATCGGGCAGGAAGATCCCCGCGAACGTCTCCCCGAAGTACAGGCCGATCCCGGCGCCGATGCCAGCCAGCTGGCTGCGCGCGAGAGTCGCAATCGCGAAGCCCAGTGCGCCTTCCTCGATGATCGCCAGCCACCCGCGGGCGAACTGGTCGGGCAGTCGTCCAAGCGTTGCCGCGTCGGTGAGACCAGCGGTCGATGTCCCGGCCATGTTCGCACCGACGAGGGCCGCGACCACGCCGATCGCGAACGCAGCGACGAGGCCGACCGCGATCACGACGGCGATCGAGGCGAAGGAGAGCAGGGTGTATCGACTGCGACTCTCGCCCCGGGCCACGGCGTTCTTCAGCGTGCCGAAGGTCCACTCCGACCCGGCCACGGCGGCGCCGTAGATGACGGCAAAGAGGCCACCCAGGCCGAGGATGAAGGAGAGGATCGCATCGTAGGCGCCCGGGAACGTGACGAGGGAGAGGGCGGCAGCGCGCTCGGCCGAGGAGGCGCCGGGTCGGTTGGCCGTCGCACCGACGGCGACGACGATCAGGGCGAGCAGGCCCGCGAGGAGCCCGAACGTCACCCACGTGGCCTGGCGCCGCACGAGCTTGCGCAGCCCGGACAGGAACAGCCTCATGCCACGGACCCCGTTCCCCTGGCGTTCGGACCGGGACCCGCACCCGCCATCCCGAAGAACGTGCCCTCCCCACCCTGGACCGGCTCTCCGCCGGTCAGGCCGAGGAAGAGCATCTCGAGGTCATTGCCCGACTCGAGGCCCGTCGCCCAGATGCCGGCCCCGGCCAGGGCGCGGTTGATCTCGCCCGCCCGATCGGATGTCGCTCGGACCGAGATCCAGCCCGGTTCGGCGACCGACGACGTCACGCCGCCCGGCCCGCCGAACGCGCCGAGCGCCGCGGTTGCCCGTGCAACCTCGTCCGGCGCGACGCGGACTCGGACGGTCCCCTCCGAGTTCAGGAGCTGCTGGATCGGGCCTTCCCGGACGAGGCGACCGGCCGCGATGATGCCCACGATGTCCGCCATCTGCTGCATCTCGCCGAGCAGGTGACTCGACACGAAGACAGTCTTGCCGATCGCCGCGAGGTGGCGGAGCGTCTCGCGCATCGCCACCATGCCGGCAGGGTCGAGGCCGTTCGCGGGCTCGTCGAGCAGGAGCAGGGTGGGATCGCTCAGCAAGGCGGCCGCGATCCCCAGGCGTTGCTTCATGCCGAGCGAGTAGGTCGAGACCTTGTCGCCGGCGCGATCACGGAGGCCCGTCAGCTCGAGGAGCTCCTCGATCCGTCCCGGTGCGACCAGAGCTCCGGTGGCGGCCAGCTCCCGGAGGTTCTGGCGACCGGACAGGAATGGATAGAAGGCCGGGGACTCGATGAGCGCACCCACCTCGAACAGCCGATGGCGGTCGCGTCGCCCGAAGGGCCGGCCGAGGAGCTCGATGCTCCCGGCATCGGGGTGGATGAGGCCCGTGAGCAGGCGCATCGTCGTCGTCTTGCCGGCGCCATTCGGGCCGAGGAAGCCGTACACCGTGCCCTTCGGCACCGACAGGTCGAGTCCCGCCAGGGCGACCTGGGAGCCGTAGCTCTTGCGAAGCCCTCGGATGGCGAGCGCGAGACCGTCCGTGCCCGTCATTCCTGCCCTCTCGGCTCTGGGGTGACCGCCAGCATCGGGGCGTCGCTGTTCTCTGCCAGAGCCGCTTCGCGGCTTGCGACCCGATGCTCCAGGTTGGCCCCCTCGACGTCCATGTTCGGGAGCGATCGGTCCAGCCAGGCCGGCAGCCACCAGGCGCGCTCGCGGAGCAGCACCAGCACGGCGGGCATGATGGTCATCCGGACCACGAAGGCATCGAAGAAGACGGCTACCGCGAACGCGAACCCGATGGACTTGATGAAGGCGTCGGCCCCGAGGACGAAGCCTCCGAAGACGCCGATCATGATGGTCGCGGCGGCCGTCACCACTGGCGCTCCGTGGGTGAAGCCCAGGATCACGGCCCGGACGGCCTCCAGGCCGTGCACATGCTCCTCGCGCATGCGCGTCACCAGGAACACCTGGTAGTCCATGGCGAGCCCGAAGACGACCCCGATCATGAACAGCGGCAGCATGCTCACGATGGCCGACGGTTGCTCGACCCCGAGCACGCCGCCGAACCATCCCCACTGGAAGACCGCGACCACCGCGCCCAGGGTGGCGAGGACGCTCAGCAGGAATCCCAGGGTCGCGGTCAAGGGCACGAGGAGCGACCGGAAGACCAGGGTGAGCACCAGGAACGCGAGCCCGACGACCACCAGCAGATAGGGCAGGAGGGCGTCGCCCAGCTTCCGGGAGATGTCGATGATGATCGCCGTCTGGCCCGTGACACCGACCGTGATGCCGGTCTGCGCCTTGATGGCGGGGGCCGCGGCCCGGATGGCACTGACGAGCCCGACGGTCTGGGCGCTGCTCGGGGCACTCTTCGGGATGACGTTCAGGATCGCCGTGTCGCCCGCCGCGTTGAAGACCGCGGGCGCGACCATGACGACGTCGTCGAGCGTGCCGATGTCGCTCGCCACCTTCTGCGCCGCAGTCTTCACGTCGGTGGTACCGGATGCGTCGAGCACCACCGTCAGCGGACCGTTGAAGCCCGGCCCGAAGCCCGCGGCGACCAGGTCATACGCCTTGCGCTGGGTCGTGGATGGCCCGGCGACGCCGTCGTCCGGCAACCCGAGTCGAAGGTCGAGGGCCGGCAGAGCGATCACCACGAGGATCGTCACCGCGCCCACCAGGACGAGAAGCGGCCGGCGCGAGATGAACGTCGGCCAGCGCAGCCACACCGTCCGGCGCGGCGGCTCGCCGCTGCTCTTGACGCGGCGCTCGATGCGCCGCCCGAGCACCCGGAGCCCCGCGAACCCGATGAGGGCCGGCAGGAGGGTCAGCG
>DAITNC010000111.1:0-5576 GCA_036834865.1 Candidatus Limnocylindrales bacterium | reverse complement strand
CCGCGCAGCTCGTACTTGAAGAGCGGGCTCACGTCGATGAGCGCGGCCGCCTCGCGGATCGCGTTGTACTCGATCACATGTGAGTCGTGGTACGCGCTGGCGGCGAAGAAACCGGACCAGGTCCGCCACTGGAGGTGGGCGTTGAGGGGCGCGGTGCGGGGATGGAAGGCGGTCCCGACCGTCACGTGGTGTGCTCCTCCGCTTGGATGCCGGCGCGCAGCCGGACCGACTGGCTGTGGCCCGCATTGTGCATGAAGCATATGCAGGCTGGATCCCGCGCTCCCGGGGGCGGGTCCGCCCCGCGTCAGGCCGGCGCCTCGGCCTCGTACGCGAGCACGGGCACGCCCATCCGGACGAAGTCATCCGGGTTGCGGGTCACGACCGTGGCCCCCAGCGACCACGCGACGCCCGCGATGAGCGCGTCCCCGAGGGTCCGCGGGCTGGTCCGCCCGCCGCGACGCCGCGCCTCGCCCGCCCATCGGGCCGCGTCGGGAAGTGTCGCGACGTACTCCAGCGCCTGGATCATCGACGCGATTGCGGCCAGCTCCTCGTCGCTTCCGCGCGAGCACGCCTCGGCCACCACCGCGTCGCAGGTGAAGAGGTCACCCGTCTCCTCGAACAGGCGCCGGACCAGCGCGACGGCGGCCGGCCGATTGGCGGCGTGGTCGATCAGGAGCGTCGTGTCCAGGACGTACGGCATGCGACTCCCTCACCGGGGCTGGTAGCTCGAGGTTGGGCCGGTCCCACGAGGCGCGGATCTCGCGCAGGATCCGGAGGGTCTCCTCGGGGGTCTTCCCCCAGGCATCGGACCCCTCCAGCGCGCCCCGATTCTCTTCCCAGACCTTCTTCATCCGGTCGCGCTTCGCCTGCCTGAGCAGGACCTCGGCGATCCAGGCGCTGCGGCCGCGCGGCCCGGCGACTTCGTCGATCATCGCGAGGGTCTCGGCGGGAAGCGTCACGTTCGTACGGACGAGCGGCATCCAGGCCTCCGTGTGCGGCGCAGTGTGCATCTGCGTGTGCCGACCATAGCACACGGCGATCCGCGCTTCCGGCGGCAGCGTCCGACCTACGGGCCGACGCGAGCGAACGCCGCCGTGTAGCCGGCCAGGGTGGGGCCGTCCATCCCGGTTCCCACCGCCTGCCAGGCCACGTCTCCGCCGGTCGAGGCGGCCGCCACGAGCCACGATCCGTCGCCGGGGTCCAGCAGCCGCGCGTCCCGGTCCCCGAAGCGAGCGCTCCCGGCGTCGGTCCCCGTCGGCATGCATGCGGGCACGCCGGCGCAGTAGCCGCCCTCGCGGACCACGATCCGGGCGCCGCCCGGCCCCCTGTACGTGATGGACAGCTGGCCGCCGTTGGAGAGTCGATACGAGCCGCTCTCGACGAACCAGCCCGTGGGCAGCGTCGCGCAGTAGACGTCCCAGGTCACGCTCGACGCGAGCGCGGCGTAGAAGTCGCGGTTCTCAGCTGAGCCGCTGCAGGCGTCCGCCGAGCCGGGCGCGGGCGAGGGGCCGACGGTCGGAGGCAATGCGCCGCTCGCGTCCGGGGAGGGCGACCCGCCGGGCTCGACGCTCGCTGCCGGGGAGCCGTCGCTGCCCGCGCTCGCGGATGGCGCCTCCGACGCCGGCCCGGCGGACGACCCGTTGGACGATCCGGCGGACGGGGACGGCGACCCGACGGCGATCAGGGACGGTGCGGACGTCTCGCCGCACGCAGCGACCAGGACGGCGACGCCAAGAAGGGCGAACAGCGCGAACGGGTGCGCGGCGCGCGGGCGACGATCGGTGATGGCCACTCCAGCGAGCCTAGCGGCCGCCGGTGCCCACGGTCAAGTCGGCCGCGATCGCGTCGCCTGAAGCTGGCCTCGCGAGGAACGCCGGGTCGACGCCGAACGTGGCCCGGACCCGCTCGGGTGACAGCACGCGCGATGGCGGGCCGTCCGCGACGACGCGGCCGCCGTCGAGGAGGACCAGCCGCGGGAAGAAGTGGGCGGCGAGCGCCAGGTCGTGGAGGACCGCGAGGACGGCGACGCCGTCGCGGCGATTGAGGTCCGCGAGCAGCTCCATCACGGCAACCTGGTGCCGCAGGTCCAGGTGGACGGTGGGCTCGTCCAGCACCATGAGCGGGGCCGCCTGGGCAACGGCGAGCGCGATGAGCACCAGCTGCCGCTCCCCCAGGCTCAGCTCGCGGGCATCGCGCCCGTGCAGAGACGCGATCCCGACCCGCTCGATGGCCGCGTCGACGGCCGCGCGGTCGGCCGGGCCCGGGCCCCGGAACGGATCCTCGTGCGGGAGCCGGCCGAGCGCCACGACCTCCTCGACGCGGGTCGCGAAGGGCAGCGCCCCCTGGCCCGGCACGGCCGCGAGGCGGCGCGCGATCGCCGAGCGGCTCAGGCTCGCGACCGGGTCCCCACCGAGGGTCACGCGACCGTCGCGGGGCACCACCAGGCCCGCGAGGACCCGCAGGAGCGTGGACTTGCCGGCTCCATTCGGCCCCACGAGCGCCACCCGTTCGCCGGGCGCGATCGCCAGGTCGACGCCGCGGACCACGAGCCGGTCGCGGTAGGCGACAGTGACGCCGGCCAGCTCCGCGATCGGCGTCGTCACAGCTCGTAGGCCGAGCGGGTGCCGCGGAGCAGCGCCAGGAAGAACGGGGCGCCGACCACCGCCGTGACGACGCCCACCGGGATCTCGCCGAGCAGCCGTGCGCCGAGATCCGCGAGGACCAGCAGGATCGCGCCGAGGATCGCGGCCAGCGGCAGCACGCGCCGCGCATCCGGCCCCACGACCAGCCGGACCAGGTGCGGTGCGACGAGCCCGATGAACCCGACAAGGCCGGCGACCGCGACCGACGCCGCGGTGACGAGGCTCGCGAGCGCCATCAGGATCGCGCGCTCGCGGCGGACCTCGACGCCCAGGTGGGCGGCCGCCTCCTCGCCCAGGAGGAGCCCGTTGAGCACCCGGGCACGGGCCGCGATCGCGATCGACCCGCCGGCGATCAGCGGCGCCGCGAACGCGAGCCGGAGCCAGCTGGAGCCCTCGAGCCCGCCCAGCAGGAAGGCGAAGATCTGGCGCAGGTTGGAGCCGGCCAGGAACATCGTCATCGCCAGGCCGGCCGCGAGCAGCGAGCTCACCGCGTAGCCGGTCAGGAGCAGCCCCGTCAGCGGCGCGAACGGGCCGCCGCCACGCCCCAGCCGGTAGACCACCGCCACCGCCGCCAGCGCCCCCGCGAACGAGAGGACGTGGAGCAGCCCGAGGTCCAGGAACGCCGCCCTGATCGGGATGAGGACGGCGATGGCGGCGCCCAGGGCGGCGCCGGACGCGGTCCCCAGCACGTACGGATCGGCCAGCGGGTTGCGCAGCAGGCCCTGGAAGGCGGCCCCGGCAACCGCCAGCCCTCCGCCGACCATGATCGCGGTCAGGACGCGCGGCAGGCGCAGCTCCAGGACGATCGTCTCGGCCGCCGGGGACCACGTTCGCGCGACGGGCACGCCGATCGCCCGGAGCAGGATCCCCAGGGTGTCGGCAGGCGCGACCGCCACGGATCCGGTCGCCACCGCGAGGACCACCACGACGGCGAGCACGCCGACCCCCGCGAGCGCGAGCGCGGCGGTGCCCGGAGCCCGTGCCGGTCTCCCGACGTGGGCCCGCGCGAGGGCGAGGCTGCGCCCGGCGATGCTCATCGCGCCGGACGAGCGGCGTCGCGCCCGGTCATGGCACCGCCGTGGCGGGCGGCGCGGACGGCAGGACGAGCGTCGGGTTGATCGCGATCGCGAGGGCGCGCAACGCCTCGACGAACCGCGGCCCGGGTCGCGAGACCAGCGTGTCGTCGATCGGGCGGATCGCGCCCGTCTTCACGGCAGTCATGACCGCCCACCCTGGGCGCACCTTCACCTGGGCCGGCGTCGTCCCATACGCGGCATCGCCGAGCAGGATCAGCTGCGGGTCCGCGACCAGGAGCTTCTCGAGCGGGATGCTGAACACGGTCGGGCTGCCGGTCGTGATCGGGTCGCCGCCCGCCATCCGGATCAGGTCGTCCTGCTCGATCCCATCCGCGAACGTGTAGATCTCCTTGGTCGCGTCGAGCTCGTAGAAGACCCGCGGCCGCGGGGCACCCGCGGCCGCGACCGCCGCCACCACCGCGTCCACCTGGGCGTGCAGCGAAGCATCGAGCGCCTGGCCTGCCGCCGCCTCGCCGACCGCCTGGGCGACGAGCCCGATGTCCGCGAGGATGCCGGCAACGTCGGAGGCATAGACGACGATGACCGGGATCCCGAGGGACCGAAGCTTCGCGATCGAGTCGGGGCTGTTGAAGCCGTTGCCGCCGGCGATGACCAGGTCCGCGCCGAGCCCGACGATCTTCTCGATGTCGATGGCGCCCAGCTTGACCACCTGCGTGATCTGCTTCACCGCCGGCGGGTAGTCGTCGGCATCGGTGACCCCGACGACCCGCGGCCCTGCACCCACGGCGAACAGGATCTCCGTGGTGGCGGGCGTCAGCGACACGATCTTCGTCGGCCGCGCGGTGATCGTGACGGCCGTCCCCTCGTTGTCGCGGATCGTGAGCGGGTAGGTCACGGCAGGCGCGGCGCTGGGCGACGCAGCCGGGGTCGCGGAGATGGGCGCCCCGGTCGCCGGGGGGGCCATGACGGCGGTGGGCGAGGGACCGACCGGGGTCGGCGCGGGCGTCGCGGCCGAGCCGCAGCCGGCGAGGAGGATGGCGACGAATGCCGGAAGGAGGATGAGGCCGGCGGGCTGCCGGCGGGCTCGACTGGGAATCACGGGACCTCTCGCAGGGGATGCGGATCGACGCGGGCGCACGGCAGACGGCGCGTGGCGACGCGGGCATACGACAACGAGGCGATGGTCAGCCGGTCGGGATCATGCCTGCCTGCCCCTTTCTCGCGAGGGTTCGTGCGGCTCTGCCGCGGGGCCGGCGACCGGACTTCCGCCGTTGCGTGAACGGCGGTCACCGTAGCGGGACTGTGCCGGAGTTGCACCGGCTTCGCGACCACGCGGCGTGTGGTGACGGGAGCAGCGTAACACGGGATCGGCCGTCCGCGGGAGACGGGAGGCAGGGCTCCGGCTGCCCGGAACGGGCCTCCGGGCGCGCGTCGGCCGCGACGGCCCGCCGAGTAAGCCCGGGTGAATGGCCGACCGCGAGACTGGGCCCACTCGCCTCGTCCGCCGGCAGCCACACCTCCCGCCAGCACGCCAGTTCCCGCCGGAGGAGGTCCAGGGATGTCTCCCGGACGGTGGATCCGCCCCATCGCCGTGCTGCTCGGCACGGCCGCGCTCGTCGCGGCCGCCGCGGGACCGGTGCGCGCCGCGTACCAGGCCACGGCGGATTCGAACACGACCGCGTTCTCGTTCAGCTGCATCGGGCTGAACGACGCCTACCCGGCCCGGATGCTCTCCGCGGCCCTCGCCGGCTACCGGAACCTCGGGTACGCCACGACCAGCTACAGCGGCACCTCATTCTCGAAGGCGCAGGTACTCTCGCGCACGTTCAACGACTGGGGTTTCTACGTCCACTGCACCGGATGGCCATATTCGTGCGTGAATCCGGCCCTGACTGGG
>DAITNC010000110.1:0-5633 GCA_036834865.1 Candidatus Limnocylindrales bacterium | reverse complement strand
CCGGCCAGCCTCCAGCTTGGGGCCGGGTCGAGCGCCTCCCTGGGGCCGTTCCTGGTCGGGCCCAACGGCATGACCCTGTACACGCTGTCGTCCGACCCGACCAACGGGTCCGTCTGCACTGGAGGCTGCCTCACGGCGTGGCCACCGTTGCTCGTGGCCCCGGGCGGCTCCGTCGCCGGGCCGGCCGGCGCGACCGGAACGTTCTCGACGATCACCCGCGCGGATAACGGCTCCACCCAGGTCGCGTACAACGGCCGGCCCCTCTACTACTTCGTCCACGACACGGCGGCCGGCCAGACCAACGGCCAGGGCATCAAGGCGCTTGGCGGCGTCTGGCTGGTGGCCGCCCTTTCCGGAGCCCAGTCGAGCATCCAGCTCGGGTCCGCCACCAACGCCACGCTCGGCGCGTTCCTGACCGGCTCCGGCGGCATGACCCTGTACACGCTGTCGTCCGACCCGAACAACGGGTCCGTTTGCACTGGAGGCTGCCTCACGGCGTGGCCGCCCCTCCTGATCGTGCCCGGAGGCTCGACCGGCGGGCCGACCGGCACGACCGGCACGTTCGGAGCGTTCGTCCGGAGCGACGGCACCGACCAGGTCACCCATGACGCACGACCGCTCTACTACTTCGTCCACGACACAGCGGCCGGGCAGACCAACGGCGAAGGGATCGCGGCGCTCGGCGGGGTCTGGCACGTCGCGTCGGCGGTCCTGGCCGCGGCGACCAGCAGTCCGTCCGCAACGGCCGCGCCCACGACCGCCGCCACCGTCCCGCCGACCAGCACGGGCGGCGACGGGTCCGGCGACGGGCCCGGCGTCCTCCCATCGCTCCTGCTCGCGCTCCTTGGCGCGGCCGTGGCGACGATGGCCGCGGTCGGCGCCCTGTCGCGCCGCATGCGTCGGGCGTAGCCGGCGATGCGTGTCCGCAGGCGGTGGGTGCTCGGGCCGATCGTGGCCATCCTGGTGACCGCGTGCAGCTCGACGGGCTCGGCACCGACCCCACCGCCTGTCGCGCAGGCAGGCCCCACGGCGAGTGTCGGAGCGGCCACCGCGCCGCCGAGCCTCGCCGCCTCGGGCGCCTTGGCGACCCCGGGCTCCCCACAGGCATCCGCGCAATCCCCCGCGCCGTCCCGGGCGGCCGTGGCGACGGCTCGGCCTACCAGTGCGCCGACTCCGCGGCCGACAGGAACGATTCGTCCCGCCACGCCGCCGCCCGCCACGCCCCGATCGGCCACGCCCAGACCGGCAACGCCCACGCCGGCGCCGGGAGCGGAGGCGGTCAGCATCGCGGGCTTCGCCTTCGCGCCGCAGGCCATCACGGTGCGGGTCGGGACACGCGTGACGTGGACAAACCTTCAGCCCGCCATCGATCACACCGTGACGGCCGACGACGGGTCGTTCGGGAGCGATCCGCTCGCAACCGGGAGCGCGTTCTCGCACGTGTTCACGATCACGGGAACCTACGCGTACCACTGCAGCATCCACCCCGACATGACCGGCACCGTGAACGTCAGCGGGTAGGCGCACCGCGACCGATTTCGCCAAGGAGGACGTCTTCCGTGAACCCGTTTCGCCTCTCCGTCTCGATCATCATGCTGCTCGTGGGCCTTGTCTGGATCGGCCAGGGGACCGGCCTGCTTGGCGGCAGCCCGATGAGCAGCCAGTCCTTCTGGGCGCTGGCCGGCGCCGTCCTGGTCATCGCAGCGGTCGGGGTGGCCTGGACCGCCCGCCGAACCGCCCGGGGCTAGCTCGAGCCCGAGAGCCGGCCGACTGCCTCGAAGCCCACGGAGGCGTAGCGGCGGTCGTTCGCCGGGTTCGACGACTCGAGATCGTGGGCCAGTGGCCGCTCCCGCACCCGGGGCCCGCGGCTCCGACGAGCGCCGCAAGCGGCTACGCTGGCGAGGTGATGAGCGTCCGACGCGTGCGAGCCTTGATGCCTGGCCTGCGGCGCCTCTTCCCACCCGGCCACGTTGCCATCCTGCGCCTGTACGGGCCGATCGCCGACGGCGCCCGGACGGCCGACTGGATCGAGCTTGTCCGCCGCCTCCGCGAGTCGGGGCGCGTTCCGGCCGTCGTGCTCGACATCGACTCGCCGGGCGGATCCGCGACCGCCTCCGACGGCATGTTCCTGGCCCTCGAACGGCTGGCGGCGAAGAAGCCGCTGGTCGCCGCGATCCGCGGGACCGGCGCGTCCGGCTCCTACCTGGCGGCGATGGCCGCGCGCACGATCGTCGCCCAGCCGAACGCCATCGTGGGCTCGATCGGCGTGATCTCGGCCGGCCCGCGGCTCCCGCGACTCCTCGACCGCCTGGGCGTCAGCGTCACCGAGAACCGCGCCGGCCGGCTCAAGGGGATGGGCGCGCCGTGGCGCGACGAGACCGACGAGGAGCGCGCGAAGGAGCAGGCGATCGTCGACGCGTTCTACGCCGCCTTCGTGGGCCGGGTCGCGCGGGGCCGGCGCCTCCCGGAGGAGAAGGTCCGCGAGCTGGCAACCGGTGAGGTCTGGCTGGGCGAGGAGGCGAGGGAACTCGGGCTGGTCGACCAGATCGGCGACCTGGAGCGCGCGGTCGAGCTGGCTGCCGAGGCCGCGGGCGTCCCGGCCCGCTCGGCGCCCGTCCGGCTGCGGCGGCCGCTCCTCGAGCGGTTGGCCGGGCGCTTCGGCGCCAGCCTGGCGGCGGCCGTCAGCGACGAGATCGAGGCTCGACTCGCGAGCCGCCTCCGGACCTGACGTCATGGGCGCGGGATGAACGACGCCGCTGCCCGGGCCGGACGTGGCGTGGGCCGGCGCCCAGGAGCTTCTCCTCGCTCACGTGCCGCTGGATTTCCTTGCCGGCGGCGCATCGGCGGCCCGGTTCAGGGCCCTGCCGACGATCAGCTGGAGCTCTGCATCCAGCGCTCGCAGCACCGGGTCCCATGAGGGGCCGGCGCCACGGGCTGTCACGTGGTGGCGACTGCCGTCGACCTCGATCATCCAGCTGAGCTGCGTCCCGTCGTCCGGAGCGTCCGCCGGCCCGACGATCTCCGGCAACGCGAGGTATCCGTCGCGCGTCGCCATGTTCACGAGCGCGGCGACCTCCGCGGGATCGGCCTGGACCAGGGGCTGCCATCCGCCCGCGGCCGTCCACTCGTCGGCCCGGCCGTTCGCGTGGAGACGCATCCCCCAGGGGCTGCGACCGCGGACCAGGTACTCGACGACGACGTCCGGCCCGGGCTCGTCCGCCGACGGCTGCATGCTCACGGCTTGAGGCGCCATTCGTTCGACCCCGTCACGTTGCGGAGGGCTTCCATGAACATGACCATGTGGGGTGCCCGGATCGTGCCCCCCAGCGACATGATGTTGTCATTGTTCTCCTTGATCGAGTGCCCCAGTCCCGTGGCGGAGACGGAGGGATCCTGGTCCGTGGCGGTGCCGGTGGTTCCAGCCGAGCCCGCGATGACGCCACCGGGGTCGACCGCGTACTCGTCGCGCATCCCGAGCATGTGCCCGAACTCGTGCGCAGCAACGTTCTGCTGGCCGGCCCCGGCGAAGTTGATGTCGACCCGTCGCGCGCTCGCGCCCGTGCCGCCCTCCGCGCTGCCCACTCCGGAGGTCGTCCCGATCCTGGTCGCCGCGTTCGACAGCGTGCCGCCGCCGCTCCGTGTCGCGAGCAGGAAGTCCGCGACAGCCTGGGCGCGCTGCTCCGAGATCTGGCGGTTCCGGGCGTCGCCGGCTGGCGTGCCGCTGCCGACCGTGTCGGCGTGGCCCACGATGTCGATCGACGTGCCGGCCCCGCCGGCCGGCGTCTGGAAGCTGTTGATGATCGCGAGAAGCTGGGACGTGGCGTCGGCATCGAGCTCGACCGAACCGCGGGCGAAGGTGACGCGCTGGTTGAGCAGGTGACTGTGCGTAACCGTCTGGCTGCTCCCGATGTTGAGCGTCTGGTCGGTGGCGCTCGTCAGCGAGCCGGGAGTGACCCCCGCCCCGAAATCGTTGTTGCCTGCCGGTGTCTTGTACACGTTGGCCGTGCAGTGCGTCGGACCGGCTGCCCCGGGAATCGTCGACGCGCCCGCAGGCGGCGTTCCCGTGATGCTCGCGTCCTGCGTGTTGACCGCGACATTCACGCTCGCCAGCTGGGCCTCCCAGCCCGCGTGGCTGCTCTGGAACTGCAGACCATGCCCCGCGGATCCCCAGGCGCCCTGCACCGAGTCCCGGAACCCGCTCATCCAGGTCTCCTGGTCGCTGCTCCATTTCCAGGCGTTGATCGCCGCCGTGCGCTGCTCGCTCGGGAGGCGGTTGATGGCGATCGCGGCCGCGTTCAGGCTCGGATCCGCGGCCACGGCCGTGCCGCCGCTGTCAGTCATCCCGTCGATGAAGTTGATGGCGACGTTCATGGTGATCGTGAGAACCATCGCGCTGGCGTCGTATCGTGCCTGGAAGCCGCCCCGCCCCGTGCTCGGGAGCACCGTGGTTCCGGCCGCGCTGGCGGGATATGGACCGGCGGCCCGGAACTGCCTGAGGTCCTCGGGGATCGCGGGCGTATCCGCCGGCGCGGGTGCCGGCGCATTGGCCGGCGTCACACCGGCGGCCGGCGCCGGCGAGGTCGGCCCGTCGCGCTGGACGATCCTGGTGACGGCCTGGTTCCCGGCCGACTGCTGCAGCCGACCGAGGATCGCCTCCTCGAGGGCCCCGGACTGGAGGATGCCGGCGATTGCGTCCTCGGGAACGCCGCCCTGCTGGAGGGCCAGCGATTCCGGCGTCGCGCCGCGCGGTCCCTTCGAGGGCGCCGCGTTCCGCCTCTGGCTACCCTTCGCCGGGCCTGCCCGGCCGGGGTGCCGCTGGGACGCGGAGCGGTTCGGCCCACCCATCCCCGCACGCTACCACGGCCGGCAAGCGCACGTCGATGGGACCATCTCAGCCGGCGGCCTCGCGGACCGGATCTTCTGCATGGACGACCTCTGGGCCTGCCGCGGAGGCTCCCCCCTCGGCCGCCGAGCGTCAAGGGCGCGCCCGATGCGGCAGGGCAGGCTTCCGGCCCGCGACGAGCCCGCGAACGGCGGAGGCCTCAGACTGCGCCGATGAGCACGACACGCAGCGCGTCCCGACGGCGCGCCACTGCAGCCGGCCGATGAGGCGCCGCCGATGAGCCCGCTCGAGGCGATCGCGATCCTGGCGGCCGGCCTCGCGGCGGGCACGATCAACACCGTCGTCGGGTCGGGCTCGCTCATCACCTTCCCGACGCTCCTCGCATTCGGCTACTCGCCGGTCGTCGCGAACGTCTCGAACACGGTCGGGCTCGTGCCCGGCTCGCTCAGCGGAGCGATCGGCTACCGCCGCGAGCTGGCCGGCCAGCGCGGCCGGGGGATCCGCCTGGGGGCCGCTGCCATCGCCGGCGGCCTGACCGGGGGCCTGCTCCTGCTCGCGCTGCCGGCGGCCGCGTTCGAGACGATCGTGCCGATCCTCATTCTCGGCGCGGTGGTCCTGATCGCCATCCAGCCACGGCTGTCACGCGCGATGGGCGACCGTCGGGCAGTGGGCGCGGAGCACACCCTGCCGCTCGTCGTCACGATCTTCCTGACCGGGGTCTACGGTGGCTACTTCGGGGCCGGCCAGGGGGTGATCATGATGGCCCTGCTGGCGACCTTCCTGCCCGATG
>DAITNC010000109.1:0-5642 GCA_036834865.1 Candidatus Limnocylindrales bacterium | reverse complement strand
TCGACGGGTCGACGGACCTCGACGCGATCCTCGGGCCCGACCGGGGGACGTGGCGCTGGACGCTCCTGATCTCGCTCCCGCTCGAGGCGGCCGACGACGAGCTCGCGACGGCGCTTTCCGGCGGCCGCGCGAGGCTCGCCGCCGAATACGCGCCCGACCTGCGGATCGCCACGTTCGACGAGGGCCCCGTCGCCCAGGTGCTCCACGTCGGCCCGTACGCCGAGGAGCGGCCGACGATCGAACGGCTCCACGCCGCGATCGCCGCCGCCGGCCTTCGGCCGCGCGGCCGGCACCACGAGCTGTACCTCGGGGACCCGCGGCGGTCCGCGCCCGAACGCCTCCGGACGCTGATCCGGCAACCGGTCGAGCCGGCCTGACCGGGACCCGCGGCGCGGCGCCTCGCGGTCGGCCACGGGTCCGAGCCCGAAATCCTCGCCAACGCGGTCCCCCGCATCACTATCCGAGATGAAGCCGGTCCGGAACGCCTCTACGCAGCCGAAGACCGGCTCGAGCCTCCGAAATCCTCTTCAATGCGGAGGCCACGACCGCGTAACGGAGGAAGTGGCCCCCTGCCAGAGTCGTCGCGTCGTCTCGGATGGGCATGCCTGGCCGCCTTGTCCGGGATAGTGATTGCGGGCGAAGCATTGACGAGGAAACCTGCCCACGACGGCGGCGGCGAGAGACACGACCTCGGCCTCGACGCCACCAGCGTCGCCCCGCCCCTCTCCCCGTTCAGATCCCGAGGAACCGCTCCACGACCCGGTAGCGCCACACCGCGCGGAGCGCCGCCGCCCAGGCCACGACCGCCACCGCGACGATCGCGAGCTCGGGGGCACCGGGAGGCCGGAGGGCGAAGAGGGTGCGCCCCGCCGGCACCGCCAGGAGCGCAAGGTAGAGCACCGCGAGCAGGGCTGCCAGGATCGTCGGCCGCCAATCGGGAGACCGGGGCTCGATGACGGCAAGCCACGCGACGGGCGGCTCCACGAACACCACGAGCACCAGCCCGGCGAAGACCAGGAACGAGGTCAGGGCCGACTGGCCGACCAGGATCGCCGCGTCGAGGGCGGCGACGTCCATCGTGCCTCGTCCGGCGAGCTCGTCGATGCCCCCCAGCTGGAAGACGATGACGCCGAAGAGGACTCCCAACCCGGCAAGGCTCGAGAGCACTGCCGCGGGCACGACGAAGCGGGCAAGCGTACGGCCCAGGGATTCGTGGGCCCGGGCGCCCGGCTGCGCCCAGACGGCCAGGAGCGCCGTCGGGATGCCCACCGTGAACAGCGTGAGCACCGAGCTGTTCCGCAGCTCGATCGGGAAGATCCCGAGGACGAGCGACGTCACGACCAGGAGGCCCACCGTCGTGATCCGGCTCAGGAACAGGCGCAGGATGTCCTGCATCCCGTTGCGGATCCGCTGGCCCTCCTCGACGGCCGGCGCGAGCGAGGCGAACGAGTCGTTCGTCAGCACGATGTCGGCGACGCCGCGGGCCGCCTGGCTGCCGCTCTGCATCGCGATCCCCAGGTTCGCCTTCTTCAGCGAGAGGACGTCGTTCACGCCGTCGCCGATCATCGCCACGTAGCGGCCGCGCGACCGGAGCGCGTCCACCAGGCGCTCCTTCTGGGCCGGCGTGATCCGCCCGAACACTGTCGTGGCGAGCGCGACGGCCGCCAGCTGCTCGTCGTCCATCCCGTCGAGCTCCGGCCCGGCGATCGAGCGAAGGTCCGATCCAAAGCCCGCCTGCCGGGCCAGGGCCACCACGGTCTCCGGGTCGTCGCCGGAGATGACCTTCGGCGTGACGCCAGCGGCGACGAACCTGGCAAGTGTCGCCTGGGCGTCCGGCCGCAGCTCATCGTTCAGGACCACCAGCCCCAGCGGCCGCATCCCCGCCGGGAGCGTCGGGGCGTCGTCCTCGCCCGCCAGGCCGCCGGGGTCGGGATGCGCGGCCACGACCAGCACTCGCAGCCCGCGACCCGTGAAGGGCTCGATCCGGGATCGCAGCGCAGCCCACGCCGCCGCGTCACCGAGGCCACCCTCGAGGGTGGGCCGGAGGGACTCCGCGGCACCCATGGCCACGACGCCGGTCCGCTCGGGTCCGGCGGCCGGGCCGAAGGCAACCGCGCTCCACTTGCGGGCGGAGGAGAAGGGCACGTCGCGCGCCAGCGGCAGGGCCGTGCCCGGGCAGGCCGCGGCGATCGCCTCGGCGGTCTTGTTCCGGACCGCCGCGCTCGCCACCACGTCACCGAGGAGCGCACGAAGGCCCGCCTCCGTGCCGTCCAGCGGGATCACCGCCTCGACGGACAGCCGGTTCGAGGTCAGCGTGCCGGTCTTGTCCAGGCAGAGGACGTCCACGTGGCTGAGCGATTCGATCGCGTTCGCCTGTTGGACCAGGGCCCCGAAACGGACGATCCGGACCGCCCCCAGCGCATAGGCGATCGCGATCGAGACGAACAGCCCGTTCGGCACGAGGCCGACCAGGAGCGCCGCCTCGCCCACGGTCCGGCCGGCCGCGACCAGCCTCAGCGCGTTGTTGAGGACCAGCACGATCTCGAGGTAGACGACCACCGCGAGGGCGATCCGGATCACCAGGTTGATCTCGGCCTGGAGCGGCGTGAGGACCCGCCGGAAGGTCCGCGCGCCGGCCGTGATCCGGTTGGCCAGGCTGTCCGTGCCGACCGCCGTCACCACGAGCCGTCCGCCCCCGTTGACCACGAAGCTCCCGGAGTAGAGGGCATCACCCGGGCGCTTCAGGATGAGGTCCGACTCGCCCGTCAGCTGCGACTCGTCGGCCTCCAGGCGGCCCTCTGCGAGCAGGCCGTCGAGGACAACCTGGTCGCCCGCGCCCACCCGCAGGAGGTCCCCGACGACGAGCTCCTCGGGGCCCGCGGCGCGCTCGACCCCGTCGCGGACCAGCGCGGCCGTCGGGCGCGTGAGGAGGGCGATCCGATCCAGCATCCGCTTCGCGCGCACCTCCTGGACCACGCTGACCGCGATGTTCACGCCGATCACGGCAAGCGAGACCAGGGCGTCGAGCGGACGCCCCACGAGCACCAGGAGGACGCCCAGCACGAAGATCACGTTGTTGATGAACGTGAAGACGTTCTCCCGGACAACCTGGCCGTAGGTCCGGCTGGTGACGAGCGGAGCGGTGTTCCCGTGACCGGCTGCCCGCCGGGATGCTGCGTCCGCCTCGGTCAGGCCCGTGGCCGGGGTCCCCGCCGCGACCGCGTCGGCGGCGGCATCCGCGAATTCGGCGGCCCTGGGATCGTCGAGGCGCGTGGCGGCACTCACGCACGCGAGAGTACGGCGCGGGTCAAGCGCGAGTCGGCCGATTGGCGTCGCCGGCCGCGACGCGCCCGACGCACATGGCGCACGATGCATGGGTGAAGGCTGACGCGCCCGACGCGATCGTGGTGGGGTCAGGACCGAACGGGCTGGCCGCGGCGATCACGCTCGCCCGCGCCGGGCGGTCAGTCGTCGTCCACGAGGCGCGCGACACGGTGGGCGGGGGGATGCGCAGCGCGGCGCTGACCCTTCCAGGGTTTGTCCACGACGTCTGCTCGGCCGTCCAGGGGATGACGACGGCCTCGCCGTTCTTCCGCAGCCTCGACCTGGGGCGGTTCGGGCTGGAGCTCGTCGAGCCGCCGGCGCCGCTCGCCCACCCGCTCGACGGCGGTCGCGTCGCGCTGCTCGAGCGGTCGGTCGCCGAGACGGCTGCCGGGCTCGGGGTGGACCGCGCGGCGTATCGGCGGCTCATGGGGCCCCTCGTGCGCGACGCCGACGCGGTGATGGACCTCGTGCTGGGCCCGATCTTCCGCGTCCCGCGCCACCCGCTGGCGGCGGCCCGATTCGGGTTGCCGGCGCTCCGCTCGGCGGTCGGGCTCGCCCGGGGCAGGTTCAGCGGAGAGGATGCCCGGGCCCTCCTGACCGGCCTCAGCGCCCACTCGATGCTGCGGCTGGACCGGCCGCTCACCGCGTCGTTCGGGCTGGTCCTCGCGATCACCGCCCACGCGTACGGCTGGCCGGTGGTTCGTGGCGGGACCCAGCAGCTGGCGGACGCCCTTGCCGCGGAGCTCCGGTCGCTCGGTGGGGAGATCGTGACCGGCCATCGCATCGCGTCGCTCGCCGAGCTGCCACCCGCGAGGGCGGTGCTCTTCGACACGGCACCCCGGGCGCTCGCGGCGATCGCGGGAGATCGACTTCCCGGCGGGTATCGGCGCCGCCTGGAGGGGTTCCGCTACGGCCCGGGGATCGTGAAGGTCGACTGGGCGCTCAGCGACCCGATCCCGTGGCAGGCGGAAGCGGCCGGCCGGGCCGGCACCGTCCACGTCGGGGGGTCGATGGACGAGATCCGGGCCGCCGAGGCAGAGGTCTCCCGCGGCGGGCACCCGGAGCGGCCCTTCGTGCTGGTCGTCCAGCAGAGCCGCTTCGACTCCAGCCGCGCACCCGTGGGCCGGCAGACCGGCTGGGCGTACTGCCACGTCCCGAACGGCTCGACGGTCGACATGACCGCGCGGATCGAGGCCCAGGTCGAGCGGTTCGCACCCGGCTTCCGGGAGACGATCCTCGCGCGCTCGGTCCGCCTGCCGGCCGATCTCGAGGCCGACAACCCGAACGACGTCGGCGGCGACATCAACGGCGGGATCGAGGACCTGCGCCAGCTCTTCACCCGGCCCGTCGCGCGCCTCGACCCGTACTCGACGCCGACCCGCGGCATCTACCTGTGCTCCTCGTCGACGCCGCCCGGCGGCGGCGTCCATGGGATGTGCGGCGTCTGGGCGGCCCGGTCCGCGCTCCGCCGGGAGTTCGGCCGCCAGGGCTGACCGGTTGAGCGGGACGTTCGCGTCGGCCTGACCGAGGCGGCTCAGGTCGCCACAGGCGACCAGACGGCGCGAACCGATCGGTCGATTGCCGGACGGCCTTGGCTCGCGACAGGTTCGTTCGTTTCCGGCGGACATCGTGGCGGCACACGCCTGGTCCGAGCCTCGGCCTGACCTCCACTCAGGCACTCTGTTCGCCGTGGGCGACACCGGCGGCCCGGGCGACACCGGCGGTCCGGGCGACATGTCGCGATTGGGCCCGACCCTGCGCCGAATCGGGTCCGCCGGCCATCCACAGGATCCCGTCCCCCGGCCAGGCGGTCCCGTCCTCGAGCGCGCGCCGGAGCTGCTCCGATGGGACCGGGAACGTCGACCGCGCGGTCTCGCCGAGGCTTGCGACCAGCTCACGGTGGTGCCGGGTGGGCGGCAGGCACAGGACGGCATGGACCATGGCCCGGTCGCCGACCGCTTCGCGGATCCGTTCCCGCTTCTCGTGGCATCGCCTGACGACCGCATCCCATGCCCGGATGTGCGTCTCCACCTCGATCGCGACGACCGCCCCGAACGCCTCGAGCCGGACATCGGTCGACCATCGGCCGGGGCCCGGCACGGGGGCCTCGGCACGGGCCCGCCAGCGAGGGTGGCGCCCGCCGAGCAAGCGCTCGATCAGACGAGCGTGCGCCACGTCGTGAAGCAGCGGCGTCGCGCCCGGATAGACGTTGACTCGCAGGTCGGCGCCAACGGCGACCGCCGCTCGCCGGCGGATCTCGAGTCCCACGGTCGGGTCTCCCGCCTCCAGCTCGCAGATGACCGACCTGCTCACGCCGA
>DAITNC010000108.1:0-5748 GCA_036834865.1 Candidatus Limnocylindrales bacterium | reverse complement strand
AGCTGCAGGTCGCGCCGCTCGAGGTGATCGGCGACGAGAACCGCTGGGTCACCGGGATCAGGTGCATCCGGATGGAGCTGGGCGAGCCCGATGCGTCCGGCCGGCGGCGCCCGATCCCGATCGAGGGGTCCGAGTTCGTCATCGACTGCGAGATGGTCGTGGTGGCGATCGGGACGCGCTCCAACCCGCTGCTGACCACGTCCGAGCCTGACCTCGCGCTCAACCAGGCGGGCTACATCGTCACCGACGAGCACGGCATGTCGTCGCTGCCCGGCGTGTTCGCCGGCGGCGACATCGTGCGCGGAGCGGCTACCGTCATCCTGGCGATGGGCGACGGCAAGCGCGCCGCGGCCTCCGTGGACGCGTGGCTGCGCGGGGAGTACCCGCCCGTGGACGAGCCACGCGTCCCCGCGCGGACCACCGCCCCAATCGGGGCACGGAGCGGGGCCTAGCGGGCCGGACGCGCGTCGCCCGTGGCCGCCCGCGACGACGCGGTCTGCGCGTCCCAGCACTCCGGGTGCTGGTAACCGATCCCGACCGGCCCTTTGCGCGCGCCAGCACTCCGGGTGCTGCTAAGTCCGCATCGCGATGCCTGCGCCCGCCGCCGGGCCGGCATTCGCCCTCGATTCGTGCTCAGGGACCGCCCGCGTCGGATACATCGCGCCGTCGGACCCGGTGCGGTCCCGACATATCAGCACCACCACGCTTGCCGCGCGAAACCCCGACGAAGAGGAGGCCGCCGCCAGCTGCCCCCGGGTTCGCGAGCCACTGACGCAGGGCGGCCGATCGGTTCGGGAACGCGGGATCGAGCAGCGGCGCGAGGCGCACGACCCGGCTTCGGTTGGCGGTGGAGTCGAGGACCGCGAGGAGCGGAACGACGCGTGTCACCGGCAGGCGGAACCGCTCCCACGCGAGCCCCGCGCCGAGGCGAACCTTGACGTCGAGACGTCGCAGCGTCTCTTCGGCCGAGGTGATCTCCGTCTTGACCTCGACGACGAGGGCGATGCGTGCGACCGGGTGGACCGCCAGGGCGTCGATCGATCCACGGTCGCCGTAGTGGTTGAACGTGACCTCCACAGCGGTCGTCCAGCCGCGGGCGCGCAGCGCGCCGACCACGGCAGCAACGGTCGCCGCGTGGCGCTCGTCGAGCAGCCGGTCGAGCGTCCCGCCGCGGTAGCGCACCACGAGCTCCAGGTCGGCCTCGAGGGCGGCGAACACCCGCGCCAGCGTCCCGACGGCGAGACGCTGGCCGCGGCCGCGCTCGACCGCCGAAACGAGCGTCTGGGAGACCCGGCGGCCTGCGCGACGTCGAGCTGCCGCAGGCCGCGCGAGCGCCGGATGACACCGAGCGAGCGACCGAGTCGGATCGGATCCACGTCGGAATCCTGGCCGAGGCCGCGTATTCGGCGCTTACTGACGATCACGTACCCGCGCGACGGCACGGCGTGGTCCGCGGCGACGACGCCGCCCACGAGGAGACAGGCGTCCGAGCGAAACCGGGACCGACGGTGGCGGTCGTGTCGGGCGCGCGCCGAGAACGGCGATCCCGGTCAGGTCCGGGATCGAGAACGAGCGAGATCGCGCCACCCCTGGGCAGGGCTGCGCCCCGCCGCCGCCGGCCAGGGACGAGTTACAGCCCCCGGGGGCGCGCCGCGTCCAGCTTGTCGGTGACGTAGCGGGTGACCTGGTCCGCCGAGATACGGTCCTGGGTCATCGCGTCGCGGTCGCGGACCGTGACCTTGCCGTCGTCGAGCGAGTCCACGTCCACGGTCACGCACCACGGGGTGCCGATCTCGTCCTGGCGGCGGTAGAGCTTGCCGATCGCGGCCGTGTCGTCGTAGACCGCCATGGTCTGCCGCTTGAGGTCGTCCTTGATGCGGTGGCAGAGCTCCACGATCTCGGGCCGCTTCTTGAGGAGCGGCAGCACCGCGACCTTGTAGGGGGCCAGGTCGGGGTGGATCCCCAGCACGACCCGCTTCTCTCCCCGGACCTCCTCCTCGCGGTAGGCGTCGATCAGGAACGTGAACGCTGCCCGGTCGGCCCCTGCCGCCGTCTCCACGACCCAGGGGATGAAATGCTCCTCGGTCGCCGGGTCGAAGTACTCGAGGTTCTCGCCGGACACCCGCGCGTGGTTGCCCAGGTCCCAGTCGCCGCGATTGTGGATCCCCTCCAGCTCCTTCCAGCCGAACGGGAAGCGGTACTCGACGTCGATCGCCTTCTTCGCGTAGTGCGCCAGCTCATCGGGCGCATGCTCGCGGAACCGCAGTCGCGCCGGGGTCACCCCGTAGGCCTGGTACCACGCCATCCGCTTGGGCAGCCACTCCTCGAACGCCGTCGCGGCGCCCTCGCCGGGCCGGACGAAGTACTGCATCTCCATCTGCTCGAACTCGCGCATCCGGAACACGAAGTTTCCGGGGCTGATCTCGTTGCGGAAGCTCTTCCCGATCTGGGCGATCCCGAAGGGGAGCTTCTTGCGGGTCGATTCGCGGACGTTCTTGAAGTTGACGTAGCTGCCCTGAGCGGTCTCCGGGCGCAGGTAGACGATTGCCGTCTCGTCTTCCACGGGGCCCATGTACGTCTTGAACATCAGGTTGAAGCGGCGTGGCTCGGACAGCTTCCCGCCGTCGGCCGGGCAGGCCAGCTTGAGGCGCTCGACGATCCCGGGATCCTTGATGTCCGTCTGGGTCAGCTCCTCGGTCCCCGGCAGCTCGTCGAGCCGGTAGCGCCGGCGGCACGTCGCGCACTCCACGAGCGGATCGCTGAACGACCCGACGTGCCCCGAGGTCACCCACACCTGCGGGTGCATGAGGATGCCGGCGTCGACGCCGACCACGTCGTCGCGCTCCTGGACCATGGCCCGCCACCAGGCGCGCTTGACGTTGTTCTTCAGCTCCACGCCGAGCGGCCCGTAGTCCCAGACGGCGTTGATGCCGCCGTAGATCTCCGACGAGGGGAAGACGAAGCCGCGTCGCTTGGCCAGGCTGACGATGACGTCGAGGTTGGCGACGGAAGGCGCGACGGCGTTCGGATCGGGCTGGGGTTCAGTCACGGGATGCAACTCCACGAGGGGCCCGCGCGTGGCATGCGCGGACGGGAGGACGGTCCCGCGGATCGTACCAGACGCCCACGCCCCCAACCGGCGGCGCGTGGCCCTGCCGGAGCCGGGTGCCCCTGCCGGCGCTGCTACCAGGCGCGGACGCGGGTCGGCCGGATCCGGATCTCCACCGGGTAATCGACGAGCATGCTCGCCATCGTCCAGCCTTCCGCCGCCAGCAGCGCCGCGTACTTCGCCACGTAGGCCGGCGGGACGTCCGCGGCCGCGGCCTGCTCGAGGGCGATGCGGGCCTCGCCCTCGATCGACACGACGTCGCCGCCATGACCGTCCGTGTCGAAGCTGACCGCGACGCGGGAGTTGGCCCGGATGTTCCGCGGTCGGGGCGTGTTCGCCCGGCTGTACACGAGGATCTCGTCGTCGACCCAGAGGAACCAGACCGGCGAGGCCTGCGGCTGGCCGCCCGGGGTCACGGTCGTGAGCCACAGGACCAGCTCGTCGTGCAGGCGCTCGGCCACGCGGGAACCGGCGGTCGTCGTGGGGTCGATCATCAGCCCGTTCCTCCGAGCGTCGCAGCCGACGCAGGATCCGCCGGGCCAACCGGCTGTCCGGTCGCCATGGCGACCGTCCCGTAGCCGGCCTTCACCTCCTCGAGAAAGCGCCGCGAGCGCGTATCGCGCTCCATCACATGGCGGACGAAGGCACCGAGCCGCTCCTCGACCTCGCGCTCCACGGCGGGCGGCAGGCGGAGCCCCGCCAGGGCCTCGACGTCCATCCGCTGGTACGCCTTGAGCACCTTGAGCGCCTCGGTCGAGAGCCCGGCGGCCATCGCCGAGGGGCCGGCGTGGCTCCCGCACAGGACCCCGCCGAGCGCGGGAACCCAGCGGACGGCGTCATCCGGGGCGAGCAGCCGGTCGCACTCGACGCAGCGGTCCACCTCCGGCCGCACGCCCAGCTCCTCGCAGAGCCGCATCTCGAACCAGCGGGCGACCCGCGCGGGCGCCATCCCGGCATCCAGCAGCTCGTACGCGCGCCGGAGGAGCAGGTAGACCGGCAATGCCGCGTGCCGCTCCTCCAGCGAGCGCTCGGCAAGCTCCGCGCAGTACCAGGCGGTGGCGGTCACCTCCAGCCGATCCCGCAGGCCAAGCCAGGTGTGCTGCATGGTGACCTGGGTGACGACGTCGAAGGTCCGCCCCTTCGCCAGCTGGACGCGCAGCTCCGCGAGCGGCTCCAGCGCTCCGCCGATCCGGCTCGTCGGCCGCCTGATCCCCTTCGCGATGGCCTTGATCTTGCCGAGCTCCGGCGTGAGGAGCGTCAGGATCCGGTCCGCTTCGCCGAAGTCGAAGCGCGAGAGGACGATGGCGTCGGTGACGTAGAGGCGACGGCCGGGCACGACCGCACGGTACCATCCCCCCGCGCCGGGGACATGCGGATCCACCTCCGACCGACGGGCGGCCCCGTTCGGGGTTGGTATCATCCTGCCCGTGCCTTCCTCTCCCACGTCCCTCGACATTCCGGAGCTCATCGGCGCCGTCGAGGCCGAGATCCTCAACCTCGTCGTGGACCGTGATCCGACCACGCACGGGATGTACGAGATGGTCCGGTACCACATGGGCCTCGACGGCTCCGGGTCGTCCGGGAAGCGGCTGCGCCCGCTGCTGGGCCTGCTCGCGTTCGCGTCGATCACCGGGACATGGGAGCGCGCACTCCCCGGCGCGGCGGCCGTCGAGCTGGGCCACAACTTCAGCCTGATCCACGACGACATCGAGGACGGCGACCGCGAGCGCCGCCACCGGGCCACCCTGTGGACGGCGCACGGCATCCCGCAGGCGATCAACACCGGCGACGCCGTCTTCGTGCTGTCGCGGATCGCGCTCCACCGGCTGACGGCGCTGGGCTTCTCCGACTCGAAGGTCCTGCGCCTCATGCGCCTCTACGACGACACGTGCCTGGCGCTGTGCGAGGGCCAGTACATCGACATCTGGACCGGCGAGCACGACACGGCGATGACCGTGGCGCTCTACTTCGACATGATCGGGCGCAAGACGGCCGCGCTGATCTCGGCGAGCATCGAGGCCGGCGCGCTCCTCGCCACGGACGACGAGGCGGTGATCGCCCGCTACCGGAAGTTCGGCTGGGCCCTGGGCCTCGCATTCCAGCTCAACGATGACCTGCTGGGGATCTGGGGCCAGGAGCAGGCAACCGGCAAGGAGCCGTCGGACCTCGCGAAGCACAAGAAGACCCTGCCGGTCATCTACGCGCTGGAGCACGCTGCGCCGGAGGATCGGGCCCGCCTGCTGGCGTTCTACGCCGACCCGGGTCCCACGGTCGACCGGATCGTGGAGGCGATGGCGATCGTGGAGGGGACCGGCGCGCGGGAATACACGCGCGCCGAGGCCTGGCACTGGCGCGACGAGGCAATCTCCGAGCTCGACGCGGCCGGGGTGGTCCAGCCGGAGGCGCGCGAGCAGCTCGTGCAGATCATGCGGAGCGTGATCTCGGCGTGATCGAGGGTCCGCGCCCCACCGCTGATCAGCGGTCGGCGTCGTCCGTGTCGGTGCCCTCGACTGCCGGGCGCTCTCGCACGGCGAGCACCTTGCCGGCCCGGCGGCCGTCCGTCGTCTCAACGGTCAGGGTCAGCACGCCGACGCGGACCTCGTCGCCCGGCTTCGGGACGCGCCCGATCCGGTGGAACA
>DAITNC010000107.1:0-5770 GCA_036834865.1 Candidatus Limnocylindrales bacterium | reverse complement strand
TCCCTGCCGGAGCCTGGTGCAGACAGATGAGCTGGGCGGCGATCGCGGCGCCCGCCCCGATGGCGAGGACGAGCGCGAGGCGGCCGGGCCGGCTCGACTCCGCTGAGGGACCACCCCCGACGAGGATGATCGCGAGCACCGCGATCAGCAGCCCCGTCACCGCCGGGGCCCCGAGCCGCTCGCCCTCCATGAGGCCGACGCCAACGGGTATAGCCGCCGCGATGACCGCCGTGAGCGGGGAAAGGATGCTCATCGGGCCGAGAGCAAGGGTCCGATAGAGAAGCGTGAAGGCAACGGCCGATGCGAGACCGGATCCAGCGCCCCAGGCAACTGCCGACGTTGACCAATCCGCGCCGAGGACCGGGAGAAGGAGCAGGTTGACGACGAGTCCTGCCGGGGCTGCGGCCGCCACGACACGCACGACGTGCGCATCACGGGCTGCCAGGCCGCCGGCGAAGTCGGAACCACCGTAGCCGAGTGAGCTGGCGAGCGCGAGCAGGATCGCGACCATGACGCCTCAGCAGCCGACAGCAGGCACGTCGTCCCGGCAGTCTCGACCGCATGTCACGGTGACGTTCTCCACGCGCACTCAGCGACCGGACGAGAAGCCTGCGAGTGACGCACGACTGTCCGCCTTCTCCCCAACGGGTGAGTTCCCAGGTCGGTCATTCGACGCCAATCCTGACAGGCAACCTTGCCAACAACGTGGCGACGGCTACCAGCATGACCTGACGTGGTGCTCGCACTTCGGCTGCTCACGAACGACCCTCCGGTTGCGGACCCTGGTCTCCCTCGTGGCTAGCGCGAAACGCGGTGTAAAAGATAGTTGACATGCTGTTGGCGATCCTTTACATTGCCCATGTCAACAATTCTTGACATGGGAGACGCCGATGACATTCCTGGAGAAGAGCAACTGGGTCGTGCTCGTGGTCGGCGTGCCGACGCTTCTCGTCTACCTGGCCGTGATCGTGCCGCAGGTGCTCGGCAAGCCGATGGCTGAGGTCTCCTGGGTCCAGCCGATGATCTTCGCGATCGCCGGCTTCATCGTGGCGAACATCCTGGGCAACGTCGTGGCCGCGGCCTCGAACCCGGGCGAGGCGGACAGGAACGATCAGCGCGACCGGGAGATCGACCATTTCGGTGAGCGGGTCGGCAACTGGCTGATGATCGCCGGCTCGATCGCCGCCCTGGTCCTCGCGATGACCATGGCGGACCACTTCTGGATCGCCAACGCGATCTTCCTGGGGGGCATGGCGGCAGCCCTTGTCAGCTCCGTCACCAAGATCGCGGCCTACCACGGGCCGTTCCAGAGATGGTAAAGCCGACCCTCGTCACCAACTCGATCCGGTCGCTCAGGTTCGCCACCGGCGAGATGACCCAGGCGGACCTCGCAGATCGCGTCGGCGTGACCCGCCAGACGATCATCGCCATCGAGCAGGGCAGATACTCGCCGACCCTCGAGATGGCCTTCCGGATCGCCCGGGTCTTCCGCGTGCCGCTCGAGAAGGCCTTCCAGTACTCGGACGACCAGGGATGACCAGCCGACCGCCAGCCCCGGCCTCCGCCGGACATCAGAGCCACGCTCACACCGATCGGGAGGACACCATGTCAGAACCGTCGAAGAAGTCACCGTCCCTGCCGCCGCGCTGGTTCATCCGCTCATTCTGGGTGGCGCAGCGTGCCGCCTATGCAGTCACGGGCGGCCGGTTCGGCCTCCGGAGCGCGACGGCCGACCGCTGGGGCATGCTGCGCCTGCGGACGATCGGGCGCCGCAGCGGCCAGGAGCGAGTGGCCATCCTCGGCTACTTCGAGGATGGTCCCGACCTGGTCACCATGGCCATGAACGGCTGGGCCGATGCGGAGCCCGCCTGGTGGCTCAACCTCCAGGCGCAGCCCGACGTCACCGTCGATCTGCCCGGTGGGTCGCGCGCCGTCCACGCGCGTGCAGCGAACCCGGATGAGCGGCCGCGCCTCTGGGCCATGCAGGCCACCTACGACAAGGATCTCGACGCCTTCGCCGCGCGGCGGTCACGCGAGACCGCGGTCGTCATCCTGTCGCCCCGAACAGCCGTGCCGCAGCGATAGGAGAGCAGCCCCAGCCTCGTGACGGAGAACCTGGCGACGTTTCAGACGGATCCCTGCGCGTCGAGCTGGTATGGCTTGATCGTTCGGCTGGGCCTTCTCGTTCATGCATGGGAGGTTCGCGGCCTGCTCGGGGATCGGGACCCGTTTCCGGTCGTCACCTCGCAAGCCCTGGCCGATACACGGCTGGCAAGGGGCGTCAACCCCGAACAGGGTGCGGGCTGATCGGGAGGCCGTCGGTTCGGCCGGCCCCGCAACGTCCAGCGTATTCCCGCCGGATGGCCGCCCAGCCCTTGGCCATCGAGCGGCGCGGCGAGATGTCGGCCGGCAGGCAGGGATGATGCCCGCGAGGGCGAAGATACCCACCGGCAGGCCTCGTTGCCGACGGAACGAAGACCCCTGATTCCCGGCGCGTCGCCGAGGCCGGCCAGCCGGTGAGTCTCGAGGCGCCGCCGCCAGAGCAGGATCGTATCGGGCTCACCGCCAGCTCGTCGGCGATCGTCCGGTTCGGGCGCCCATCGGCAGCCCAGAGCACGATCCGGGCCCGGGTCGCGATCCGCTGGTCCGTCCGACCGGCCCGGGTCAGCGCGCCGAGCGCGGTCCGTTCCTCGTCAGTGATCACCAATGGAGAAGCTGGATGGTTCGCCAGGTCGGGCAGCGTCGCTGCCCCCAGCAGAACTGTCCAGCTTCTTCCGGGCTACGACACTAGCTGGACGTTCCTCGCGATCCGTGGTCGGACCAGGATGCTCCATCGGCGTCCGCGCCGTGCCGACGGCCTCGATCGATGCATCCGCGAGGGCGCCGGCCTCGCCCGCCCGGAACGCCTGGTCGAAGTCGCCGCTGGCCGTGTACGAGACGATGAACGCGACACTGGCGAGCGGACCGAACTGGGCGATCTCGCGGAGCCGCTCGCCAGCCGGGCCGGGGCCCTGTGCGGCAGCGATCTCGGCGTCCGAAAGTGCGCGGCCGCCTCCGCTCCCGGCCGAGATCGACGGGCCCTCCGACAGCGCGGGGGCCCCGCCGACGGGGCGTTGCCGGCGGATCACCTCGGCGCGCAGCGCCACAGTCAGCCGACGGAGCCGTTCCAATGCTGGCTCGCCCGCGTCCGCGAGGTGCGGCGATCCCAGGAGACGACGAATCGCGCCGGCCGCGCCGATGATCGCGCCGTCGTCCATGGAGTGCGCATCGGCGCACTCGCTTTCGAGCGAGGGGATCCGCCGGAGGATCTCCCGGCCGGTCAGCAGGATGCGATCCGGAATTGCCTGGCGCTGTACGACGGGCGCGCCCGGATCGGACTGGGCGAGCAGCTGGATCACGGCCTGGTTGCCGGCGTCACGCTGCAGGTCGAGCACGCCGTCCAGCGGGCTCGAGTCCGACGATCGGCGTGGCCGGATGCCAGAACCCTTCAGCTCCGGGATCTGCCCGCGTGCCTCGCGGCTCCCGCGAGACGACCGACCGCCATCCACGCTCGCTCCAGGTGGTCTCGCTGAGGCCCCGACCGGGCCGGTTGGTCGCGCGATGGATGCGCACGATCCCGAGCGCAATTGGAGCGCAGATCGGGCGTCCCGCGCTAGGGTCGTCCGGGCGCCGAGACCTGCCCGATCGGGCGGACTCACGGGATCGCACGATTCCCGCGGGCCGGACCCGACCGGCTCGCGGGGCGCGTACGATCATTGGCAATGGACCCTGCGGAGGCGCTGATCGCGACGATTCGGCGCTCGGTCATCGGCGACGACGAGGCCGTGGCCGGGCCGTTCGGCATCCGGCGCGTGACCTATGCCGACTACACGGCGTCCGGCCGCTCGCTGACCTTCATCGAGGACTACCTCCGCGACGCGGTCCTGCCGCTCTACGCGAACACGCACACGGAGTCGAGCGGGACCGGCCTCCAGACGACCCGCTTCCGGGCCGAGGCGCGCGAGCTGATCCGGCGGGCCGTGGGGGCCACCGACGACCACGCGGTCATCTTCGTCGGGTCGGGCTCCACCGGCGCGATCAACCGGTTCGTCGACGTCCTCGAGATCCGTCTCCCCGCGGACCTCGACGATCGCTACGGGCTCCACGCGCTGATCCCGCCGGACGAGCGGCCGGTGGTCTTCGTGGGCCCCTACGAGCACCACTCCAACGAGCTGCCGTGGCGCGAGTCGCTGGCGGACGTCGTGGTGATCCACGAGGACCACGACGGGCAGATCGACGCCGCTCACCTGGCCGCCGAGCTGGAGCGCCACGCCGACCGCCCGCTGAAGATCGGCTCCTTTTCGGCGGCCTCGAACGTCACCGGGATCCTGTCCGACGTGCGCGGGATCAGCGCGCTCCTCCACGCCCATGGCGCGCTGGCCTGCTGGGACTACGCGGCGGCGGCGCCGTACGTCGCGATCGACATGGCCGGGGACGGCCTTGACGCGATCTTCGTCTCGCCCCACAAGTTCATCGGCGGACCCGGCACGCCCGGCCTGCTGGTCGCCCGCAAGGCGCTCTTTCGCAACCGCGTCCCGTCCGTGCCCGGCGGCGGCACGGTCGCCTACGTCAACCCGACCGAGCATCTCTACCTGGCCGACATCGAGCGACGCGAGGAGGGCGGGACGCCGGCGATCGTGGAGTCGATCCGGGCCGGCCTCGTCTTCGGGCTGAAGGAGGCGGTCGGCGTCGCGGCGATCCGCGAGCGCGAGGAGTCGTTCATCCAGCGGGCCATCGCCCGCTGGTCGGCCAACCCGAACGTCGAGATCCTCGGCAACCCCCGCGCCCAGCGGCTCTCGATCGTCTCGTTCACCGTGCGCCGCCGACAGGACGACGGGCCGGGCCGCTACCTCCACCACAACTTCGTCGTGGCACTGCTCAACGACCTGTTCGGGATCCAGGCGCGCGGTGGCTGCTCATGCGCGGGGCCGTACGGCCATCGGCTGCTGGGCATCGACCTGGCGCACTCCCGCGCCTTCGAGCGCGAGATCGCGCGGGGCTGCGAGGGGATCAAGCCGGGCTGGGTTCGCGTCAACTTCAACTACTTCATCAGCGAGGCCGTCTTCGCCTACATCCTCGACGCGGTGGACCTGGTGGCGTCCGATGGCTGGCGGCTGCTCCCCAGGTACCGCTTCGACCCGAGCAGCGGGCTGTGGGGCCACCTCGGCGGGGTCGCTGAGGCGCCGCTCTCGCTGGACGCGATCCGCTACGACGAAGGCGCGATGCGATACACGGCGCACCGCCACCGCGAGCCCGAGTCGCGCCTGGCCGACTACCTGGCGGAGGCGCGGCGAATCCTGGCCGACCTGCCACGCCCGCCCGCCGCGGCCCCGAGCCCGCTCGACGTCGGCCCGGACTTCGAGGCGCTGCGCTGGTTCTGGCTGCCGGAGGAGATCGCCGCCGAATCCTGACGGAACAACTCATCGATACCGCCCACGGAGGCACTCGTGTACCGAAGCTCGACGATGAGCCGGCGGTTCGGCCGGGCCCTGCTCCTGGTGGCGCTGTTGGAGCTCGTGCTCGCTGGCGGGTTCTGGCTGCTGGCCGGACTCGTGCCCGACGCTCGCGCAGGGATGCTGATCACGGCGGGGATCCTGGGCGCCACCGGTCTCGTCCTCCTCGTGATCGGGGCCATCGTCCTTCGACGCGCAGCCGCGACCGACCGGATCAGCGCAACGGGCGTGGCGGGGACGGGCCAGATCATGGGCCTGCGCCAGACCGGGGTGCTGAT
>DAITNC010000106.1:0-5834 GCA_036834865.1 Candidatus Limnocylindrales bacterium | reverse complement strand
GCGCAGGCTCGCAAGGCCCAGCTCGGCGGCGAAGTCCTCGCGTACGTCTGGTAGGAGGACGACGATGTCGCGTATCGGTCGTCAGCCGATCATCCTGCCAGCCGGCGTCGAGGTATCTCTCGTCGGCCCGGTCATCACCGTGACGGGCCCGAAGGGGACCCTGACCCGTTCGATCCCGGCCGCGATGACCGTGGAGACCGGGGAGGGAAGCCTCCTGGTAACCCGCCCATCGGACCTCAAGCAGCACAAGCAGCTCCATGGGCTGACCCGAACGCTCGTCGCCAACATGGTCGTGGGCGTCACGACCGGCTACCGGAAGAGCCTCGAGATCACCGGCGTGGGCTACCGTGCCCAGAAGGTCGGCGAGAAGCTGCAGCTCAACCTCGGGTACAGCCATCCCGTCGAGATCGTGCCGCCGGCCGGCATCAGCTTCGAGGTCGAGACCCCGATCAAGCTGGCCGTCCTGGGCATCGACAAGGAGCTCGTCGGCCAGGTAGCCGCCCGTGTCCGGGCCACCCGGAAGCCGGAGCCATACAAGGGCAAGGGCGTCCGCTACTCGGGCGAGGTGATCCGCCGCAAGGCTGGCAAGGCCGGCAAGATCGGCGGAAAGAAGTAACGGAAGGACGACCACGATGACGAAGGCCGCCACGCGCGGCGCCGCCCGGCAGAAACGGCACGAGCGGATTCGCCTCCGACTGGAGGGGACGTCCGCGCGGCCGCGCCTGGCTGTATTCCGCAGCCTCAACCATATCTATGCGCAGGTGATCGACGACGCCGCCGGTCGAACCCTCGCTGCCGCATCCTCCCTCGAGCCGGAGCTCAAGGGAGGCAAGCAGACGAAGGTCGACGAAGCGAAGGTGGTCGGACGCCTGGTCGCCGAGAGGGCCCGCACCGCCGGGGTCGCGCAGGTCGTCTTCGACCGAGCCGGGTATCGCTACCACGGCCGGGTGAAGACGCTCGCCGAGGCCGCGCGGGAAGCCGGTCTCGACTTCTAGGAGGAGAAGACCGCCAGTGGCCAGGATCGATCCAAGCAAGCTCACGCTCGAAGAGCGTGTCGTCCAGATCAACCGCGTCGCCAAGGTCGTCAAGGGCGGGCGGCGCTTCAGCTTCTCCGCCGTCGTCATCGTGGGCGACGGCCAGGGCCACGTCGGCGCCGGGCTCGGCAAGGCCGGCGAAGTTCCCGAGGCGATCCGCAAGGGCGTCGAGGACGCGAAGAAGAACCTCATCCGGATCCCCACCGTGGGGACCACGATCCCGCACGAGGTCCACTTCGAGTTCGCGGCCGCCAGGGTGCTGCTCAAGCCCGCCTCGCAGGGGACCGGCGTCATTGCCGGCGGGTCGGTCCGCGCCGTGGTGGAGGCTGCCGGGATCCGCGACATCCTCTCGAAGGTCCACGGCTCGACGAACCCGGTGAACGTGGTCCGGGCCACGATCGAGGCCCTGCGCGGCCTTTCCTCGGCCGAGGAGATCTCCGCGCGTCGGGGCGTGCCCGTCCGGCTCTTCGTCGCCGGCCAGCCAGCCGCGGAGGCCGCAGATGGCCGGTAGGCTCCGGGTGACCCAGGTCAAGAGCGTCATCAGCCACATCGCCCGCAACCGCGGGACCATCAAGGCGCTGGGGCTCCACCGCATCGGCGACACGGTCGTCGTGCCCGACAACGACGCGACGCGCGGGATGGTCCGCGCCGTGCGCTTCCTCGTCGAGGTGGAGGAGCTCCCGGAGATTGCCGCGGAGGAGACCCGATGAAGCTTCACGATCTGCGGCCCGCCGAGGGCGCGCATACCGCGAAGACCCGCGTCGGCCGCGGCATCGCCGCCGGCAAGGGCAAGACCGCCGGACGCGGCACGAAGGGCCAGAAGTCCCGCGCGGGCAGCTCCATCCCGGCCTGGTTCGAGGGTGGCCAGACCCCGATCCACATCCGGATCCCGAAGCTGCGGGGCTTCCGCAACGTCAATCGGATCGAGTACGAGGTCGTCAACGTCGGCGCCATCAGCGCCGCGATCGAGCTCGGCCGGCTCCCCGAGGGAGACCTTCCCGGCGGCCCGAAGCGGGCTGCCCCGGCTCCCGTCACCGTGAACCAGGAGCTGCTCCGCATGGCCGGCCTCGTGAGAAGCATGGACAAGCCGCTCAAGATCCTCGGCAGCGGCGACGTGACCCAGCCGCTCTTCGTGGTCGCCGATGCCTTCACGAAAAGTGCCCGCGAGAAGATCGAGAGCGCCGGCGGGACGGTCCAGGTGATCGAGATCCCGACGTCCCTGCTCGCCGCCCTGGGCGTCGAGCGCCCGGCCGACGCGGACTGACGCGGCCCCGCCGTGTTCGACTCCATCCTCAACGCGTTCCGGGCGCCGGACATCCGGCGCCGGATCCTCTTCGTCCTGGGCGTCCTGATCATCTTCCGGGCGCTCGCCCACGTCCCCGTCCCCGGCGCGGACCCCACGAAGCTCGCCCAGTTCTTCAACAACAACGCGCTCTTCGGCCTGCTCGACCTGTTCTCGGGCGGCGGGCTGTCGCGGTTCTCCGTGGTGGGGCTGGGCGTCAACCCGTACATCAACGCGTCGATCATCATGCAGCTGATGACCGGCGTCGTCCCCGCCCTCACCGCGCTCCAGCGCGAGGGTGAGTACGGGCGCAACAAGATCAACCAGTACACCCGCTACCTGACGGTCCCGCTCGCGCTCCTGCAGAGCTACGGCTTCCTGGCCGTCCTGAACCAGGCGGGCGTGCTCAACACCCGCTTCGACCTTGCCTCGTTCGAGACATTGACGCAGATCGTCACGCTGACCGCCGGCTCGATCCTGCTCATGTGGCTCGGCGAGCTCATCACCGAGAAGGGGATCGGCAACGGGATCAGCTTCATCATCTTCGCGGGGATCGTCGGTCGCGCGCCCCAGGCCATCGGGACCTTCATGGACTCGCCGAACATCGCCGCGCTCGTGGTCTTCGCCATCTTCGGCGTGGCGGCCATCGCCGCGATCGTCTTCGTCACCGAGGGCCAGCGGCGCATCCCGATCCAGTACGCGAGCCGCGTGCGCGGACGGCGGATGTACCAGGGCGGCACGACGTTCCTGCCGCTCCGCGTCAACCAGGCCGGCGTCATCCCGATCATCTTCGCGGTGAGCATCCTGCTGTTCCCCAGCCAGATCGCCGGGTACTTCGCCCAGAGCCAGGTGTCCGTCGTCAAGGACATCGCGACGTTCTTCGTGAACACGTTCGGGCCGTCGAACCTGCTGGTCTACGGATCGCTCTACTTCCTCCTCACCGTCGGCTTCACGTACTTCTACACGGCGTTCACGTTCAAGCCCGACGAGACGGCGGAGCAGCTCCGCAAGAACGGCGGCTTCATCCCGGGGATTCGTCCGGGGAGGCCGACCCAGGACTACCTCGCTCGCGTGGTCAACCGGATCACGGTCGCGGGAGCGCTCTTCCTGGGCATCGTGGCGGTCGCGCCCTTCGTGTTCCAGGCGGCCATCCCGGGCCTGGCCGGTCTCTCCCTCGGCGGCACCAGCATCCTGATCGTCGTCTCGGTCGTGGTCGAGACGATGAAGCAGCTGGAGGCCCAGCTCATGATGCGGAACTACGAGGGGTTCATCCGGTGAGCCGGGTTCGGGCGGGATCCGCGGGATGAGGGTCCTCGTCCTGCTCGGCGCGCCGGGCGCCGGGAAGGGCACCCAGGCGCACGTCCTGGCCCGCCACCTCGGGCTGCCCAGGGTGGCGACCGGCGACCTGTTCCGGGCCGCCGCCAGGGACGGCAGCCCGCTCGGCATCGCGGCCCAGGGGTACATGGAACGCGGCGAGCTGGTCCCCGACGAGATCACCGTCGGCATGCTGCTCGCGCGGCTCGAGGTGCCGGACGCCGAGCGCGGCGCCATCCTCGATGGCTTTCCCCGCAACCGTCCCCAGGCGGAGGCCCTGGACCGTGCGCTGGCCGAGCGCCGGGCGGCCGTGGACGCGGCGCTCCTCGTGGATGTCCCCGCCGACGAGCTGCTCCGGCGCCTGACCGGGCGCTGGCTCTGCAGCGCGGCGGGCCACACGTACCACGAGTCGGCCTACCCGCCTCGCGTGGCCGGCATCTGCGACATCGACGGCTCGGCGCTGATCCAGCGGGACGACGACCGGCCGGAGATCGTCCAGGCCCGGCTCGAGAAGCAGCTCGGCGCCCTCGCGGACGTGGTCGAGCACTACCGCGCCGCGGGCGTCCTGCACACCGTGGACGGCCGCCGCCCGATCGCCGCCGTCACGAACGACCTCCTGGACGCGATCGAGCCGATCCCGTACTGGCGCACGAGCCCGTGATCACCCGCAGGTCCGCCGCGGAGATCGCCACCATGCGCCGGGCGGGACGGGTCGTGGCCGAGGTCCTGGGCCTCGTCGAGGAGGAGCTCCGTCCGGGCGTCTCCACGGCGCACCTGGACCGGATCGCGGAGGAGCACATCCGCAGGGCCGGCGCGACGCCGTCCTTCAAGGGCTACTTCGGCTATCCGTCGTCGCTGTGCATCTCGATCGACCGCGAGGTTGTCCACGGGATCCCGGGCGACCGGACGATCGCGAACGGCCAGGTGGTTTCGATCGACGCCGGGGCGATCATCGACGGCTACCACGGCGACGCGGCACGGACCTTCATCGTCGGCGACTCGTCACCCGAGGTTCGCGAGCTGGTGGCCACGACCCGCCTCGCCCTCGAGGCGGGGATCGCGGCTGCGATCGCCGGCAACCGGATCTGGGACATCTCCGCCGCGGTGGAGGACGTAGCCCTGCCGCGGGGCTACGGCGTGGTCCGGCCGTACGTGGGCCACGGCATCGGCACCGCGATGCACGAGGAGCCGCAGGTCCCGAACTACCGCACCAAGACGAAGGGGATCGAGCTGGCGCCGGGCATCTGCCTGGCGATCGAGCCGATGTTCACCCTTGGCAGTGCCGACGTCGAGACGCTCGGCGACGGCTGGACCGTTGTCACCCGCGACGGCTCGGTCGCGGCCCATTTCGAGGATTCGGTCGCCGTCACCGAGGACGGCCCGGAGATTCTCACCAGGATGTAGGCGGCCGCCGCCGGCGCTTGCCGGAATCGGCCGAAGTTGATACGCTACGCGTTCGTGTGTCGGCTCGGTCGGCGCCCGACCGTGAGCAGGAGCACCAGGGAGCACGTTGGCCAAGAAGGACGCGATCGAAGTCGAGGGTACTGTCCTCGAGCCGTTGCCGAACACGATGTTCGCCGTCGAGCTGGAGAACGGCCACCGCGTCCTTGCCCACATCAGCGGGAAGCTCCGGATGAACTTCATCCGGATCCTGCCGGGCGACCGGGTTCGCGTCGAGTTGTCCCCGTACGACCTCACCCGGGGTCGGATCACGTACCGGCTGAAGTAGCCGGCACCCAGAGCGAAGGAAGATCGTTGAAAGTCCGAGCCTCGGTGAAGGCCCGTTGCGACAACTGCAAGGTGATCCGCCGCCACGGGACCGTGATGGTCATTTGCGCCAATCCAAAGCACAAGCAGCGGCAGGGCTGATCGAATGGCACGGATCGCCGGCGTCGACATCCCGCGCGAGAAGCGCGTGGAAGTCGCCCTGACCTACATCTTCGGGATCGGGCTGCCCACCAGCCAGAAGATCCTCCAGCAGACGAACGTCAACCCCGACACCCGGGTCCGGGACCTCACGGAGGACCAGGTCACCCGGCTGCGCGAGCTGATCGATCGACGGTTCAAGGTCGAGGGCGACCTCCGTCGCGAGGTGGCGCTCAACATCAAGCGCCTCATCGAGATCGGCTCGTACCGTGGGCTCCGCCATCGGCGGAACCTCCCGGTCCGGGGCCAGCGCACGAAGACCAACGCTCGCCAGCGTC
>DAITNC010000105.1:0-5869 GCA_036834865.1 Candidatus Limnocylindrales bacterium | reverse complement strand
GAGCGGATCGCCGCCGAGCTGGCGGGGACTCGCGAGCTGATCGTCGTGGCGTCCGGCGCCGACCTGGCGGCCGGTCGCGAGCTGGCGCTCAAGGTGGAGGAGGCGACCTGGCTGCCGACGACCCTGCGCGACACGGAGACCGTCCTTCACGGCCACCTCCCCGCGATGGACGGGGCCACCGGCATGGTGCTCATCCTGGCGGACCGGGCGGGGCGCGAGGCGCGCTCCGCGCGGGCCCAGCAGGCGCTCGCGGCGGCGGCCCGCATCGGGATGCGGCCGGCGGCGATCCTCGCAGCGGACCTGGACGGCGCCTGGCCGGCATTCCTGACCCCAGGCGGCCGGATCCTGGCGGCGGAGGCGCCGAGCCTCCCGGGGCCGGCGGCGGCGCTCATCGGGACGACGACGCCTCTCCAGCTGCTGACCGAGCGCCTGGCGAGGGCCCGGGGCTCGAACCCGGACCTGATCCGGCGGGACCAGCTCGCCTATCGCGAGGCCGGGGCGCTGGCGGAGTAGCCGCGGCGCGCGGCCGCGGACCTCGTGGTCGCGCTGCCTCCGCGGGTCAGCCCCGGACCAGGACCTCGCCCAGCAGGTCAATGTGCTCCAGGTCCCAGGGCAGGAAGTCCTGGAGCATGATCCGCTCGCAGCCGGCCGCCTCGAACCGCGCCACCATCGCGCGCGCCTCGTCCGGCGTGCCGTAGACCCAGCGCGGCCGACGTGTCTCGAACCAGGCCGCTCCCTCGGCGACCATGCCGAACGCATCGAGAAGCGCGCGCGTCCGGCGCTCGACCTCGGCAGCATCGCGCCCGACGAGGACGCCCGCCATCGCCGAGTGCCGCAGCGTGGCGGGATCGCGGCCCGCGTCCCGCGCCACGGCGTCCAGCATGGCGAACCGTTCGACCGCGCGCTCCGGCGAGGTGCTGGAGAGGTTGAACTCGTCGGCGAAGCGGACGGCGATCCGCATCGATCGCGGGCTCCCCTCCCCGCCCACGATGAGCGGCGGGGCCGGCTTCTGGACCGGCCGCGGTCGGAGCATCCCGCCCGGGACCTGGTAATGCCGACCAGTGAAGGACCAGCCATCCGGGCCCTGCCACAGGCCGCGCACGATCTCCAGCTGCTCCTCCAGCATCTCGGCGCGCACCTCGATCGGAGGGAACGGGAAGCCGTGATGATCGTGCTCGGCCTGGTTCCAGCCGGCCCCGATGCCCACCTCCAGCCGACCGCCCGACATCTCGTCCACCGTCGTGGCCAGCTTCGCCAGGTTGCCCGGGTGCCGGAACGTCACCGGCGAGACCAGGGCGCCGAGCCGGATGGTGGTCGTCTCGCGGGCAAGCCCGGCCAGGACGGCCCACGCGTCGGTGGTGGGGCGACCCGTCGCGCCGGGGAAGCTGTCGTAGTGGTCGGAGCGCAGGAAGGTCTCGAAGCCCGCCGCCTCTGCATGCCGGGCAACCGCCAGCTGGTCCACGTAGGAGCAGCCCTGCTGCGGCTCGATCATCAGCGCGAAACGCATGTCCATCTCCAGGTGCTTGCCGTGACCGGAATGATTGCCTTTGACGAACTGATTGCGGTCCGGTAGATTATTGCTGTGACCGTAACAATCGAGCCGACCAACGCCGGCGTCCTGCCCCGCTCACCCGAGCGCCGGGCACTGATCGACCAGGTCCTCGCCGGAACCGCCGCGATTGCCGGGCACCAGCGCTGCGCGGCGGCCCGGCGTCTCCACCTGCACGGCATCAGCATGGCGCACCTGCAGGCGCTCTGGATTCTGCAGGATCACGGGCCGCAGCCCATGACCCGCCTGGCGGACCTGCTCGGCGTGGCCGTGCCGAATGCCACGGGGATCGTGGATCGGATGGAGCAGCGCGGGCTCGTGGAACGCCTGCGCGACGGCGCTGACCGCCGCGTCGTGACCGTCCAGCAGACGCCGGAGGGAGCCCGGGCAGTCGAGGATCTCGACGGCTGGCGCAACGAGATGCTGGGGGCGCTGCTCGACCGACTCGACACCGACCAGCTCCTTCGCCTCGTGGGTGGCGTCACCGACCTCCGCGAAACGATCCGGGCGGACGAGTCTCGCGAAACCCCTCGGGCGCACGAAGATGACCCGCCGCTTCAACCGGCCGGACCAGGGCCGACAGAGGAGACTGCACGACGATGATGGAAGTGGCACCGGTGGTGGAGGGCGCGGGGGGCGCACCCCACGGCACACACGGGGCCGAACCCCACCCGGCCCTCGAGATCTCGCGGCGCGCGCGATTCGAGGTGATCGGCGCGATCCTCCTGGCACTCCTGCTGGGCGCCCTTGACCAGACGATCGTGGGCACGGCGTTGCCGCGCATCGTCACCGACCTCCAGGGCAACGACCTCTACACGTGGGCGGTGGCGATCTACCTGCTCACCTCGACGATCAGCGTCCCCTTCTACGGCAAGCTCTCGGACTTCTACGGCCGCAAGCCGATGCTGATCTTCGGGATCACGGTGTTCCTGGTCGGCTCGGCGCTCTCCGGCCTGAGCGGGCAGATGTGGCAGCTGATCCTCTTCCGCGGCATCCAGGGGATCGGGGCGGGCTCGCTCTTCCCGATCTCGCTCGCCGTCATCGGCGACCTGTTCACGCCTGCCGAGCGCGGCAAGTACCAGGGTCTCTTCGGGGCCGTGTTCGGGCTGGCGGCGCTTGTCGGGCCGGCCCTGGGCGGGATCATCACGGACAACTTCGGCTGGCACTGGATCTTCTACATCAACCTGCCCATCGGGCTGACGTCGCTGGTGGTGGTCAGCCGGGTGCTGCCCAGCCTGAAGCGCCCGAAGCACGCGCTCAACCTGGACTGGGTCGGCGCGCTGGTCTTCGTGGCCGCGATGATCCCGCTCCTGGTGGGCCTCACGAACAGCCAGAGCTCCAGCTGGACCAGCCCCGAGGTCGGCGGGCTCCTGCTGCTGGCCGCGGTGCTCATCCCCGTCTTCCTCTTCATCGAATGGCGCGCCAGGGAGCCCATCGTCCCGCTGGACCTGTTTCGCGACCGGACCTACGCGGGCTCCATCCTCGCGACGTTCTTCGCGGCGTTCGGCTTCTTCTCCGCCACCATCTTCCTGCCCCGCTTCTACCAGGTGGTCAAGGGCGACAGCGCGACCGCCTCCGGCTACGCGCTCTTCCCGCTGCTGCTGGGCGTCATCATCGCGAGCGTCATCAGCGGCCAGATCGTGGCCCGGACCGGGAAGTACAAGGTCCTCCTGCTCGCCTCCGTCGTGCTGGTGGGCCTCGGCTCGTTCCTGTTCACGAACCTCGCCGCCACATCCGACCCCCTGGTGATCAGCCTCTGGCAGTTCGTCCTGGGAGTGGGGATCGGCCCCACGCTGGCGGTCTTCACGATCGTGGTCCAGAACGCCGTCCCGTTCAGCAAGCTCGGGGTTGCCACGTCGAGCATCGCGTTCTTCCGCCAGATCGGGGGCACCGTGGGCCTGTCCATCGCGGGCTCGCTCTTCGGCACCCAGGTCGCCGCCCAGATCCCCGCCCGCCTCCTCGTGAACGGCGTCCCGCAGTCCATCGTCAGCGGGTTCCAGGGCGGCGGCTTCGACCAGAACAGCCTGCTCGGCGTCGGCACGACGCTCGGACAGCAGATCCTGGCCGTCGTCCCCGCTGCGGCCCGACAGTCCGTGGAGCCGTTCGTCCCGAAGATCGTGACCTCGATCTACGAGGCGATCTCCCTCTCCATCGGGTTCGTCTTCTGGCTGGGTCTGGCAGCCTCCGCGCTCGCACTGCTGGCAGTGTTCATCATCCGCGAGGTTCCATTGCGCTCGTCGCTCGGGCCGGTGGCGGGCGAGGCGCACGGAGCCAGCGCGCCTCCTCGTCCCGGCGCGGAGGGCATGGCGCCCCGGCCCGCCCTCGCCGGCGAGTAGACGCCCGGTGACCGGGGAGCACAGCTCGTCACCGCGGGCCGGACCCGGTCCGGCCGGGGTGCCACGCATCGCGGCCATGCCGCCGGCGCTCGCCGCGCCCGGGACGGCTGACGCGCCGTTCGTTGCCCTGGTCCCCGTCGCCGAGCTGCCGCCGGGTGCCATGCTGCGCGTCAGTCGCGGCGACCTCGACCTGCTGCTCGCCAACGTCCCGGCCGGCCTGCTGGCAACCGACGATCGCTGCCCCCACATGGCCGCGCCGCTCTCGCTGGGGCGCCTGGACGGCTGCATCGTGGATTGCCCGCTTCACAACGGGCGCTTCGACCTGTGCACCGGCGAGACGGTCCAGATGCCGACCACCGGCGGCCTCGACGCCGACGGCGGTCCGCACCTGCCCTGGTCCCCTCCCGGCAGCGAACCGAAGCCCGAGCCCCCGGGCAGGAAGGCCGAAGCCCGCCGCCTGACGCGGGTCCGCCGCCTGCGGCACTATCCGGTCCGGGTCGTCGACGGGATGATCGAGGTCGCCCTTCCGCGACCCTGAGTCCGGGGGGGTGGGCGGTCGCTTCCTCGCGAATCGAACCCGCCCGGACCGGGCGCCGCTCGGGCCGCCGTGATCCTCAGGCTTCCTCAGTGGGGCTGGCGCCGCCGCGCGCCTCCACGAACCGCCGGAGGCCGTCGACCACCTCGGCGAGATCGTCCGTGACGACAAAGAGCGTCAGGTCCTCTTCCGTGATCGTGCCCGAGGCAAGCAGCGTCTGGCGGAACCAGGCCAGGAGGCCCGCCCAGTAGGCGCTGCCCACCAGGAAGACCGGGAAGTGCTTGATCTTGCCGGTCTGGATCAGGGTCAGCGACTCGAACAGCTCGTCGAGCGTCCCGAAGCCGCCGGGGAAGATCACGAACCCCTCCGCGTACTTCACGAACATCGTCTTGCGGACGAAGAAGTAGCGGAACTCGACGCCCAGGTCCACCCACGGATTGAGCCACTGCTCGTGCGGCAGCTCGATGTTGCAGCCCACGGAGAAGCCGCCGGCCTCGAAGCAGCCGCGGTTCGCCGCGGCCATGACGCCGGGGCCGCCCCCGGTGATGACCGTCAGGCCGGCCTCGGCCAGGAGGCGGCCGAGCTCGCGCGCCTGCTCGTAGACCGGGTCGCCCTCGGCCGCGCGCGCGGAGCCGAAGACGGTGACGGCCGGCCCGATGCCGGCCAGCGCGTCGAAGCCCTCCACGAACTCGGCCTGGATGCGGAGCGTGCGCCAGGGGTCCGAGTCGAGGAACGCGGTGCGGCTTCGCCGGAGGAGCCGCTCGTCGGCCGTTCCGGCCCGTTCCGGGACCTGCCGGTCCATCGCCTCGCGGCGGACGAGCAGGCGCCCTGCCCGGAGTCGCTCGCGCCCGGTCGTGATGGGCTCACCGTCGGCGCCGCGGGAGCTGGTGGGATCCCGCTCGTCGGAGCGGGACGGGGGCGGGGCGTCGGTGTCGGACATCGGGACCTCCGGGCGAGTGGCGGCCGGGTCAGGGACCCGGTGGGGTGAACCAGGTCTTCCAGGTGGCGTCGGCCGGGCCGGCCGTGACCAGATTGCCGTTCCGGACGAGCGGGAGACGCAGCAGGCGCACATCGGCAAGGAGCCGGGAGGCCAGCTCCGTGTCGTCCATCCGGAGGTAGCCCAGGCCGGCGTCCCGCCATGTCCGCGAGGTCGTGTCGGCCAGGGATGCGGCGCCGAGCTTCGTCACGAACCGCTGCAGCTCGCCGGGCGCGATCGGCTTGCGCCGAAGGTCCACGAAGTGGACGGTCACCCGGCGCTCCTTGAAGAAACGGAGGGCGGCCCGGGTCGGCTGGCTGTCCTCGCGGCCGAAGACCTGGACGCTGGGTACGGGAGCGGCCGGCATGCCGCGATCGTAGCGCGCCCCCGGCCGGAGCGGCGGCGGGCTGCAGCAGCACGGGGGTCCCGGCGCTACCATCGCCGTGGAGGTGATCAAAGGTGTCCGTCTGGTT
>DAITNC010000104.1:0-5932 GCA_036834865.1 Candidatus Limnocylindrales bacterium | reverse complement strand
GTGGCTCCGAAGGTTACGGGTTCAATCCCCGTAGGCCACCCCACCACCCCTCGTGGATGACCGGCACTGACCGGCGCCGGGCGGCATCAACCGGCGCCAGGATTGCTGCAAGTGCAGGCTCCGTCGCGCCGCAGGTCAGGGCCTCGATCTGACCGCCGAACACCTGTCGCCTTCTGGACAGCGGGCGGTGTCACCCCGTGAGGAGGCTGATCCCGGGACTACCATTGCCCGTGCGGCGTCCACGAACAGTCCAAGGAGGTCCACGTGCCGGAGACCCAGCCCATCTCGTGGCGCTCCATCGTCTACGGAACGCCGGTGACTTCCAGCGACAACGTCCACGTGGGCGTCGTGCACGAGGTGCTCGGATCCGATGCCGAGGATATCTTCCACGGCCTGCGGGTCGCCCTGACCGGGCGACCCGGTGATGTGATGGTCTCGGCCGATGACATCGCGAGCATGTCGCTCGGCGAGGTGCGAACCGTCCTCACGCAGTCGCAGATCGAGGGGCTCGCGGCCTACGACGAGACTGCGACGTTCCACCTCGCCTCGGTCGGCTGGCTGCGCAAGCACCTCGGCTGGCAGAAGGACGCGAAGAGCGACGAGGAGCCCGGCTGACCGGACACGAAGAGGAAACAGGCGTGGCGCTTGAGTTGGATAGCGTGTACGGGGTGCGGTACGCACAACCTCCTGCCGCACCCCCGGATGTCCGCACGAAGGGCCGGTGACCGGTGGTAGCCCGCCCGAGACACGAGGCCGATACGGCCATCTCATGAGGATTCGGCTGCACCTGGCGGTCGTGCTCGGCGTCACTGCGCTCGCCGGCTGTGGCTCCACGACCTCGCCCCTGCCGGTTGCGTCGACCACTGCGTCGGCCACGCCCGGGGTGGCTGCATCTCCCGCATCGCAGCCCTCTACGACACCGGTGCCCACGAGCGAGCCCTCGCCGGTTGCATCGAGCCCGGCGCCACCTCCTGCGCTGGCGACGACCTTCACGACACCCGTCCCGCCCTCAGCGGACGCGGCATGGACGGCCATTCACTGGCGGAAGTTGGCTTCCGGCGACCCGCTCACGCTGGTCCGCTCGGTCCTGCGCTGGCGCGGCGGTTTCATCGCCGTCGGGTCAGACGGATGGTCCACGCCAGTCTGGACGTCACAGGACGGAGCGCACTGGGAGGCCCTGCCCTTCAACACGGCGAACACGTTCTGGCCGGGCCTGCTGATCGTGGGCATGGCCGAGGTCTCCGGGGGACTTGTCGCCCTTACTTTGCTCGCCGGGACGTGGGACTGCACCTCCGCCTGCCCAACCTACAGTCCTGCGCTGCCGCTGATGTCGTGGACTTCACCCGATGGGCGCTCGTGGACGCCCCACACCGGACCCGACCTCGGTCTGCCTCCTCAGTCGCGGGCGGTTCCGCTCTTGGCCGCCGGACCGGCTGGGCTGCTCGCTGTCGCCGCTGGGTCTGTCACTCATGCGGCGACATCGGTCGACGGCATCCGTTGGCGAGCCGTGCCTGCCGGGACGCTCCCGGGCGGGCGCGCACTCGGGTACATCGTCGGGACCAGCACGGGGTACACGGGCGTGGGAGCCTTGAGGGTGAGCGGGGACCAGTACCGGGCTGTGGCCTACCAGTCGGTCGACGGTAGCGCGTGGACCGGCCCGTACCCCCTGCACCTTGTCTCCGCCTCCGGGGTCATCCTCGCGAGCACCGCCCCGAGTTGGGGCGCGACCGCGCTCGTGGCGGCCCGCAACGGGCTCATCGCGACGGGCGGGGTCCTCGCGACCCCGGGCGTGTTGCTGTGGTGGCAGTCGGCGAACGGTCGCGACTGGCGGCCCCTGCCGACCTACCCACCGCTCGGGCCGACCGGGTGCACGGGCGAAGGCTGCGGCAGCGGGCCCAACGGGACGCTCGTCGGCGACGGCCATCGCATGGTGGCGCTGCGAGGCGGCACTGACGCAGGTGTCTGGGCCTCCCACGATGGGCTCACTTGGCAGCGACTTCCCGTCACGGGCGACATCCCGAGCGACCTGGCGATTCAGGCGGTTCTCCTGCCGGGCGGCGTGCTGCTCTCCGATGGCACGACCACGTGGTTCGGGGAGGCACAAGGACCGTAGGGCGCTGTGACACTGACCCCGGCACGTTGCCCGACGGTCAGCGGTCCGGGCCGAGAACCTTCTTGGCGTCCTCGAACTCCTGCGCGGTCATCTCGCCACGGGCGAACCGTTCGCGGAGGATCTCATTCGGCGTCGGACGCGAGGGGTCGTGCGTCGCTGCCCGTCCGGAGCGCGAGAGGTGCATGACCGCCCAGACGATGAGGATGACAAGCGCGATCAGCAGCAGGAGGCCGATGAGCAGCCAGAACCCACCGCCTCCGCCCCCCCAGCCATAGCGCATCATCGTTGCTTCTCCTCGCTCGGAACGGTCCATGCCGCCAAGCCATTCGGTGACATCCTACGCCACCGTCTCCGGCGGGCCGGTTGTCCGCCCGGCGACGTCCCTCCTCTGGCCATGTGGGCCTCCTGCTGCCACTCGGACCGTTGCGGACGTTCGGCGGCAACGAGGAATCGCTCCCGTTTCATGATCCGTTCAGGTTCGCCTGCGATACATGCACCAGCCGCCGAGGTGTGTCCTCCCGCGCTCGGCCGAAATCCGGAGGAGGACTTCAGGAGACACCACCATGGATTTCGCTCCCACGGAGCAGCCCGAGGGGCTTCCCGACGGTCAACCCGCAGAGCAGTCGGAGAGCCGGCCTCAATACGTCGCGCCCATCCAGCCCGTCGCCCCATCGTCCCGCCGGTCGCTCCCGCTGATCGCCGGCGCGATCCTCGCCGGCGCCATTGGCCTGACCGCGGTCGCCGTTGGCCTGTCCTCCGCCGGTACACCGGCGACCGCGGCGCCGGCTCCAGCAAACGCCCGGGGCGTCCTGCTTGGCGCGGACACCGGCACGTGGACTGCGCCGAATGGCGGCACGGCCGCCGCGCCGAACGCACCCGGCATCAACGGTCCCGGGATGATGGGTGACGACAACGCCGGCGGGTTCGGGCCCGGCGGGTCCGGGCCCGGCGGAGGGATGGGTCGCGGCGGCCGCATGGGTGGCGCCGGAGCGTTTGGATCCATCTCCATCGCGGCGATCGACGGGACGAAGCTCGGCCTGACGACCAGCAGCGGCTGGACCCGGACGATCGACGGCACGGGCGCCAGCGTCTCGAAGGGCGGCCAGACCGTCGACATCTCGACGCTCAAGGTGGGCGACTCGATCGCCTTCAGCCAGACCCGCCAGGCCGACGGGACGTTCAAGATCACCGCGATCCAGGTTGTGCTCCCGCACGTCCAGGGAACGGTCAAGACCGTGAGCGGCACCAGCGTGACGATCACCCAGCGGGATGGCACCGACAGGACGATCGTCGTGACGGACTCGACCACCTACAAGCTCGCCGGCGCCGCATCGACCGGCGCCGCCCTAACCGTCGGCACCATGGTGGATGCCGAGGGCACGGCCGCGGCCGGCGGCACGTTCACGGCCACGCTCGTGAACATCCAGCCGGCCCAGGCGGGCGGCACCGTCACCGCGATTACCACCACGCCGAACCCCGCGACGAACCCGGCAACAATCGTGGTCAAGACGCGGGCCGGCGCGTCGCTCACCATCAACGTCGGCTCGAGCACGACCTACCAGGTTGCCGGCAAGACCACCGCTTCCTTCTCGGACATCGCGCTCGGCGCGATCGTGATGGCCGAGGGCACCCCGAACGCGGACGGGAGCTTCACCGCGACGGTCGTCCGGGCCTTCCCGGCCGGCACGGGCTTCGGGCCGGGGATGCGCGGGGGTCACGGCATGCCCTGGGCACCCGGCACGCCCGGCACGCCCGGCACGCCGGTCAACCCTGCCCCGACGGGGACCACGAACTAGCGCCGAATCGCGGCGGCATTGCCTGTTCGTTCGCGTCGCGTAGGCTGTGCGGATGACCGACCTCGCGCCAGCGACCGATCCCGTCGCGCCGACGCCGGCCGTCGAGGCAGGAAGCTTCGCTTCGCTGGGCCTGGAGGCGGCGCTGCTCGGGACGCTCGAAGGCCTTGGGTACGAGGAGCCGACGCCCGTCCAGCGCGAGACGATCCCGCCGCTCCTCGCCGGGCGCGACGTGCTGGCGGAAGCCCCGACCGGCACCGGGAAGACCGCCGCGTTCGCCCTGCCGATCCTCCAGCGACTCGCCGCCGGCGGCGGCCTGGGGCGGGCCGGCGAGGGTCGCACGCTGGCCCTGGTCCTGGTCCCGACCCGCGAGCTGGCGATGCAGGTCGCCGAATCCGTGCACCGGTACGGGCGCGGCCTGGACGCCCATGTCCTGCCCATCTACGGCGGCCAGGCGATCGGCCAGCAGCTGCGGGCGCTCCGGCGGGGCGTGGACGTGGTCGTCGCGACGCCTGGGCGGGCGGTCGACCACCTCACCCGCGGCAGCCTCTCCTTCGACTGCGTGGAGGTTGTCGTCCTCGACGAAGCCGACGAGATGCTGGACATGGGCTTCGCGGAGGACCTGGAAGCGCTTCTCGCGGCGACACCGCCGGGACGCCAGACGGCGTTGTTCTCCGCCACGATCTCGCCCACGATCGCACGGATCGCGGCCCGCCATCTGCGGGATCCGATCCGGGTCGCCGTGCGCGCCGAGCGGCCGTCCCGCGAGGAGATGCCCCGCGTCCGCCAGCGGGTCTACGTGGTGCGCGCCGCGGACAAGCTCGCGGCCCTGGCGCGGATCCTCGACCTGGAGGACCCCGCTTCCGCTCTCGTGTTCGCCCGGACACGGCTAGAGGTCGACGATCTCGCGGAGGCGCTGGCGGGCCGCGGCCACGACGCCGCCGCGCTCCACGGCGGGATGAGCCAGGAGCAGCGGGACAGGGTGATGGGCCGCTTCCGCGAGGGCGCTCTGGACGTGCTCGTCGCGACGGACGTCGCGGCGCGGGGCCTGGACATCGAGCACGTCTCCCACGTCGTCAACTTCGACGTCCCGTCCGATCCCGACATGTACATCCACCGGATCGGGCGGACGGGCCGGATGGGCCGCGAAGGCGTCGCGATCACGCTCCTCGAGCCCCGCGAGCACCGCCTCCTGCGCAACATCGAGGCGGCGACGCACACGAAGCTGGAGCTCGCGACCATCCCCACGGTCGCCGACCTGCGCGAGCGACGCCTCGAGCTGCTCCAGGCGAGCCTCCGCGAGCGTCTCCTCGAAGAGGGGCTGGAGCGCTACCGGGGCGTCGTGGAACCGCTCGCCGACGAGTTCGACCTGGTCGAGATCGCGCTCGCAGCGGTCTCGCTCATCGAAGGGGCGAACGCGCGCGACACGGAGGAGGTGGAGATCGCCCCGGCGATGCTGCCCACCGATCGCCCGCTCCATCCCGCGCCGCGATCGGGCCGACCCGGGCCCGCGCCCGGGTCGGGCGCTCCCGGGCCCCGCGGGAGCCGTCCCGGCGCGTTGCGGCCGGGATCCCGGCCGTTCCCCGGCCAGCTCGTCGTCCCGGCGGGCCGGGAAGCTCCCCAGGCGCCGATGTCGAACGGGCGCCGCGCGTCCGGGCCGTGGGTCCGGCTCTATGTCGGCGGTGGCCGCCGCGCGGGGATGCGGCCGGGCGACCTGGTCGGCGCGATCGCGAACGAAGCCGGCGTTCCCGGGTCGGCCATCGGGGCGATCCAGATCGCCGACTCGTTCTCGCTGGTGGACGTGGCCGAGGGAGCGGCCGACCGCGTTGTCGCCGCCCTGCGCGGCGCCACGATCCGGGGTCGCACCTTCCAGGTCCACCGCGACCGCGACGCCTGACCGGCGCACGGTCGTCACCGCCGCGGCGACGTTCTCGAGACTCCGCCGGCGCGACTCGGTGCTACGATCCGGGCGAGCCCGAGCCGGCACCTCGTACGGGGTCCGTCCGAGCCGCTTCGGCGGCCGGAT